>DATJTL010000402.1:0-7343 GCA_035503415.1 Xanthobacteraceae bacterium
TTGTCCCGAAGCCGCCCGGGAGCGGAGGCCACGACCCCCCACCCGCGGGAACCGCTCCCGCTCCACCAGCCGGAGTGACCGGCTGGCGTCCTTTCGGTAAGCGAGATGCGCTTCCAATACTCGTCACGGCCTCGGTGTCAAGTCATGTCACCGCTGCAGAGACAAACGATTGATCGGGCGGGCTTTTTCGCTTCGTCCTCCGCTCACGCTCCGGCGGCGGAGGGAGCGAATAGATGCGAATCAAAGAATCAACCGTTGTGCGCCCCGCTCGCGCTTCGCGGCAACATCCCGTTAAACGGCGCAATTCTTCGAAAGTAACGTCTGATCGTCTGTGCCTTAACGGGTCGGGCCATTGCCAACAGGAGATATGATGAACCGCCGGTCATTGATCGTGGCTGCGGTTGTTGCTGCCGCCCTTCCAGGGTTCACGCGAGTGGCCAACGCCCAGACAGCAGTCCAGACATCGATGAAGACAAAAAATGCCGTCTTCGTGCACGGGCTGTTTGCCGACGGCTCTTGCTGGTCGAAGGTCATCGCGCGCCTCCAGCCAAAAGGCATCAACTGCACCAGCGTGCAGAATCCTCTCACATCGCTGCCACACCCGATGCAATCACGAACCTGATCCTGGAGGCACTCGCCGTCTGAGACCTCAATCGAGTCGAGCTCAAAAGAGTGCGTCGGCCCTGACGCTTAGTAGGGCGCTAGGCCGGCCTCTCTAGCTAAATTGCCAACGCATAGCCATTTCCAATAGCGGGCCCTGATATTCGGCCCCCGGCAGTTCCCTTGAGGCGTGGGTCCTTTGATGCGGGCTCATATGAGATGGGTTCTTTTGACATGAGTTCGAGCGACGGATCTGACCGACCGCAGCCAATAGTGGAGCCCAGTCCGGCGGGTCCAGATCGCACAACGCGCGCCCTTCAACAGCGGATTCATCAGCAAGAGATTCTTGCTGAATTGGGCGTTGCGGCATTGCAGGGCAGGTCATTTCCAGAGCTGCTCAATGAGACCGTGCGGCTTACCGCAGAGGGTATGAATTCGGAATTCTGCAAAGTTTTGGAATACCTTCCGACGGAAAATCAACTCCTGGTGCGGGCAGGTGTCGGTTGGAATGAAGGCATTGTGGGGAAGGCGACGATCGGTGTGGATCAGGAATCGCCGTCCGGGTTCGCCCTGCATACCGGCAAGCCGGTCATTTCCAATCACCTCGAAAACGAGCAACGATTTAGAACCCCGGAATTGCTCGTTCAGCACGGCATCAGACGCGCAATGAACGTCATTCTTCAAGGTAACGGCGCGCCGTACGGCGTGCTGGAGGTCGATAGCCGCAGCGAGGGAGAATTCAATCAGAATGACATCGCTTTCCTTCAGGGTGCTGCAAACATTCTAGGTATGGCAATTGAACGGCAGCGGGACGAGCGCCGGCTGAAGGACGCCCTTGACCGGCATCAGGTTCTGCTCAGGGAGATTACACACCGCGTCAAAAACAGTCTTCAGACCGTGACGAGTATGCTGCACCTGCAAGCCAGTGCTTTGAACAACGCCGCTCTTGCGGAGCTTCTTGACGAGGCGTCAAGCCGTGTCTCGACCATCGGCCGCGCTTACGAGCGGCTGTGTTACGACGAAGATATCGAAACAATCGCACTCGACGTGTATTTGAATGACGTTTGCGGTGACGCGAGTCGCGTCAACCCGCGCTGCCGGCTCGATTACGCTGCCGATGTGAGTATACGCGTCAATGCCGATCGTGCCATTCCCATTGCGTTGATTGCGAACGAACTTGTCACAAACGCCGCGAAGCATGGCGTTCCGGAGCAGCCCCGTTCCGGCCACGTTGCCGTCAGGCTTACTATGGCGACAGATGCAAAAATATTGCTGTCGGTGACCGACAACGGGCTGGGCTTGCCGGCCGATTTCGACATGGCGAAATCAAGGGGGCTTGGGATGCGCGTCCTAGTGGCGCTTACCAAGCAATTGGGCGGAACCATCACCCATCGCTCGAGTGCGGACGGAGCAGAATTCATCTTGTTAGCCCCCATTGCGAACGGCGGCCACGAGTAAATTCACCACAACGTTAGTCAGATGGCCTTCAGGCCTTCGAGCGGCGGCTTTGTTGAAGAGGGCGCTCGACCATTGTGCCGAGTTTTGGTTTTATGCGCCGGTCGCGGCCGGGGAATACCGAACGCAAGCAGGGGGCTGGGTATGGAAATCCAGAAGGAGCGGGTCGGCGACGCCTATGTGGTGACCGCCACCGGTCGCCTCGACGGCATCTACAGCACGGCGTTCGCCAAGGAGGTCGGCGAACTGATCACCGGCGAAAATCCGAAGATCCTGATCGACTTCGCCGAGATCGATTTCGTCACCAGCGCCGGAATTCGCGCGGTCCTGCTGCTGATGAACAAGGCCAAGGCCTCGGGCGCCGCGTTCGCGCTTTGCGGGGTCAACGAGCAGGTGCGAGAGATCCTCGATGCCAGCGGCTTGGCGACGATCATCCCCATTCATCCCGGGCGTCCCGAGGGCCTTATAGCGCTGAGCGCCTGACGCTGGTGCTGCCCACGTGGACACCTCAAAGCCCGCGTCCGATAGGACACGTCGGCCGGGAAAATTCCAAAGCGCGTCTGCGGGATGTCGGCTTTCCCCCGATCGCCGACTTGAACGCGCGGTTTGCGAACTTCTGATCAAACGGAAAGGAAGGCGACTGATGAACTGGCCGAGTCTCATTTCGTATTTCTTCGGCGGGGTGTTTCTTTGCAATGCAATTCCCCACGTCGTCAGCGGGTTGATGGGACGTCCTTTTCAAAGCCCCTTCGCCAAGCCGCCGGGGCAAGGACTCTCCTCTGCGACCGTTAACGTGATGTGGGGCGTTCTCAACCTCGCCGTCGCTTATATCCTGATCTGCCGTGTCGGAGACTTCAGCCTCCGCTCCACCGCGCATGCGGTGGCTCTGGGCCTTGGTTTTCTTGTGATCGGTTTGCCACTCGCTCGCCATTTCGGTCGTTTCAACGGTGGCAATGCCCCTGGTGGAACGAATGGCGGATAGAATCGACCGAGGCTGCCGCACCTTTCCCTTTTCCGCCGAAGGAGAAGGACGATCACCAAGTATATTTCAGCGTTCCCGATCCGGCATAGGTCTGCGAAGTCGGCGCAAATTCGCCGTCGAACTTGGCGAGGAACGACCAGTTCGGCGTGAAGAAATATTGCGCGCTGGCGCTGGTCAGTGCGGAGTTCTGCGCAATGGCCGCGCCGTTGACGGTGAAGCTTGATCCCGGCAGCGACTCGAACGCGGCATCGAGCGAAGTGCCGCTGGTCCAATCGTGCGCCCAGGCCAACCGCGTGCGAAGAATCAGCGGTGTGTTGTTGATCGTCGTCAAATCATCAAATCGCGCGCCGAATTCGCTGCGGGTGTCGTTTCCGGTGTTCGCGCCGTATGCCAGACCGAGCGCGCCGCCGGTCAAATCGGTTTCGGTATAGCTCGGCGTGTGGAACCATTGCGTCTGCAAGGCTGCGTAGGGCGTAACGCCGATCACTGCGCCCTGCGCCGGCATGCCAAAGCGGTAGCCGCTTTCGAAGCGCGCCGCGTAGCTCTGGCCCGTGAACGTCGCGGTGAGCTGGTCGCCCAGCGCGGCGCGGTCCGTGGTGAACCAATTGTTGCCGAAGGCGAATGCGCCAGAGAGATAAACCGGGCCGAGAGTACTCTTGCCGTATACGCCGGCCTGGAAAGCATCGCTGCGGCCGGTGCCCAGCCCCTGCGCCAGGCCCCAATTGAGGCCGCTGCCGGCGAGCGCGAAGCCGTACACGGTGTTGGGGTCGGCGCGGTACTCCATGCCCGCCGCGCTGCCGTAGGTGCTGGTCGTAACGTTGTTTGATCCGACGGCGGCATTGCCGTTGGTGATGCCGGTTCCACCGAAGCCTGCGCCCCACACGCTCCAGCGCTGATCGAAGGTTTGTTTTGGCGGCGCCTTGAGGATTGAGTCATAGGCGAGTGCGATGTCCGAGGGCAGCGCATCCGCCTGTTCGCCGGGCGCAAAGCCAAGCCCGCCAGTTGCACCGTTCCCTCCGCCGGCAAGACCCTGCCCCAGCATCAGGTCGAGAAACTCATTCATCAGCGTAAACGTGCCGGTCTGCGCGCCCGTTGCATCCTCGCCGTCGAGCTGCATCAGCGCATTCTGCAATTGCGCTCCTGAAAGATTGAACACATTGGAGAACTGGATCGGCAGCGTGCCCCCGTTATTGCTGAAATTGTCGAGCGCATTCGCCACATTGATCACGTTCGTTGGCGCGCCGGGCGGCAGCACACCGACCAGATCGGTGGCCACGAAGGTTAGATACACGTCATCGGCAGCGTAGCTCAGCGTTCCGCTAAAGGCGCCGTAGCTCACCGTCGGATTAAATATATTAGCGCCACCGAGGCCGCCACCGTTGTCAGTCAGGATGGTGTACCTGGTCCGCGTCATTATCCTGCTGCCGGCGGCGATTTCGACGCTGGATCCGCCCAGCGTCGCCGAGCCGCCGGTGACGTTGGTGTTGCTCGCATTGGCGCCGTCAATGGCGACCATGTAGTTCGCGGCGCTTTGGAACACGAGGCTGCCGCCGACTGTCAGCATACCGGTCGGGTTCGACGAGTTGCCGGGCGCGAGCCTGCCGCCGTTATCGATCGTGGTCGCCGCCACGGTGCCGATGCCGGTAAGAGAGCCGCCGGAGTTGACCGTCACACCCGATGATGTGGCGATCGTTCCGTCGACCTCGAGCGTGCCGCCGTTGATTGTCGTCGCGCCCGTGTAGGAATTCGCTGCGGTCAGCTCCGTCGTACCGCTCTCGACGTCGACGGAGCCTCCGCCCTCGATCGGGATTGCGAACACGTAGGCGTCGCTGGTGTGATTGAACACGATGGTGCCGCCGCCGGCACCAAAATCGATTGCGGGCGCCGAAATCGTTCCGGGTGTCGCCGCCGCCTGGCCGACGGCCGCGCCGATATTGATGGTGCCCGTCGCGCCGGCATTGGCGCCGACCTCGATGGCGTTGGTGCTGGTGACTTCGCCACCATTGGAGATCGTCAGCGTGCCGGTCGACGTGCCGGTGCCGTAGCCGGTGCCGGGCGCGGTGGTGTTGTCGCCGACGATCAAGGTCGTATTTTGCCAAAGCGATCCAGCGCCGGTCACCGTCACCGAGCCGATGCTGTTCGTCGGTGTCGTCGAACCGCCGGAGAACTGGGTGGCGGCCGCCGTCGAATTGGTGGAGCTATACGCGATGTCGCCTTCGACATCGCTCACCTCGCCGCCGTTCGAAATCGTCAGAAGGCCGGTTCCGTAATAACCGACGCGAACGTTGCCGGTCGTCGTCAGCTTCGAGCCGCTGCCGTCGACGGTGATCGTATCGGTGTTGCCGCTGCCGCCGTCGGGACTGTAGCCGATATCGACATTGCCGCCCGCCGAGACCTGCGCACCGGCACTGATCGAGAGCGTGCCGGTGCCACTGCCGGCGCCCGCATTGAGGACGTTGCCGAGAACTATTACGCCCGACTGCCATGTCGTTCCGGCGCCGCTAACGACCACCGCATTGTTGCCGGCGCTTGAAACGTAGCCACCGATCAATGTCTCGCCGGTCGTCAGGCTCGCCCCGTTCTCGACCGTCAGACCGGTGACCGTACCGAGATTCTCGATTTCCAGATAATCAGACGGTCCGCTGCCGATGCTCCAGCTCGAACCCGCCCCGGTGACCGTGACGCTTCCGATCGATGTGGCGCTGGAGAAGGCGTCAGGCCCGATAAAGGTGGGACCCGGCGTGCTGACGACGCCGCCGTTCTCGATCAAAAGCGAACTGGTCCCGCTGCCGACCGTTCCGATGAGAGCTTCGCCGCCGTTCAGCGTGCCGCCGTTGACCGTGACGGTACCGCCGCCGGTTCCGTCGCCGAGATAGAGCTGTCCGTCAACGTTGACGGTGCCGCCGTTGGCGATGGTCAGGGAGCCGTTGCCGTTGGAGCCAACAGTGAGATCGCCCGTGAGCGTCCAGGTCGAATTCGCGCCCGTCACCGTTGCGATGCTGCCGTTGGCACCGGCCCCGGACGCGATGTAGGCGCTCGTTGCGGTGACCGTGGCGCCGTTTTCGATGGTCAACGTTCCGGTGCCTGCATCGCCGACCGTCATGACGCCGCCGGCGGCAAGCGAGCCCGCGTTCACCGTCACGGTGCCGCTGCCGCCCGCCAGGACGCCGAGGTTCATGCCGTCGAAGCCGCTTACCGAGCCGCCCGCATCGATGTTCAGCGTGCCGGAGCCGCCATAACCAACATAGAAATTGGACCCGTCAACGGCGGTGGAGGTCAGGAGCGCGGTGCCGGTTCCCCCATTGCCGAGCGTAATCGTGCCGGAGCTGCCGGTCTGGTCGCCGATCAAGATAGTGCCGTCGTGAGCGCCGTTAGCGCCGCTGGTCGTGACGGTGCCGCCATTGTCGATGGTCAGTATCCCGCCGGTGCCGGTCTCGCCGACAATGATGGCGCCGCCCTCTTCGTTGAAACCCGGCGATGAGCCGGCATTGGTCCAGATCCCGCCTGAAAGAACGACAACCGCGCTGTTGCTATCGATGGTGGCGTTCGACGATTGTGCGTTGGTGCTGTCGACAGTAGCGGTCCCGCCGTTATTGATCGTGACGGTGCTTGTACTGGTCGGGGGACCGCCGCTGGGCGTCCAATTGCCGCCGACCGACCAGATGCCGCTCGGCACGTTCCAGCAAAAATCGGTTGCGCATGCGGCATCTGCCGCGCGCGTACCGATCGCGCCGCACAGCGCGGTCGACGCCAACAGGAGTGCAAGCCTCGCGAGGCGATGCTCAGTGCGACCAGCAGTCCGACGGTGCGCGCAGTGTCGCGGGATCGGGGCAGCAGCCGGCAATCGGAGAGTCCGTGCACTTGAATCATGTGCACTTGAATCCCGTGCACTTGATTCCGCGCCGGTGACGGCACCGAGCGACTGCTCGTGCCGCGAGCGTACTGTCGAGCGTAGCACGACCCTGTTACAGCACTGTTTTTATTGTGACGTTACGCCACCAACTCACGTCACAGACGACGCCCCCGACGGCTTACAAAAACTCTACATCGCCGATCAGGCACAACCAAACCAAATGTCGATCCGACGATTGGATAATCTAAACGTGTGGCAGATCGGCAACGTAAACAAACGATGACAGTGAATGTCTCTTCGAATTCATTAGTGTACAGCGAAATAACGCCCGATGTCGCTAATCGTCGATGGCGGTCGGTATGCTACCACAGCGTGCGAGATATGCGTAAACGCCTTGGGGGACTGCGTCGGGCCGTCGCAGGTGCGACAGCGTTCAGGCCTCGGTTCAGGCCT
>DATJTL010000403.1:0-6478 GCA_035503415.1 Xanthobacteraceae bacterium
TGGTCGGGCAAGCGGCGCATGCAGGTGACCGAAGCGGCCGGCGCCGGAAAAGACAAGGACCAGCCGATCCTCACCGTCGTCGGTTTTGGCGCTCATCGTATTCTGTCGCTCGAAGCGGGCTTGCACGTCTTCGAGCCGTCGGAAGGTGCGCCGGGCCGAGTGACCGCGCGCGTGCGTGTCGCCGCCGTTCCGCTTGGCGATCTGCCTGCCGCCAAGGAGCGCAAGCTGATTGCCGAAGCGCTCGAACAAGTGCCGCGGACGAACGCGGTCGTACGTCGCTATCGCCAAGAACCGCCGCTGGTGCGCGATGCCGCCGGCAAATGGCGCAGCGGCCGGCTCGATCTCGTCCTGAGCGGAGAATTCGATCTGCTTCAGGCCGGCGAGCGATAGGCGGCGACGCCCGATGGTGACAAGTCCGAGATCGCCAAGTCTGGAACCGCCAAGTCCGCAACCCCAAAGGCCGGCTGAGCCGATTCCGCGCGGCTCGAGTCTCCAAGCCCGAAATGCGGACCGAGCAGTTGCCGCACGCGGAGCATTTCGGAGCGCGCCACATAGGCATCGAGCGAAACCCGGAGCAGCCCCGACAATTGAGCAGGCCGTGCGATGACTTCGCGCAATACGGCCGCGGCATCAGCGCGGATTCCCGAACCCATACCCAAAAGCGCTGCCGGAGGGATGGTACGGTCGGCCGGATCGACGATGACCCGCAGGGCGGCGAAAGCGAGGCCGTGCTCGGCGGCAACCTTGGCGACCACGTGCGATTCCATGTCGACAGCGGCCGCGCCCGTCGTGCGGTGCAACGCGCGCTTATGTCCGGACTCGGCGACCGGAGCGTCGACGCCCATGATCGGAGCGAAGGTTGCTCCCTTGATGGCGTCGCAGAGCTTGCCTGACCAGACCGCGTCGGTGGATCGGGTTGTGTTTGACTCAACGATTGCGGAGGCGACCACCCAGTCGCCGGGCCGCAAGTTTGCAGCCAGTCCTCCGGCGACACCGAAGCTGATAATGCCGCGACAGCCGAGATGTGCGGCGTGCTGGGCCGCCATGGACAACTCGCGCCGCGAATGACGCGTGAGGACCAGAACACCAGGGCCGGCGGCGATCTTGGCCTCGAAGGCCATGCCGACAAAGGCGATCACAGTGTGTCGTCGATGAGCGCCCATGGCGTCGGCCGCTCGACTAATACCCTCGCCGCCAACCAGTATGTCTTCTGCGTACGTGGCGTCGGCAATTTGAGTTGGGGGGGTCATGGATCGCAGGGTCCCGCGTCTATTGGCACGTCGATCGGCCCCCCGATAAGGGGTCCGCACGATGACGTTTCCACCCGACCGGGGGTTCAAGTTCTGACGCGATCAATTGCTTCTGCAATTGCGCCTAAAACGCGGCTTCCCCCGTTTCGCTCCCCCCACAAGCGCACACACCTAGGGTGAATACCTAGGGTATAATTACGCGATGGTGATTGCGTGCAGCCCGTGAAGGACACGATACGAATCGCCCCACAAGACAGTACCATGAACACCGAAAGGTCGCTATGCGTCGCAGTGAACAAACTTTGGTCACAGGTGCCTCCGGATTCGTCGGATCGGCGGTAGCGCGAACCTTGATCGAAGCCGGCTTTCGGGTCCGTGCGCTGGTGCGGCGTGGCAGCCCTCGCTTTCATCTCGAGGGGCTCGATCTGGAATTTTTTGAAGGCGATCTCCGCGACACGGAGTCGGTTCGTGGCGCGGTCGGCGGCGTGCGCTACGTATTTCACGTCGCCGCCGATTACCGGCTGTGGGCGCGCGATCCGCGCGAAATCTTTGCCGCGAACGTCGATGGCACGCGTAACGTGATGCGCGAGGCACTGCGCGCCGGCGTCGAGCGGGTCGTTCATACCAGCAGTGTCGCAACGCTTGCGTTGCGGTCGGACGGCACGCCTGCGGATGAATCCCTGGCGCTGTCCGAATCGCAGGGGATCGGCGCCTATAAGCGCAGCAAAATCGTTGCGGAGCGCTTGGTCGAGGCCATGGTCGCGAACGACGGGCTTCCCGCGGTCATCGTCAATCCGTCGACACCGATCGGTCCGCGCGACGTCAAGCCCACGCCTACCGGGCGGATCATTGTCGAAGCGGCGCTCGGCCGCATTCCCGCCTTTGTCGACACCGGTCTCAACCTGGCTCACGTCGACGATATTGCCGAGGGACATCTTGCGGCGCTCAAGCGCGGCATCGTCGGCGAGCGCTACATTCTCGGCGGCACCAATGTGGTGTTCGCCGACATGCTTGCCGACATCGCGCGGCTGGTCGGCCGCAAACCGCCGCACCTTCGCATTCCGCGCGCTTTGGCCATGACGGTCGCCTATGCGGCGGAGACGATGGCTTTGGTGACCGGACGCGAGCCGTTCGCCACGGTCGACGGCATCCGCATGTCGGATCACCGGATGTTCTTTACCGCCGCCAAGGCCGAACGCGATCTCGGCTATCGGCCACGGCCGTATTTGCAGGGTCTCGAAGACGCGATCCGCTGGTTCCGGCAGGCTGGCTATTTGGATCGCAAGCGACCCGCCTGAGAGTAGGCCGGCCCGAATTCGTCCGCGGCGAGGATTGGAGTTTCAGCGCACCAGCTCGCGCCGTTCGCGCAGGAATGAAAAGAATTCAATTCCCTCGCGCAGACGGCGCATCATGACTTCTGGACTGCGCACCATTTCCCCGACGATCGACGCAATCTTCGGAATGCGGAAGTAGAAGCGGCGGTAGAAATCCTCGACCGAATGGAAAATCTCGGAATGGCTCAAATGCGGGTAGTGCAGCGGCGCGATCTGCACGCCGCTCGCATCGACCAGTTCCGCGTGCTCCTCATCGAGCCAGCCGTGGTCGAGCGCATCGCGGTAAAGTTCGGTTCCCGGATAAGGCGCCGCGAGCGAAATCTGAATCGTATGTGGATTGATTTCGGTGGCGAACCGGATGGTTTCTTCGATCGTTTCCCGGCTCTCGCCCGGGAGTCCGAGGATGAAGGTGCCGTGGATGGTGATGCCGAGTTCGTGGCAGTCTTTGGTGAAGCGGCGCGCCACGTCGATGCGCATGCCTTTCCTGATGTTGTAGAGGATCTGCTGGTTGCCGCTCTCATAACCGACCAGCAACAGCCGTAGACCGTTGTCACGCATGACCTTGAGGGTATCGCGCGGCACATTGGCCTTGGCGTTGCACGACCAGGTGACGCCGAGCTTGCCCAGTTCGCGGGCTATCGCCTCGGTGCGCGGCCGGTCGTCCGTGAAGGTATCGTCGTCGAAAAAGAATTCCTTCACCTGCGGAAACGCCGATTTTGCCCAGCGGATCTCGTCGATGACGTGTCCGACGCTGCGGGTGCGGTAGCGATGACCGCCGACAGTTTGCGGCCACAGACAGAAGGTGCAACGCGATTTGCAGCCGCGGCCGGTGTAGAGCGAAACATACGGATGCTTGAGATAGCCGATGAAATAGTTCTCGACGGTCAGGTCGCGCTTGTAGACCGGAGTGACGAACGGCAATTCGTCCATATTCTCCAGCATTGCCCGCGGCGGATTGTGCCGGATTGCGCCGCCGGCGTCGCGGTAAGACAGCCCCTGAATGCCGCGCCAGTCGCACCCCTCGGCGACTTCCCTGATGGTGAAATCGAATTCGTTGCCGGCGACGAAATCGATCGCCGGCGAAGATTTAAGGCTTGCCTCCGGCTCGACCGCGACCTTCGCCCCGACGAATCCTACCTTAAGCTGCGGATTGGCGTCCTTGAGCGCCTCGACGACGCGTACATCGGAGGCGAACGATGGCGTCGAGGTATGCAGCACGGCGAGATCGAAGTCGCGTACCGTGCCGACGACATCGGCAAGCGCGAGCCGATGCGGCGCTGAATCGACGAGTTTGCTGCCCGGAACGGCGGCCGCCACTTGGGCGAGCCAGGTCGGATACCAGAAGGAGCGAATTTCACGACGCGCCTGGTAGCGCGATCCCGCCCCGCCGTCGAAGCCGTCGAAGGATGGAGCTTGCAGGCACAAGGTTCGCATCATGAGCGCCTCAGGTCCTCCTCGATGAGTGTACCGTCGGCCGCCACGCGATAGTCCGCGCCGCGCCAATGAACCGTCCCGCCGAAATAGCTCGCCACATAGACTGCGAAAGCCATGAAATCCTGCAGCGGAATAAGCCAGAGTTTTTCTCGCGGCAATCCAAACCGCCGCTCGACGCAGCGGCTTACTGCCACGCGAGATGCGAGCGCCGCCACCGCGACCAGCGCCGCGGCCGGGCTGCCGGACAGCATGCCGATGAGTGCAAGCGGCCACGGATGGGTGATGATCGAGCCGGCATAGCCCACCGGATCGATGCTCTTGATGGTGCGGGCGACCCGAATCTGGCGCCGCAGGAGCTGGCGCAGACTGTCTTCGAAGCAACAATGGCCGACCAGGAACGGCGCAGTGGCGACCTCGTAGCCTGCCGCTCGCACGGCCATTCCGATGGCATAGTCGTCGGCAAGATCGTCTGCGAAGCGGCCAAAGCCGCCAATTCGCTCAAGCATCGATCGTTCCAAGGCGATTGTGGCGCCGAAGCAGGGCTTGGTCAGTTTCAGGGCTATCCCCGTCATCGCCTGCGGCAGAAAGTGAGAGTTGATGGCTAAGGCCGAGAGGCGCGCCCAGAATCCGCCGCCGCCGATACCGTAATAGAGACTGGTCACGGCGCCCACGCCTGGAGACGCCAGCAGCGCGGCGACGCCGCGCAGATAGCCGGGGTGAACCAGAATATCGCTGTCGGAGAGCGTGATCGTGGCATAGCGGGCGCGCGGCAGCATGTTGATAAGATTTGACACCTTGCGGTTGTTGCCGTGCTGACGCGGATCCACCTGCAGTTCGATAGGCTCATCCGGGTGCTCGCGCTGCATGGCCCGCACCGCAGCCACCGAAGGCGACGTCGAATCCCGCGCGCCGCAGAGAATTTGGACCGGGCCGTCGTAGTCCTGCCGGCAGAAGGCGGCGAGACGGTCGGCGAGACCTGGTTCGACGCCATGGAGCGGCTTGAGGACCGTCACCGGGGGCTGCACGGCGTTGGCAGCCGTTTTGTCCTCGCGAAAGGCCGACACGAGGCCGGCCTCGATCAGCATAAGAATGCAGCCAAAGAATGCGCAGGCGAGGCAGACATCGCCCAGCGACACGACGAACGTCGTCGCGTCGGGGATGGACTCAACAATACTCATGGCCCCTCTCCGGTTACCCTGGCAGCAGGCTCACGTTACCGAATTTTCGCTCAAGAGTCTGGCGGGAAAGATAGATCCGCACCCGCGCCCGGTTGAGCGTGTCGAGGCGAAGCGCGCCGGCGTTATGTGCAAATACGATCAGCGAGATCAAGACATTCTGGCCGAACCGATGGAGGCGTTCGCCTATCGGCAGCCGTTCATCGTCGTTGCGCGTCTCGAATCCGTAATAGGCCATGATGTGCGCAACCTGCCGGCTCTGTGCCTTCGTGCCAGACGGGACGTCGGCGTAGATCACCGAAACGTCGCGCAGGTCGGGCCGCGAGGAAAAAAAGCGCGCCATCTCGCGCATCGAAAATGCAAGGCTTTTGTGCATGCTGTGGGCCCAGCAGATCGTTGCCCCATTCCGCGGCATCGGCGGGACGTGCTCATTCCAAAAATGCAGTTCGGCGATGCGCTGGCCCGGTAGTATTTGCGTACCGTCCGGCAGGCTGAGTTGGCGGCCCGCGCGGCCGATCTCGAGGCGGAAAACACACGATGGGTGCGCGCTGTATTCCACAATCGCGTGGCCGCGGCGCAATCTTGAATCGAGTGCAAAAATTATCTCGGCCAGCCAAGGATGGCTGTGCGATGACTGCACCCTTTGCGCTGCGGAATCCGACACCGCCATACGCGGGTCTCCGCTTGCCTCCGCCCTTCAGGTAACTTTTCCGCACCGAAAAAGTTGCCCGCACAAGGCCACACTATAGCCGGACTTTGTCACTGCCGCGAGACACAGCTGATAGAGCCGTGGCGGATCGCGGACGTCGGCCAGTCGTCGTTGCGGCATCAAGTGCTTATTTTTGGCTGTTCTTTCTCAGTCGCTCTCATCGCCGTACAGCGTTGCCAGGGTGCTCTTGATCAGCAACGCCACCGGAACGGCGAGGATGATGCCCGGAATACCGAACACGATACCACCGGCAAGAAAGCAGAAGATAATGAGCACCGGATGCACATGCGCCGCGGTACCCAGCACGATAGGACCAATCAATTGATCGATTGAAAGGCGCAGCGCAGTGGCATAGAGCGCATAGTCGACGATGCTCATGATGCCGGTTGCAGTGCGCAGCGAAACCAGTCCGGCGATGATCGCTGCGGAGGTCGGACCGATCACCGGCACGGTTTCGAGGATGCCGGTGAGGAGCGCGAGCAGGAATGCGTGTCGAATGCCGAGAAAGAAGCCTAGCCCCACGTAGGATGCCGCCGTGGCATAGATCACGACCACGATCATGCCGAGGAAATAGCG
>DATJTL010000404.1:0-7552 GCA_035503415.1 Xanthobacteraceae bacterium
AAATATTGCACTTCGCGCTGACCGTCCCTGGCGTTGCCGGTGTGCTGTCTTGATCGACAAGTCGATTCGGGGCCGGCGTCTGCTCGCCGGCAGCGCCAGACGTGGGTGCGTCGGGCGGCGCGGTCTGCAGTTGTTGCGCAACGAATGTCTTTCCCGTCGGCGCCTGCTGCATGAATTTCTTCCATATCATCGCCGGAATCGAACCGCCGGCCACCCCGAGCATGGGGCTGTGGTCGTCGTTGCCGACCCAGACGCCGACGATGAGGGAATTGTAAAAACCGATAAACCAGGCATCGCGGTAGTCCTGCGTCGTCCCGGTTTTGCCGGCGGCAAGGCCGGGGAGCGCGGCTGCGCGTCCGGTGCCATGCTCGACCACTCCCTGCAACAGATCGATCATCTCGCTCTGATACGCTCCGAGACTGTGCTGCGGCTCGTCGGATCGGCCGACCGGCTGATACTGAGTCTGGTCCGGCATCTGTACGCTGGCGATTCCCCACGGTTCGACCGGCGTCACTCCCGCGCGTATGGCCGCATAGGTGGAGGTCAAGTCGAGCAGCGTGACGACGGAAGCGCCGAGCGCAATGCTCGGTTCGTTAGGGAGTGGCGAGTGCAGACCGAGATCGCGCGCTGCAGCGATGACGCCGTCGATACCGACCTGCTGCGCCAGCCGCACGGTGGCGGCGTTGAGCGAATGGGTGAACGCATCCGCCAGCGTCACTTGCCCATGGTAGCGGCGCCCGTAATTCCGCGGCTCCCAGCCCTTGATGTCGACCGGCTCGTCAAGGATTTCGTCCCCGGGGTGCAAGCCCTGGCGCAGCGCCGCATAGTAGTCGAACACTTTGAACGCTGATCCGGGTTGCCGCTTCGCCTGCACCGCCCGGTTGAATGCACTCGCGGCATAGCTTCGACCGCCGACCATGGCCACGACGGCGCCGTCGGGCTGCATCGCGACGAGCGCCGCCTGCGTCGCATGCTTGTCCGCGCCGTATTCCGCTAGCACGGAATTTACTGTGTCCGACGCCAGATTTTGCAGATGCGGATCGAGCGTGGTGCGTACGCGGATGGCGCCGGCGGTGACCGGCGTTGCCGTGGCCACTTTGTCGTAGACCCAATCGGCAAACCAGCCCGAGGAAGTGGGACCGGTTGGCGTCGGACGGGGCGTGGCCGGGTGCAGCTTGGCCACGAGCGCGGCTTGCGCGCTCAGTTTTCCGTTGGCCGCCATGGCGTCGATCACGATTGCCGCCCGGCTGCGGGCGGCAGCGAGATTGATCAACGGATCGTCCTGGCTGGGCGCATTGATCAGTCCCGCGAGCATGGCCGCTTCCGACAAAGTGAGTGCGCCGACATCCTTGCCGAAATAGCGTTGCGCCGCGGCCGGGAAACCGACCGCTCCCGCGCCCAGATAAACGTTATTGAGATAGCTGCTCAGGATCTGGTCCTTGCCCAATTCATATTCGAGCCAGAATCCGATCGCGGCTTCCTGGATTTTGCGGTGGTAGGTGCGCTGTGGGCCCAAATAGCCCAGTTTGACGAGTTGTTGCGTGATGGTGCTGCCGCCGGCGACGACGTGACCCGCTTTGAAATTTTGAACGAGCGCGCGGAGCGTCGAGGGGATGTCGATGGCGCCGTGCTGGTAGAAATAACGGTCTTCGATGCTGAGCACCGCGTTGACGACGTTGTCCGGCATGTCACGCATGGGAACCGCAGGCAATCGAAAAGTGCCTTGGTGGGGCAGGGGCGCTCCGTCCGCCGCCTGCAGCACGATGGCCCGCTGCGAGGTGACCGCGGCCGCGGAAGGAAAGCCAAGGTCGTACAGCGTCCAGACGAGAATGCCCGCGGGCAAAGCGATCAGCGCGAGCAGAATGGTGGCCGCGGCTAAAGCGATCCAATAGCGCCGGCGATGGGGCCGCGCAGCGGACGTATCATATACATAGGCAGGCCGCGGAACCGGCTGTTGCAATTTCTGCAATCTCGGGTGTTCGCGCGCGGTCGCACGCATGACGGCGGCGCCCGCGCTCTTGGGCAGCGCGCGCAAGTTTTCGAGAAATGCAGCAATCGCGCCAAGCCACCTGCCAAGCCATCTGCCAAACCATCTGCCAAGCCATCTCATGAGATCAGGCTCACTTCGCTCAATCCGCCCGTCCCGGGAACTGGCAAATGCTCAAAAAATAAAACGAATGTCGCTTGATTGTTCCGAGCGGAACCATGCGGCCGCCGCGGCCAAGGATCGCCGCGAGCGCGGCTGCACAAAGACGTGAAGTTGCGCGTCAGCAAGCGAGACGGAGGCTCGAGGCGATCCGCGGTTCAAACCGTCTTGCGGCCGGAAAACCCGAACGTCACGGTCGAGATGCAGAGGATGCTGACGGCGGCGGACAACAGAAAAACCGCGCGCGGCTGACCGTTGTCCATCAGAGCGCCGTAGACGATCGGCGCGACGCTCGCACCAATGTTATAGCCGACACTGACAAAGCCGAACACCAGGCCGTACGCGCCAGCCGGCGTCACCGCGCGCACCAGCATGTCGCGCGAGGGGTAGGTGGCGCCGACGAAGAAGCCGCTCATTCCCATGAGCGCTATCAGCCCGGCCGAGTGGAAATCGAACAGGCCGACCAGCGCCGTCACCACGCCGCCGACGGCGAGTCCCGACGCTGCGACCAGCGCATGGCGAGTGGTGCGGCCGGCAAGTACGCCGCCGGCAAGCACGCCGACCGCGTTCATGGCCAGAAGACTGGTGAGCGCCATGTTGGCGACGTCGACTGGCGTCGCATGCAGCGAGCCGAGTGCTACCACCAGATAGGTGTTGAGTCCGCCGCCCATGATCGACGTCAGGATAAAATAGCCGAGATTGAGCAGGATCGGCGCCGTCATCAGCACGCGCCAGGTCTCGGCCGAGGCAGCGCGGGACTTGGCGGGCGTTTTAACAACCTGCGACGCCTCGGCCTTCGGCTCGGGCTGCGCGATGAGCGCAATCAGGACGATGAGACCGAATATGGAAGCGCCCACATATGCGCCGCGCCAGCCGAAGTAGCCTTGCAGGAAGAGGAGAGTGAAGGGGGCAATTCCGGAGCCGACCATGCCGGCAAAAGTGTGGAATGCGAAGACCTGACTAAGCCGGTTTTTTGGTGCGTGATGCGACAACAGCGAATAGTCGGACGGATGAAAGACGGTGTTGCCAAGCCCGGCGACGCCGTACATCGCAATGAACACCCAATAGGAATCAACGAGACCGGCGATCGCATAGGCAATGCTGGAAACGGCCAGCCCGGCAATCAAGACGCTTCGCGCGCCGATGCGGTCGACCAGAAAGCCGATCGGCGTCTGCAACAGCCCGGAGACCACGTTGAAGACAGTGAGCGCCAGCGCGAGTTCTGTGTAGCTGACGTTGAAGTCGGCGCGCACGAACGCGAACAGCGGCGCCAGCAGCAGCATATAATAATGGCTCATCATGTGAGCCGCGCAGACCGCCGCGATGAGCCGCGATTCGGCAGCGCCGATCGCGCGGACGGAAATCGCTTGCGTCATTGCGCCTTGGTGGTCCCCTTGGCAGCCTCGGCGGAGTGCAGCGCCTGCCAGATGCGGAAGGGAGTGAGAGGCATGTCGAGATGGCGGATGCCGTGCTCGGACAGCGCGTCGATCACCGCGTTCATCACCGAGGTCAACGCCCCGGCGCAGCCGGCTTCGCCGCAGCCCTTGACGCCGAGCGGGTTGGTCTTGGCCGGCGCCGGATGATCGGCGAGCGAGAACGACGGCACGTCCGCCGCGCGCGGCATCGCATAGTCCATGAATGAGCCGGTGAGCAATTGGCCGTCGCGGTCGTAGACGGCGAGCTCCATCAGCGCCTGGCCGATGCCCTGCACCACACCGCCGTGCAGCTGGCCCTCGACGATCATCGGATTGATCACCGTGCCAAAATCATTGACGCTGATATAGCTGACGACTTCGGTGATGCCGGTTTGCGGATCGACCTCGACTTCGGCGACGTGACAGCCGTTCGGGTAGGTCGAGGCGCCGGGCCCGTCGCTGACGTGCGTGATGTCGAGCGATTGCGGAACGCCTTCGGGCGGTTTCGGCCCGCTGCGCAGCTTCTGCGCCAAATCCATGATCGAGACCGCGCGGTCGGTGCCGACAATGACGAATTTGCCATGCTCGAATGCGATGTCGGCGGGGGAGGCTTCCAGTACGAAGCCGGCCAGTTCCTTGCCCTTCTCGATGATTTTCGCCGCGGCCTCGATGATCGCGGTGCCGGTATGCATGATCGACTTCGATCCGCCCGAGCCGCCGCCGGCGGCGAGCTTGTCGCTGTCGCCCTGAACGAGCGAGATCCGCTCGAACGGGATGCCGAGTTTTTCAGTCAGCACCTGCGCGAATGGCGTGGCGTGGCCCATGCCGAAATCAAGTGTACCGGTCGCCAGCGTCACCGTGCCGTCGGCGTTGAACTTGATGTCGGCGAGTTCCTTCGACGGCGGGGCGGTGACTTCCAGAAAATTGCCGATGCCGAGCCCGCGCAGCTTGCCGCGCTTGCGGCTCTCGCGCTTGCGGCGGGCGAAATTCTTGCCGTCGGCAAGCTCGAACGCCTGTTTGCTCAGCGCCGCGAAGTCGCCGCTGTCGTAGGTGCCGCCGGACGCTGTCTTGCACGGCAATTCGCGCGGGCTGATCTGATTGCGCTTGCGCAGCGCCATCCGGTCGATGTTCATCTCGGCGGCGGCGGCGTCGATCAGCCGTTCCATATAGTAGTTGCCCTCGGGGCGTCCGGCGCCGCGGTAGGCGGAGACGTGCGACGTGTTGGTGAACACGCACTTGGCCGACACTTCGATCAGCGGCGTGCGGTACATGCCCTGCACGTTCTTCACTGCGTTGAGCGTGCCCGGCATCGGCGCCACCGGCGAGAGGAACGCGCCGACATTGGCGAAGTTGGTCAGCCGCACCGCGAGAAAATTGCCGTCGGCGTCGAGTGCGAGTTCGCCGGTCACGTCGTGATTGCGGCCGTGGCTGTCGGAGACAAAGCTGCCCGAGCGCTCATCGGTCCACTTCACCGCCCGGCCGAGCGCGCGCGCGGCGTGCAGCACGCAAATATATTCCGGGAACACCGCGGCCTTCATGCCGAACGAGCCGCCCACCTGGCCGGTGATGACGTGCACGTCCTTCGGCGGAACGCCAAGCGCCTCGGCGATGTTGGCGCGCATGCCGAACACGCCCTGCGAACTGACATGGAGGGTGAACCGGCCGCCGTTGAAGGAAGCGAGCGCCGCGCGCGGCTCCATCGCGTTGACGACAAGCCGGCTGTTGACGAGGTCAAGCCGGGTGACGTGCGCCGACTTGGCGAACGCTTGCTTGACCGCCTCGGCGTCGCCGTAGTGATAGTCGAGCGCGACGTTGCCCGGCACGTCGTCGTAAAGGAGCGGCGCGCCGGCCTGCGCGGCTTCCTCGGCCGTGGTCACGGCAGGAAGCGGCTCGACCTCGATCCGGACTGCTTCGGCTGCATCCTTCGCCGCCAAGACCGACTCGGCGACGACGAATGCGACCGGGTCGCCGACGTAACGCACCTTATCCGTCGGTAGCGCCGGGCGGAGCGGCTTCTTCATCGGCGAGCCGTCGCGGTTGTTGAACGGCACGACGCATTTGAGCGGGCCGTAGCCCTTTAGATCAGCGCCGGTATAGACGCCGAGCACCCCCGGCATTTTGCGCGCGTCTTCGACGTCGATCGCGCGGATGACGCCGTGGGCGTTCTGGCTGCGCACCATCACCGCATAGGCTTGGCCGGCAACGCTGAAATCGTCGGCGTAATGGCCCTGGCCGCGCAGCAGCATCGGGTCTTCTTTGCGGGGCACCGACTGCCCGATAGCGAATTTTTCGACCGCCAGACGGTCCGCCGTTGACTGCTCGATGCCGTCCTTGGCCGAGGGCTGCAAATTCATGGCGTGAATCCTATGGCGCGAAATCCTACGGCGTCCAAACCCCGCGGCACGTGGCCTTTACCACCGTAAGGCTTTGATGCCGTGACATAATAGAGTTGGCAGACGCGGACAAGCCATGGCTGTGGCATGGCTCGTAAGCGGGCAAAGCACTGTCAAGTCAGAGTATTGCCCTGCCTGCTGCTGCTGGTACATTTTTGCCCGATTTGGGCTTGAACAACGGCCACGCCGTCGAGCGCCTTGGCTCCGGCGCGGCGGGAAGGATTTGTATGGTCGATGGGGGGCCGCCGCACGGCGACCACGACGGCAACGGGGAAGCGCGCCGGCGTTCGCGCTGGGGTCGGCGGACCCCATACGGCATGCGGCGCGATGGCCCCGATGGTTCCTTCGATCGCGCCGGTTCCTTCGATCCTCGCCCGGCGACCTATGCGGCGCTCGATCTGGGCACCAACAATTGTCGGCTCCTGATCGCACGGCCGACCGCCGACGGGTTCCGCGTCGTCGACGCGTTCTCGCGCATCATCCGCCTCGGCGAGGGGCTCGCCGCCAATCGCCGCATCAGCGAGGCGGCGATTGCGCGTGCGGTGGACGCGCTGTTGGTTTGCCGCGACAAGATGCGCGCGCGGCACGTTTCCCGGGCGAGGCTCATTGCGACCGAGGTCTGCCGCGCGGCCGAGAACGCCAAGGCCTTTTGCGCGCGCGTCGCCGAACAGGCGGGGCTCGAACTCGAGATCGTCGATTCGGCGACCGAGGCGCGGCTTGCCGCGACCGGCTGCACCGAGCTGTTTGATCCGGCCGCCTCGGGCGTCATCCTGTTTGACATCGGCGGCGGCTCGTCCGAACTGGTTCGGCTCGGCCGGCCCGGCTCTGGCCGCTGCGGCCCGCCGGCGCCCGATATCGTCGGCTGGGTCTCGCTTCCGGTCGGCGTCGTTACGCTCGCCGAGCGCTATGGCGGCAAACTGGTGTCGCGCGAAATCTACGACGCGATGATCGAAGAAGTCGCGAGCTTTGTCGAACATTTTGCCCAGTCGCACGCGAGCGGCCTCGACGGCTTTCACATGCTCGGCACGTCGGGCACGGTGACCACGCTCGCCGGCGTCTATCTGAGGCTCAAGCGCTACGACCGCCGCCGTGTCGACGGCTGCTGGCTCTCCGACGAACAGATTTCCGGCGTGGTCGCCGAATTGATGGCGATGAGCTTCGACGAGCGGGCGGCTAACCCTTGCATCGGCGCCGATCGCGCCGACCTGGTACTCGCCGGTTGCGCCATCCTCGACGCCATCCGCCGCGCCTTTCCCTGTCCGCGACTGCGCGTCGCCGACCGGGGGCTCCGCGAGGGTATGCTGGTCGAAATGATGCGTGAGGATGGGGTATGGGGCGAGGGGTAGAGCTAGAGGCCTCCCGTTTCACCTGATCGGGCGTCGGACTGTGGCCTTCATCTCACGGCGGCGAGTTTGGCGAGCGGGCGAGAACCCGAGACGGTACACGAAGCCGTCGCGATCGACGGCACAAAGCGATCGGGGATGGCTCTATTGAGCCCTTGGAGAGCGTGGTATGGCCAAACTCAAACCCGACAAACGCCGCACGCCGTCCTCGCGCGCCTGGCTCACTCGCCAGATCAACGATCCCTATGTCGCCCG
>DATJTL010000405.1:0-4015 GCA_035503415.1 Xanthobacteraceae bacterium
GACGACGATGTCCTCGAAATGCCAGAAGCGCCCGCGATGCGAGAAGCGCTGGCGCGTCGCAAACGCGCGCATCATCAGTTCGAGCGCCTCCTCGAAACGCGCCTCCGCCTCCTCCGGCGCCACCTGGAAACCCTTGAATTCGCTGTGACGAT
This sequence comes from Xanthobacteraceae bacterium, assembly GCA_035503415.1. Lineage (GTDB taxonomy): Bacteria > Pseudomonadota > Alphaproteobacteria > Rhizobiales > Xanthobacteraceae > BOG-931. Next base: position 153 of record DATJTL010000405.1, read on the forward strand.
AGCCCTTGCCGACGCCGAAATCGAAACGGCCGCCGGAGACAAGGTCGAGGGTAGCCGCCTGTTCGGCAAGCAGCACGGGATTGTGCCATGGCAGCACCATCACCGCCGAGCCAAGCCGGAGCGTCTTGGTGCGCATGGCGAGCGCCATCAGCAGCATCAGTGTCGACGACACTTGGTTCCAGCCGGTGAAATGATGCTCGACCAAAAAGCTCGACTTGAAGCCGAGCGCCTCGGCCTCGACGTTGAAATCGAGATAATCGCGAAAGCCTTGGCCGGGTTCGGCGGGAAGATCGCCGCTATTGGCCTGCGCTGAACAGAAGAGACCGAACTGCATCGCACCTTGCTTTTTGGCGAGTGTCACTTTTTTGACGGTGGACCTAGAACCGCGGAATATCCGGGAATGCCAGGCCACCCGCATGCACGTGCATACGTCCGAGCTCGGCGCAGCGGTGCAATGTCGGGAATACCTTACCCGGGTTGAGCAGGCTCTTGTCGTCGAAGGCGCATTTGAGCCGCTGCTGCTGATCGAGATCGGTCTCGGTGAACATCACCGGCATCAGATCGCGCTTTTCGACGCCGACGCCGTGTTCGCCGGTGAGCACGCCGCCGACCTCGACACATAGCCGCAGAATGTCGGCGCCGAATTGTTCGGCCCGCTCGAGTTCGCCTTCCTTGTTGGCATCGTAAAGAATGAGCGGATGCAGGTTGCCGTCGCCGGCGTGAAAGACGTTGGCGACGCGCAGCCCGTATTTTCGCGACAGTTCCTTCATGCGCTCCAAGACCAGCGGCAGCTTGGCCCGCGGGATGGTGCCGTCCATGCAGTAATAATCCGGCGAGATTCGCCCCACGGCCGGAAACGCCGCTTTGCGGCCGGCCCAGAACAACGCCCTCTCCTCTTCCGAATTGGAGACGCGGCAGGTCACGGCGCGGCAGTCGCGCGCGATCGCCTGCACGCGTTCGAGCAGGTGATCGACTTCCGCGCCCGGACCGTCGAGCTCGACGATCAACAGCGCCTCGACGTCAAGCGGATAGCCGGCATGAACAAAGTCCTCGGCCGCCTTGATCGCGGGGCCGTCCATCATTTCCATGCCGCCGGGAATGATGCCCGAACCGATGATGCGGGCGACGCACGCGCCGCCGTCCTGCGAGCTAGGAAAGCCGATCAGCGCCGCGCGCGCGCTCTGCGGCTTCTTCAAGATGCGCACCGTCACCTCGGTGACGACGCCAAGCAGCCCCTCCGAGCCAATGACGATACCCAGAAGATCGTAGCCGGCGGCGTCCAGATGCTTGCCGCCAAGGCGCAAAACCTCGCCGGTCATCAGCACCAGCTCGCAGCCGAGCACATTGTTGGTGGTGACGCCGTATTTGAGGCAATGCACCCCGCCGGAATTCTCCGCCACATTGCCGCCGATGGTGCAGGCGATCTGCGAGGACGGATCAGGCGCGTAATAGAAGCCGGCGTGCTCGACCGCCTGCGAGACCGCGAGATTGGTTACGCCCGGCTCGACCACGGCGACGCGGTTGTCGAAATCGATCTCGCGGATGCGGTTGAATTTCGCCATGCCGAGGAGAACGCCATCGCCGAGCGGCAGCGCACCGCCCGACAGCGACGTCCCCGCCCCGCGCGGCACCACCTTGATGCCTTCGCGATGGCAATAGCCAAGCACCGCGGCAACTTGGTCCGTCGTCTCCGGCAGCACAACCACCATGGGAAGCTGCCGATAGGCGGTCAGCCCGTCGCTCTCGAAGGGCCGCATCGCGCGTTCCGAAGCGATGACGCCCTCACCCGGCACGATGCGCCGCAACGCCGCCACGATCGCCTCGCGGCGATTGAGCACCGCCTCGTCGAACAAGGGCATGACAACGGACATGAGCAAGTTTCCTGCGCGAAGGCGACCTACGGCTGCACCGCTAATATAGCGCCAAATGCCGGGCGTGGCTTGCCGCTATAGGGTCGCGTATCGCGCCCCGACGCAGCACGGCTGGGCAGCGATATTGGCCGTTGACATGGCGCGCCCGGCTCGCTTGAAGGCTCAAGCGCGCGCGGAAATCGCCAAATAGGCACGCCGAGCGCATCGGGGGCACGTCGAAATCCGAAACGCTTAGAGGTGATAATGAGGACCTTGATCTTGGCCGTCGCAACGATCGCCATATCCGCGGGCACTGCCGCGGCGCAGGACGCCGCCAAAGGCGAACAGGACTTCAACGTGTGCCGGGCCTGCCACCAGATCGGCGAGGACGCGCAGAACATGCTCGGCCCCGAGCTTAATGGCCTCGACGGCCGACATTCCGGCAGCGTGCCCGACTATCCGTATTCGGACGCCAATAAGAAGTCCGGCATCGTCTGGAACGAAGCGACCTTCAAGCAGTACATCAAGGATCCCCAGGCGATGGTGCCGGGCACCAAGATGTTCTTCGGCGGCATCAAGGACGAGCAGAAGGTCGCCGACTTATGGGCCTATATCAGTCAGTTCGATGCCGACGGCGGCATCAAGAAAAAGTAGCTGCGGATGGCGAGCGCTGCCGCGGCTTGATGTAGCTCAAGGTCCGACGCTGTATAATCCGGCATAGGGACGGCGTTGGGCCGACGGCACAAGGGAGACGCCGCAATGATCGTCAAGGATATCGTGGTCAATCTCAGCGTCGCTGAAGGAGGCGGTTATGCCGGAGACTATGCCGTCTCCGTCGCCGCTGCACTCGAAGCACATCTTACCGGCATCGCCTTCGTGTACGACCCGGTCGTTCCGGTGGCGGCCGCGGGCTACATCCCGCCGGAAGTCATCGAGACGCAGCAGAGCGACGCCCAGCAGGCGGCGAAAACCGCCCTCGACCGCTTCAATACGGAAGCGAGCCGCGTCGGCATCTCCGCCGAACCGACCATGCTGCCCGCGAGCTTTGCCGGCGCAGGTGAACAATTCGGCCTTATCGCCCGCCGCTTCGATCTCGCCATTGTGGGTCAGGCCGAGCCGGACAAGGGCGCTGTCGAAGAGCTGATCGCCGAGAGCGCCCTGTTCGAGTCGGGCCGGCCAGTGATCATCGTCCCCTACATTCAAAAAGCCCCGCTCAAGCTCGACCGCGTCATGGTTTGCTGGGACGGCAGCCGCCCGGCGGCGCGCGCCATCGCCGACGCCATGCCGCTGTTGGAGCGCGCCGGACTGATCGAAGTGGTGATCGTCGCCAACGAGCGCGGCAAGCAGGACGAAATCCCAGGCGCCGATATGGGTCAGCACCTCGCCCGTCACGGACTGAAAGTGGACGTCAAGCGCATTGTCGGCGGCGACATCGACGTGGCCGACGCACTTTTGTCCCACGCCGCCGATGCCAGCGTCGATTTCATCGTCATGGGCGGCTACGGCCATTCGCGCCTGCGCGAATTCATACTTGGCGGGGTCACCCGCGCAATTCTGCGTTCGATGACTGCGCCCGTCCTGATGTCGCACTGACATTGCTGCAAAGCCGAGTACCGAACCCGTCATGAGCTTCACGCTTTACAACGCTCCACAATCAACCTGCAGCCAGCGGGTGCGTTTTGTTCTCAACGCCAAGAAGCTTCCCTTTACCGAGGTCAAGCTTGATCTGTTGGCGGGCGACCAGTTGAAACCGGATTATCTCGCGCTCAATCCGAACGGCGTGGTGCCAACCCTCGACCACGATGGCGCGGTCGTGATCGATTCTTCGGTGATCATCGAATATCTCGACGAAATCGCACCGAACCCTGTGACCTTCACCCCGTCCGAGCCAACATTGCGCGCGCGGATGCGCTCGTTGATGCGCTTCATCGACGAGATGCCCGCCGCCGCCGTGCGCGTGCCGACGTTCAACCTGGCGTTCCTGCCGCGATTTGCGGCGATGAGCGAGGAGGA
>DATJTL010000406.1:0-4046 GCA_035503415.1 Xanthobacteraceae bacterium
TGCTGCGCGTTGAGCTGCTGCTCCAGCGAGCGGTTCTGATTGCGCTTTAAGAATTTCTCCGACGTGCAGAGCTGGATCGTGCCGGCGAGCGCGAGCCGGTTGGCATGTGTCAGCGCGCGTTCGAAGCCTTTCTCGTTGAGCCACAGCGCCGTGTAGGCGACGTCCGGCCGCGGCGCGATACCTTCCGTCACCTCGTCGGCGTCGGCCATGCCCGGCACCAGCTTCGGATTGACGAAGGAGACGATCTGCATGTGGTCGAGGCCGGTCTGTGACAGCGCATCGATCAACGCGATCTTGCGATCGGTCGCGATAAAGCTCTTCTCGAACTGAAATCCCTCGCGCGGGCCTTCCTCGCTGATGTGCACGCGGGCGGGCAGATCGCTCATAGTCGTCCCCTTCTATCTCCGCTCATTCCCGAATGGCGATAATCCTACCCGCTTGCAGCGCCTCGATCTCAGCCGACGTCAGCCCGATTTCCCGCAGGATTTCGGCGCTATGTGCACCGATCGCGGGCGGCTGGGCGCGCAGCCCGAGATCGTGGCCGCCGATCTCGACCGGCAGGCGAGGAAGCTTGGCGTGCACGCCGCGGGTAAAGTCGACGTCGAGCATGCGGCCCCCGGCATTGAGCTGCGGATCCTCGAACAGGTCGCCGGGCTTGGCGACAGGCGAGAACGGAATATCGATACGGTCGAACAGTTCGGCAAGCTCGGCGCGCGTGTGCTGCACGACGATGGCGGCGACGATCGGCAGCAGCACCGGCCGCTCGCGCACGCGATCTTCGTTGGTCTTGTAGGCCGGATTTTGGAGGAGATCGGTTCGTCCGAAATGGTCGCAGAACCGCTGCCACTGCGCATTGCTGGTGACGCCGACAAAAATCTGCTCGCCGTCGGCCGTGGCGAACGGCTCGTAGATCGCCCAGGCGCCTTCGCGCGCGGGCATCGGCGGCGGTGCGCGGCCGGTGATCGCTTCGCCGGCCATGTGCTGCGCCATCAGGAAGGCGGTCGATTCGAACAGCGCGGATTTGACGAATTGGCCGCGCCCGGTGCGCTCGCGTTCGCGCAACGCCGCCTGGATGGCGATGACGGCGAACGCTCCGCCCATGATGTCGACGACCGAACTGCCCGCGCGCAATGGCTGGCCCGGCGGCCCGGTCATGTAGGCAAGCCCGGCCAGGAATTGCACCACCTCGTCGAGCGCCGGGCGATGCTCATAGGGGCCGCTCAGGAAACCTTTGAGCGCGCAATAGATGAGGCGCGGATTGGTCTTGGCGAAATCCGCATAGCCGCAGCCGAGCCGGTCCATGGTGCCGGGCGCGTAGTTTTCGATCGCTACGTCGGCGGTCGCCGCAAGCCGGTGCAGCAGCGCGCGGCCTTCAGCGGCTTTGAGGTCGATGGCGAGGCTGCGCTTGTTGCGGTTGAACGTGCCGAAGAAGCCGGCGGCAAAGCCGGGCAGCCGCCTCGTCGAATCGCCATCGATCGGCTCGACCTTGATCACGTCGGCGCCGAGATCGGCGAGGATCAACCCCGCGCTCGGCCCCATGATGGCGTGGGCGAATTCGAGCACGCGGATGCCGGCAAGGGGGAGCGTATCGTCGCGCGCGGTGTTCGTAGAGGTCATTCCGGCAATCTAAGCCGTCATGGCCGGGCTTGTCCCGGCCATCTACGTCTTTTATCTCACCGCAAAGACGTGGATGCCCGGCATGAAGCCGGGCATGACGTGGGAGGAATCCATGCAGAAATCATTTGTACGCGGCACCTGGCAGCAAAAGCGCGCCTATTCGCCGGCCGTGATCACCGAGGGCGCGGCCAAGACCATCTGGGTCGCCGGCCATACCGGCGCGGTAGACGATAATGGCAAGTCGCTCGCCGGCGACTTCGACGCCCAGATGCGGCAGACCTTCCGCAATATCGAGAAGACGCTTGCCGAGGCCGGCGCCAAACTCTCCGACCTCGTCACCATGACGGTGTTTCTCATCGACGCCCGCCACACGACGCGGATGACCGAGCTGCGCACGGAAATTCTCGGCAAGGATTTCCCGGCGAGCGCTGCGATCACCGTCGCCGGCTTCGCGCAGCCCGAGATGATGATCGAGATTCAGTGCGTCGCGGTCGTCTGAATTCCTAACGAAGCGGCAGCAAAACCATCGCCGATCCGAGCGGAGGTATGACGGGTCTTCCTAAATGGCAATCTCGCGTCCGATTTCCACGACTTGGTCGTGGGGCAATCTCAGAATGTCCGTTATCCGCGAGGAGTTGCGCTCCATTGCGGAAAATATCGCCTCTTGCCAGCGGGGTATTCCGCCGCGGCCTTCTTGCGGCAGGATCGTCGCGCGACCGACGTAAAAGGTCACATCGTCTAAATCGATTTCCGCGCCCTTGGCCTTGCATTCGCGAAGAATTTTCATGACGTCCGGACGTTCCATAAAGCCGTAGAGTGCTTCGGCTCGCCAGAATTTGTCGGCTTCGCGGTGCACTGTCGCGCAGCCGCTCAGTTTGACGTGCGGCGTCGAGGTAACGGCAATCGTCAGCACCAGTATGTATTCGTGCAAAGAGCGGTTCTGTTTGACTTGCCATTCCATCACTAGCGGCGTTTCGCCGCCAGAGCGCGTCAGAAACACAGCCGAGCCAGGCACTCTTGCGACCGGGTGAGAATTCAATCTTTGCAAAAAGGTCTTGAGCGGGGTCTGCTTGGCTATGGTGCGTGCGCTGACCGCGTTCATGCCGCGATGCCAGATCCACATGATTGCGAAGACGGCCACGGCGAGCAGTAAAGGCACGTACCCGCCATCACGGACTTTCGCCATGTTCGCCAAGACGAAGCTCAAATCCACAACGACAAAGATTATTGCAACTGAACTCGCACCCAGCAGCGGCCAGTGCCAAATTTCCCGCATCGCTATGAACAGCAGCACTCCGGTGATCAACATCGTCAATGAAACGGCAATGCCGTACGCCGAGGCAAGATTGCCGGATTTGCCGAAGCCGAGCGTTACGCCAAGAGTGGCAATCATGAGCAGCCAATTGACTGCGCCGACATAGATCTGGCCATAGCCCTCTTCCGAAGTGTGGGTGACACGCAGGCGCGGCAGCCAGCCAAGCACGATGGCCTGCCGCGTCATCGAAAAGGCGCCGGTGATGATGGACTGGCTGGCGATGATGGTGGCGATTGTTGCGAGGACAATGAGGGGTGCCAGCAAAGGAGCTGGGCAAAGTTGGTAGAAGATGTTGCCCTCACGTGGGGCTCCCTCAAGCACAATCGCCGCCTGGCCCGCATAGTTGAGGAGGAGACTCGGAAACACGATGAAGTTCCAAGCCCGCCGAATCGGCGTGGTGCCGAACTGCCCCATGTCGGCGTAGAGCGCCTCGGCACCGGTTACGCAAAGAAATATGCCGCCAAGAACCAGAAAGCTCCTGGCGCCGCCGGTCGCCAGGAACTTCACGCCGTAAACCGGATTCACGGCGACGAGCACGCCCGGATGCCGCGTGATGCCGTAGAGTCCGAGTATGGCCATGACAAGAAACCAAACCAGCATGATTGGACCGAAGGCTCGTCCAATCTTGGAGACACCCAGCGGCTGGAGCGCGAACAGACCAAAGAGGATCACGACCGCAAGCGGCAACACGTAGCGCTGGAGGCTCGAGGCGAGCTGCTGCAGTCCTTCCAGAGCCGACAAGACTGAAATCGCCGGCGTGATCGTGCCGTCGCCGTAGATGAGAGCGGCGCCGAACAATCCCGCAGCAACGATCGCGGGCCGGTGATGCTTCTGCACCCCGAGCAATGCCAGGAGCGCGATGATCCCGCCTTCGCCGTCGTTGCCGATGCGCATGGCGAAGTTGACGTATTTCATCGTGACGACAATGAACAACGTCCACCAGATCAGGGACAACGCGCCAAGCGTCGTCGATGCATCGGTCGGCCCGCCCGCAAGATCGAGAACCGTTTTGAGGGTGTAGAGCGGGCTTGTGCCGATATCGCCGAAAACGACGCCGAGCGCGGCAAGGCTCAGCCCTGCCACGCCCATCGTCGATGATGCTTGAGGGCTCTTC
>DATJTL010000407.1:0-2971 GCA_035503415.1 Xanthobacteraceae bacterium
CGAAAACGGGCGGCAACGCCTGCAGTGCGGAGCGGACACTAGAGGTGCGCCATTCGGCGCTCCGCCTCCCTTCTTTGTTCGGGAGGCAAAGCTTTCGTGCCGTGCTGCAAAACTCGGATGCGAAGACGCATCGCGAGAACGAGATTGCTTTTCCCGTCCGCCCGCGCCAGCCCGATGACAAGCTCCGTCGGAGCATCCTGTAATCTCTAATCCATGGATGGAAGCCAGACCCGTGTGATTACTGGATCATCCGCTTTCGCGGATGATGACCGAAATGAGTCAGCCTTTATTTCGGCTGGTATTGCGGCGATGCAATGCCAATGCAGCGGGACGCGCAACGCAGCAGCGCCCCTCGACGTTTCGCCAAATGTCGATTCTATTGGCGGCGAGCCGAATCAGGCGGACCGGCTGAGGTGAGCGCTTTCGTATGACCAAGCACGTTGCCGTTCTGATGGGGGGGTGGTCGGCCGAGCGTGAAGTCTCGCTGCGATCGGGAAAGGCTTGTGCCGACGCGCTCGAACGTCTCGGCTGCCGGGTCACCAGGATCGATGTGACCCCGGACGTCGCCGCGGTGCTCTCCGCCGCGAAGCCCGACGTTGCGCTCAATATGCTGCACGGCCGCCCCGGTGAGGATGGCACCGTACAGGGTGTCTTGGAAATTCTTGGCATCCCCTACAGTCATTCCGGCGTCATGGCTTCGGCCGTCGCCATGCGCAAGGATTTCACCAAGACGTTGTTCCGCGCCGCCGGCGTTCCGGTCACCGACAGCGTGGTGGCGCCGCGGCAAGAGGCGGCGAAACGCCATCTGATGCCGCCGCCCTATGTGATCAAGCCGATAGCGGAGGGTTCCAGCAAAGGCATTTTCATTGTCACCGAGATGCATGCGCACCCGCCGCAGGAACTTTTTCGCGACGACTGGCCGTACGGCGAGATGGTCATGGTCGAGCGCTACATTCCGGGCAAGGAACTCACCTGCGCGGTACTCGGCGACCGCATGCTTGATGTCATCGAGATCGTGCCGGCGACTCGTTTCTACGATTACGAAGCAAAATATGCGGCGGGCGGCTCTAAACACCTGCTTCCCGCGCCAATTTTACCAAATGTTTACCAGGAAGTCCGCAGACTCGGTCTGGCTGCCCATAACGCGCTCGGCTGTCGCGGCGTGAGCCGCGCGGACTTTCGCTACGACGATCGGGGGACGGGTGAGCTGGTTTGTCTCGAAGTCAATACACAGCCGGGCATGACCGAGACTTCGCTCGTGCCCGAGCTTGCCGCATACGCTGGCATCACGTTCGATGAGCTGGTGCGATGGATGGTGGAGGACGCCTCGACCAACCGCTGATGCGGTCGGGGCATCGATCAGGGGACCAAGTCGGCACGCCGGTTGACGAGCGGAAGCAGGCGCGCGCGCGTGGCGGTCGCCGTGTCCGCACGACACTGTCGGCTTGGCTGCAACGGGAGCTGCGTCCGCTGTTGCCGGCTTGGCTCGGTGCGGCGTGGCACAATAGCGGACGCGTTATCGGCAGGATCGTGCGTCTGCCGCCGCCGCGTGGCGTCGGCATCGCCGCCTCGCTTCTTTTGATTGCCTCGGCGCTCGGCTACGGCGTCGTCGCGGGAGATCATGTGCCGGCGGTAATTGACTGGGCCAAGGATGCGCGCGATGCCGCAGCGAATTCGCTGGGTTTTCGCATCGCCGCCGTTTCGCTGTCGGGCGAGAAAGAGGTCAGCCGCGAAGAAATACTGACCATCGCCGGCGTGACCGGACGCGCTTCGCTGTTGTTCCTCGATGCCGACGCCGCGCGCGCGCGGCTCATGGCAAATCCTTGGATCGCCGACGCGGCCGTGTTGAAGCTTTATCCGGACCGCCTGCAGATCAGGATCACCGAGCGGCAAGCCTTCGCACTCTGGCAAAAGAACGGACACGTTAAAGTCATCGCCGCCGACAGCACCGTGCTCGAGCCTTACGTCGAACGCCGTTACCTGCACTTGCCGCTCGTGGTCGGCGAGGGCGCCGACCGTCAGGCCAAGGATTTTCTCGACGTTCTCGGTCGCTATCCGGACATCTTGGCGCGAGTGCGCGCGTCCATACTGGTGGCGCAACGGCGCTGGGATCTGCTCTTGAGCAACGGTATCGACGTCGAACTGCCGGAGAACAATCCCGCAGCCGCGCTCGATCGGTTGATCGGGCTTGACCGCGACAAGAAGCTGCTCTCGCGCGACATTACCATCGTCGATCTGCGCCTGCCCGATCGGGTGACTGTGCGGCTCTCCGATGCCGCCGCGCAGGCCCGCGACGAGGCGCTCAAGGCCAGCCAGAAGAAGAAGGGGGGCAACGCGTGAACGCCCTCCATTACGGTCTCACGCCCAAGATGAAGCCGATCTCGCCGCGGCGAAGCGCTCTCGTCGCCGCGCTCGACATCGGGTCGAGCAAGATCGCCTGCCTGATCGCGCGCCTGCGGCCGCACCCGCCGCAGCAGGTGCTGAGGCGCAGGACTCACGCCGTCGAAGTCGTCGGCTTCGGCCATACCGCCTCGCGCGGCATGAAAGCGGGTGGCGTGGTCAATCTCGCGCAGGCCGAGGAAACAATCCGCCTTGCCGTCGATGCGGCCGAACAGATGGCCGGAGTCGAGATCGAATCGGTGGTGCTGTCGATTTCGGCGGGCCGCCTCGCCAGCGAATTGTTCGCCGCCGACGTCGACATCGTAGGCTCCACGGTGGCGGAGAGCGATATCGCGCGCGTGCTCGCGGCCGGCAGCCGGCATTCGCTGCGCGATGGGCGCGCCGTGCTGCACTCGCTGCCCGTCGGCTATTCGATCGACGGCGCCGACGGCATCCGCGATCCGCGTGGCATGCTCGGCAGCCGTTTCGGCGTCCACATGCACGTGGCCACTACCGATATCGCGGCGGCGCGCAATCTGATGCTCGCGGTCGAGCGCTGTCATTTGTCGGTCGAGGCGATGGTCGCCAGTCC
>DATJTL010000408.1:0-3217 GCA_035503415.1 Xanthobacteraceae bacterium
CATCAAGCTTTTGGTCGGCACCGATACCGGCAACAATACGTTCATGCGCTATGGCGAAGTGCACGCCAAGGAGCTCGAAATCTTCGTCAAATATGGCGGCTACTCGCCGCTCGAGGCGATTACCGCGGCGACCCGCGACAACGCCTACGCCGTCGGTCTCGAAGGCCAGGTCGGCGAACTGGAGGTTGGCCGATTAGCCGATGTCATCGTGCTCGATGCCGATCCGCTGGCAGACATCACCGTGCTGCAGGGTGGCAAGCACCTCACCTGGGTGATCAAGGACGGCAAGATCGTCGATCTCGCGCCGCGTGAGGAGATGGTGACTTTCCGCGAAGCGGCCGAGTAGCAGGACGTTTGCCGCATGGCGGAAAATATTGCGCGGCTGCGTGTCGCGATCGACGAGGTAACGCCCGCCGTCGTGCGCCGTGTCGAGGTGCCGCTCGACATCCGCCTCGACGACCTGCACTTCGTGCTGCAAATCGCGGTCGGCTGGCAGAACTGTCACCCGTTCGAGTTTCGGCTCGATGGCGCCGAGGAAAAAAGATGGGGGCTGGTGGACAGGGACGATCCGGACTCTTCACCTCTGCCGGCGGAGAGCGCGACGCTCGCCGACCTTCTGGCGCACGGCCGCGAACCTTTTCACTACGATTACGTCTACGGCGAGGACTGGACCCATACCGTCGAGGTTGAAACAGTCGCGTCTGCGGCGCCCGGCATCAAGTACCCGCTCCTGGTGAGCGCGCAGGGCCGCTGTCCGCCGGCCGATATTGGCGGCACGATGGGCTACGAGACTTTTCTGCACGCCATCGCCGATCCGCTGCACCTCAACCATGAGGGCATGCGCGAGTGGGACGATGCGGATTTTGATCCGCATGTCGTCGACGAGGCGGCGATCCGCGCCAACCTCGCCAATCTCGGCAAGTATCTCGGCCGCCGCAAGGCAAAGGGATAAAGGCTATTCGGCCGGCTGCAGTTGGGCCCGCGGCCGCTCCCGATGCCAGATCAGCGAATCGATGCTGTAGGGCCCGGCGCCGAACGCGACGACGTACAACATACCACCCATTATGGCGAGGTGCTGGAAGAAATCATTATACTGGGCGTGCGCTTGGGCCCCGGTCATCGTCCAGTAGGCATGAAAGAGGACCGCAAGCGCAATCAGATAGAAGAATAAGGCGGCAGCAACCAGCCGCGTTAGAAATCCCACGATCAATAAAATCCCACCGCCGAGTTCGAGCGCCACGACGCCCCAAACCAGATCGTTTGAATAAGGGATTCCACGGCTCGCCATGTGAGCCGAGGTGGCGGCGATGGCGCCGAGCTTGCCAATGCCGGCGAGCACGAAAATCAGCGCCAATAGAACACGGCCCAAGGCCGGCAGGGGTGACAGCACGGGGTGCATGGCATTACCTCACACTTACCAAAGTTGCGTCTCGTCTCGCGCCCCGCCGCGCCTATAGCAAAGTCTCGAAACGTCTTGCATCAAGTTTGCCTCGCAGAAAATTGATATCCCTATGAAGATTGTGCGCGGCGAATAATTCTTGGCGGCAACTGAAAAGAGCTCGGTTTTGCCGTAAACTTTTCTTTACGCGATGAAGTTCATGCGCAAAGAGCAAGGCAGCTATCATGCGTTTGCGATCGAGCGTCTTCCCCGACGGCGCGGCGATGCCCCGCCGCTTCACTTGCGAGGGTGAGGATATTTCGCCGCCGCTGGAATGGAGCGATGTTCCACCCGGCGTGAAAAGCTTCGCACTCCTCTGCGACGATCCCGATGCACCGGGCGGAACATGGCATCATTGGGCGGCCTACGATATTTTCGGCGCCCAGACATCGCTGCCACTCGATGCGGGCGGCAACGCGGAAAAACTCGGCTTCAAACAAGCGATCAATGATTTCGGAAAGAGCGGCTATGGCGGCCCCTGCCCGCCTCCCGGCGCGCCGCATCACTATCATTTCCGCCTGCTGGCGCTGTCTCTGGAAAAGCTGTCGCTGCCGGGCGAGCCATCATGCCGCGATGTTGAAACCGAGGCACGCAAGCACCTTGTCGCCGAGGCGACGCTGGTTGGAATTTTCCGGCGCTGACAAATCGCGTTCGGCGATCTTGGCTCAGCCGAATTCGGGCCCGGCCACGACGAAGGTGCGGGATGGATCACCGAAGGGGGCACGGTGACGCAGCGCCATGCGCAGGAACGGCCGCTGCACCTTGAAGTGCCGCTGCTGCAATGCGCGCGCGAGATTTTCCCAACGGTCGCAGAGATCGAGAAATACCGGTCCGCCCATGCTATCGAGCGCCGCGCTGAGCAATGCTCCGGCGGCATCTTCATCGGCGGCGACGAGCGGACCGATCTGGGCGGCGAGCCGGCCGGGACGCGCCAGCACGAATCCGTCGCCCGCTTGCGTAACAAAGGCCAGTTGCGGCGCGCGGCGGAAGAAGCTTTCAAGCAGGAAGTTTCGCTTGGCGCCGAAGGCGGCAGCATCCGCCACCGCGACATTCGCAAGATCGGCCGGCACCATACTGCGAATTCCGGCAGGTAGTGCCGCGCGTCCGTCACGCCCTTCGCCCTGCCAGCGCGACAGCGGAAATATCGGCTCGAAGCCGAGCGGACGATAGACGCGTTCGCCGGCGGGCGTGGCGTCGAGCACCGCGACCAGACCGCGCCGCGTCAACTCGGAGCAACAGGTCTCCAGGATTCGCGTGCCGACGCGCGCGCGGCGGCGGCTTGCTGTGACCAGCACCATGCTGATCCAGGCAAAGTCATCCGGGTAAGGCAGAATGGCGCCGGTGGCGACCGGACTGCCAGCCGCATCCGGCAGTCCGAATACGGTGCCGTGACGCATGAACAAGGCCCAGTCGTCCGCCAACTGGTTCCAGCCGGCCTCCGCCGAGAGCGCCATACAGCCGGCGATGCTGTCTTCGCTCAAACGGCCGAGCCGCAGCGCCTCAATAGACGCCATCGCGGACCTCAAAATGGGTCGGCTTGTCGAAGCTCGGGCGATCGTGGCCGACCCAGTCGGCGATCCAGTCGATCATCGTGTCGAGCGTTACCATCGGCTTGCCGAACAAACGCACGGCCTGTGCGGTGTTGGTGAGCCAGGCGGTCGGCGCCTCCTCGCCCACAATGAGTGGCTTTTTGCCGAGCCGTTCGCCGAACGCTGCGGCAATCCAGCGTACCGAAATCGTCTCCGGTCCCGAAACGTTGATTGGCGTCGTCGGCGAGGT
>DATJTL010000409.1:0-4670 GCA_035503415.1 Xanthobacteraceae bacterium
ATGACATAAACGCTGAAACGAGCGACCCCGCCGACCTTAGGAGCGCTACATCAGTGCTGCGGGGCCGCCCACGCGGGTCGAACTCTCGTCAGACGGGAATACATTTAGATCGGGTAACCTTTCCAGCGGGCTAACAAACACATGCGTAAAACTGCGCCCGCATTTCTACGAACGACTGGGTCCGATCAAGACTTGGAGCGATCAAGATTTGGAACGATCAAGATTCGGCGCGATCAAGATTCGGCGCGATCAAGATTCGGCGCGATCAAGACTTGGAACGATGAAGATTCGGCGCGATCACGCCGCGAGCTCGCGCATGATGCGATGGAGTCGCGCCTGGCCTTCGAAGCCGATACCCGGGCGGTCCGACAGGCTCAAATAGCCGTCTTCAAGCGTGGCATCGTCGGCGAAGCCGCCGAAATCGCCGAACACACCGGGGTAGGATTCGGCGCCGCCTAATCCGAAACCGGCGGCAATCGCGAGCGACATCTGGTTGCCGCCGTGCGGGAATAAGAGGCTGCGCGGCCATTGATGGCGTGCGAGCATGTCGAGCGTGCGCGCATATTGGACGATGCCGTAGGCTTGCGGCGGGTCGACCTGGATCACGTCGTGGCGCGCCGCTTTAAGTCCGCCGAAGCGCACCAGGTTTTCAACGTCCTGGGTGGAAAACAGATTCTCGCCGGTAGAGAGCGGAGCGTCGTAGCGTTCGGCGATCTCGGCCAAGAGCGCAAAGTCGAGCGGATCGCAGGGCTCCTCGAACCAGCGCAACGCGAAGGCGTTGAGCCCACGCGCGTAGGCGAACGCCTCATCGCGGGAAAATTTCGAATTAGCGTCGACCGCGAGCATTGCGTGCGCCGGCAAAATCGACTTCACCGCCTCGAGGCGCTTGAGATCTTCGGCGAGCGGCAGGCCGCCGACTTTCATCTTCACCATCGTGTAGCCGGCATCGAGGTGTGCCCGCATCTCGTCCTGCAGGTCTTTTACGGTCTTGCCCGGCGCGTACCAGCCGCCGCCGACGTAGCAAAAAACCTTCTCGGCGACCTTGCCATCATTGTAGCGCTCGGCGAGCAGCCGATGCAGCGGCTTCTCGGCAATCTTGGCGATTGCGTCCCACACCGCCACCTCGATGGTGCCGATGCCGACCGAGCGCTCGCTGTGGCCGCCGGATTTTTCGTTCTGCATCATCGCGGCCAGGACTTTCTCCGGCGCGAAATTATCTCCTGCCTCGTTGAGCAGCGATGCGGGATCGGCCTTGAGGATGCGCGGGATGAAGCGCGCGCGCATCTGCGCCCCGCAGGCGTAGCGTCCGGTCGAATTGAAGGCGAAGCCAACGACCGGCTTGCCGTCGCGCTTGACGTCGGTGATCACGGCCACCACCGACGTCGTCATTTCAGAGAAGTTGAAACTCGAATTGGCGAGCGTGGAGTTCAGCGGGATCGCGGCTTCGCGGATGTCGGTGATGCGCATGCGAGCGTATTACTGAATCTGCGGGATCTTTGCGTCGACAATGACCCTGTGCCACTTGTCGACCTCTTTCGTGATATAGACCGTAAACTCCGCCGGCGTGTCCGCCACGATGTTGAGGCCGACCTGTTTGCATTTCGCCTGAACGTCGGGCGACATCATCGCTTTGGCGATCTCGTCATGCAGCAAATTGACGATGGCCTGCGGCGTGCCCGCGGGTAAAAACACGCCCTGCATGGTTTCGGACTCCTGGCCCGGAACACCGGCCTCCAACATTGTCGGCACATCCGGCAAGGCTTCCGCTCGTTTCGACGCGGTGATGGCGAGCCCGCGCAGCGTACCGCCGAGTACATGCGGTGCTGCGGGAGTAAGATTGGCAAACCCGACCTGGGTCTGTCCGGCGACAGTAGCCTGAATCGCCGGTGCACCACCGTTATACGGTACGCTCGGCTGGTCGAGCTTGAAGTCGAGCTTGAACAGCTCTGCGGCGAGCTGCGGGGTTGTGCCAAGGCCGGGATTGGCGATCGAGTACTGCGCCGGATTGGCCTGCAGCAGGGCGACCAGCTCCTTGATGCTCTTGGCCGGTACCGATGGGTGCACGACCACGATGTTGGGCGCGGCTGCGACGAGCATGACCGGTGCAAAGTCCTTGAACGGATCGTAGGGCTTCTTGGCGTATAGGCTCGGGTTGACGACGAAGCTCGAGCTCGCCACCAGGATCGTGTAGCCGTCAGGCGCCGCGCGTGCGACTTGGAGCATGCCGATATTGCCGCCGGCGCCGGAATGATTTTCCACGTAGAACTGCTGCTTCAGGCTCTTCGACAGCTTGTCGGCGATGAGCCGCGCGACCAGGTCAGTCGGGCCGCCAGCCGCGAATGGCGCGATGATCTTGACGGGATGGTCTGGATATGTGCTTTGCGCAAATGCTGCATCTGACGCCATCACTGCCGCCAGCAGCAACACGGCGCCGGTTATCGTTTGTCTGATTGTCGCCACCTGGACTGTCCTCCCTCGGATCGTTCTTGCTATCATCGCTTGCCGCAGCAATGCAGTAAACCTCAAACTCAACGGCGGCGGGCATGTTCTTGACGGCAGCTCACTGAAAAAGGAAACGCCATGGCTGCAAAAAAAGTGACGCGTGACGATCTCCGTACCGCCGCGGAGAAATACAAGAATTGGGGCAAGTGGGGGCCGAACGACGAAATCGGCACGCTCAATTACACGAACCCCGAAGACATCGTCGCCGCGGCCCAGCTGGTCAAAAAGGGCAAAGTCATCTCGCTCGCGCTCAACTTCGACAATAACGGCCCGCAGGGCGGCAAGACCAATTATCCGGTGCTCGGCCGCATCAATCCGCTGCACACCATGCTGCGTACCGGCACCGACGCGTATTCGGGTGTGCTCGACAAGCGCGGCATCCGCGCCGCCGACGACATGGTGGTGATCCCGCTGCAATGCGGCACGCAATGGGACGGGCTCGGCCATGTGTTCTACGAGGACAACATGTGGAACGGCTACGATTGCCGCGAAGTGTCGTCGTTCGGCGCGGCGAAATGCGGCATTGAGAAAACCAAGAACAAGATGGTCGGCCGCGGCGTATTCCTCGACGTGGCACGTGCGCTCGGCAAGGAATGCTTGGACGATGGCTACGGCATCACCTGCGACGATCTCGATATGACCGCCAAGAAGCAGAACGTCGAACTCAAGCGCGGCGACTACATCATCGTGCGCACCGGGCAGATGGAGCGCTGCCTGAAAGCCGGCAATTGGGACGGCTATCCGGGCGGCGACGCGCCTGGCTTCGCGTTCGAGACCCTGGAATTCGTCGCCAAGACCGAGCTAGCCGCGCTTGCCAGCGACACCTGGGGCTGCGAGGTACGGCCAAACAACACCGAGGGCGGTATCAACCAGCCCTGGCACTGGATCACCATCCCGATCATGGGCATGACCATGGGCGAGATCTTTTATCTGAAAGACCTCGCCGAGGATTGCGCCGCCGACGGCGTTTACGAATTCATGTTCGTCGCCCCGGCCATCCCGATCACCGGCGCGGTCGGCTCGCCGACCAATCCGCTGGCGATCAAATAACGCTGACGGCGTCATGGCCGGACTTGTTCCGGCCATCCACGTCTCGCGGATTCGGCTGCATAAGACGTGGATGCCCGCGACAAGCGCGGGCATGACGAACGACGAGACCGCTCAGCTCACCTTTTCTTCTTTGCGGACCGGGCGACCTTCAAGGCCGGCTTCGCGGAAATCGCCGAGCGGCCCATCGGGGCGCATGGTGAAGATCTTATCGACGTAGGTGTAGTCGAAATAGCCGAGCCGGGCGAGCGGCCGGATTTTTGCGACATCGAGCTTGCCCTCAGGAGTGAGCGCGTCGTCGCGGATATGCACGCCGACGACGCGGCCAACGACGAGGTGATGGACCTGATCGAGCACGCGCGCCGGCAGCGCCAGGGCGCAATGGAATTTGCATTCGAGATGCACGGGCGAAGCAGCGACGCGTGGCGGTTTGACGAGGCGAGACGGAATCATCTCAAGTCCGGCAAGCGCCGCCTCGTCCACATCCGGCGGCACGAAACGCGAGGTCATGTTGACCGCTTCGCGCAGATCGTAGGTCGCCATGTTGACCACGAACTCGCCGGTATCGGCGGCGTTCTTGGCGCTGTCCTTACGCCGGCCGGTCTCGGGAAATGAGCTCGCCGAGAACATGACGTAAGGCGGATCGTAGGCGAGATTGTTGAACTGGCTGTAGGGGGCGAGATTGACGATGCCGTCCGCCGAAAGCGTCGAAATCCAACCGATCGGGCGCGGCACCACGATCGATTTGTATGGATTGAACGGCAATCCGTGATCGTCCTTGTCGGGTTCGTAGAACATGGGCCGTCGCTCCCTCTTTGCCGCCGCCGTCTTTAGCTGCAGCTTACCGCAGTTTTCCGCGCCGGCTACGGCCGCTGCGAAGCGCGATCGTCCGGTGCGTATCTGATCCCGGCAAACACTGCGATCGCAGCGAGCGCGGTGATCACCGCGGCGAATGTGACATGCGCGAAGAGCGCAGTCGCGGCCGCCGATAGGACCCCGACGCCGATCACGGGCACGGAATTGCCGGCAAACAGCGCGATCAGATAAGCGGAGACGACTTCGCTGCGGCGGTCGGCGGGCGCAATGCGGTTGATCACTTCCAGGCTGCCGCGATAGCCAAG
>DATJTL010000410.1:0-3688 GCA_035503415.1 Xanthobacteraceae bacterium
GCGGTCGGATTTCTTGGCCGCTTTGGATAGCCCCTTCTTGCGCAACCAGTCGACCGCGGCTTCGAGATCGCCGGCGGTCTCGGTGAGCGCCGCCTTGCAATCCATCATGCCTGCTTGGGTCTTGTCGCGAAGTTCCTTCACCATGCTGGCGGTGATGTTCGTGGTCATCGGATTATCCTCAAATCCCGTCAGTTCGGATCCGAGCCTAGCGAGCAGCCCGAATCCACATTCACAACCTATCTAATGACGGCTCGGGCTTTGCGAAACTGCACGTTCAGCCGTTACGAATTCCGGGCTCGCGCAATCGGCGCGAGCCGGAATAGCACTCACTCCGCCTCGGCGGTCAGCTGCTTGGCCCGGTTGATCCAGCCTTCGACGCGGCCGGGCAGCCCGACCTCTTCGCCGACATTATGCGCGGCCGTCGGCGACAATTCGGCGATCTGCTGGAAGTGGAAGATGCCGAGGTCGTTGAGCTGTTTCTCGATCGCGGGCGAAACGCCGGGCAGCTTTTTGAGGTCGTCGGCCACCCCGCGCGGTCCGGACAGCGGCTCGAAGCCAAGCTTATTGGCTTCGGAAGGCAGTTCCTCGGCGGCGACCGGTTCGGCTTGCGCGCCAATGTCGACGCCCTGCGAGCCCTGCGCCCGCGAAATGCCGTCGATGGCCGCTTTGGCGACCAGATCGCAGTAAAGCGTGATAGCCCGGCTCGCGTCGTCGTTGCCGGGAACCACGAAGCTAATTCCCTCCGGGTCGCAATTGGTGTCGACCACGGCCGCCACCGGAACGCCAAGCCGGCGCGCCTCCTTGATGGCGATGT
This sequence comes from Xanthobacteraceae bacterium, assembly GCA_035503415.1. Taxonomy (GTDB): domain Bacteria; phylum Pseudomonadota; class Alphaproteobacteria; order Rhizobiales; family Xanthobacteraceae; genus BOG-931. The sequence goes on from DATJTL010000410.1 coordinate 815, forward strand.
CTTCCTTGTTGGTGTCGATGACGAACAAGAGGTCGGGCAGGCCGCCCATGTCCTTGATGCCGCCGAGCGCGCGGTCGAGCTTGTCGCGCTCGCGCTGCAGCGTCAGCCGCTCCTTCTTGGTGTAGCCCTGCGCCTCGTTGGAGGAGAGCATTTCGTCCAGTTTGCGCAGCCGCTTGATCGAATTGGAGACCGTCTTCCAGTTGGTCAGCGTACCGCCCAGCCAGCGCGAATTGACGTAATACTGCGCCGACTTCTTGGCGGCCTCGGCGATGGCGTCCTGTGCCTGCCGCTTGGTGCCGACGAACAGGATGCGGCCGCCCTGCGCGACCGTATCGCTGATCGCCTGCAGCGCCCGGTGCATCATCGGCACCGATTGCGTGAGGTCGATAATATGGATGTTATTGCGGGTACCGAAGATGTAGTCGGACATCTTCGGGTTCCAGCGATGGGCCTGATGGCCAAAGTGAACGCCAGCTTCCAAAAGCTGGCGCATGCTGAAGTCGGGCAGCGCCATAGTCGTTCTCCGGTTGATCCGCCGCGGACCGATGAGCCTGCCCCTCCGGGGAGAGGTCGGCACCGGACGGCCCCTATCGGGGCCAAAGTCCGCGTGTGAGTTTGGGCGGCTTATATAGGGACCGGCGGGGGTGGCGCAACTCCTGTGTTCCGTTCGTTCGTGTTAGCGGCGCCGGCACCGGGCGACGGCTCGGGGGAAAGGCAAAGGAGCTGTTCCCCCTGATGCAATTGCGGCAGAATTGCGCTTTAATGCCGGCGATATCGAGGGGCAAGGGGGAAGACGATGTCATTAACTCGGAAATTTTTGGCAGGCGCGTGCTTGGCGGCAATGGCCGCTGTTTCTACTGCCGATGCGCAGCAATATTCACCGGAAGTCACCCGGTGCATGAACGATCCGAAGAAGTTCACACCCGACGAGATGATCGATACCTGCTATGCCCTGGTCAAATCCGGCCAGTGGTCAGGAAAAGACTCGGCCTGGCTCTACAACAACATCGGCAAGGGATATTTCCTGAAGGAGGACTACGACCGCGCTGTGACCAACTACGATCGTGCTCTGAAGCTCGATCCGAGCGATGCCTATGCGTATTGCGGCCGCGGGATTACGAAAAACAAGATTACGGCGGGCACCGGCGACGCGGATATCGCCCGCGCGCGCCAGCTCAACTCCAATCTATGCAACAATTGAACGCTCTCTGATCGCGCCGCTTCCGGCCATCCCATTGAAGGTGGCGGATATCCAAACCGGGCGAGGTTCGGCAGCCCCGCTACGCGGCTGCTCGCGCGACACTCGTCGTGTCGTCGTGTGCAGATTGCGCCACGACCTCCCCGACGTGCGTCACGTCGGCGTATTTGTGGTGCACTGCACGCATTGCACCGAGGCGGATTATACCCTGGATCGAAATGTCCTACTCGAACGCGTGTATGGCGAAAGCGCACTCTGGTAAGAAGGAGCAATGAAACTTCGTCGGCGCCAGTTTCTGCATTTGACCGCCTGTGCCGCAGCGCTTCCCGCGGCGGCGCATGCGCAAGCCTATCCGTCGCGGCCGGTTCGCGTCATCGTCGGTGCCGTTCCCGGCAGCGCGCCCGACGTTATTGCCCGCTTGGCGGCCAATTGGTTATCGCGACGGCTCGGACAGACGTTCTTTGTCGACAACCGCAACGGCGCGAGCGGCAATCTTGCAGCCGAAGCGGTCGCTGGCGCACCGCCCGACGGCTACACGCTCCTCCTGGTAAGCGCCTCGGATGCGATCAACGCGACGCTCTATCATCATCTGAAGTTCAATCTTCTCGGGAACTTTGTGGCGATTGGGGGTCTTGTCGGCTTCCCGATGGTGATCACCGTGAGCGCACCGTTCCAGGCAAAAACGCTTGCCGAACTGATCGCCTACGCTAAAGCCAATCCGGGTAAGCTCAACATCGGCACGCCGCCTGTCGGTTCGCCACAACATGTCGCCGGCGAACTGTTCAACATGATGAGCGGCACCGACATCGTCTTTGTCGCCTATCGGGGCGGCCCGCAGGCGATCACCGATGCGCTCGGCGGTCAGGTCCAAGGCGTCGTCGGCACCGTGCTGTTGACGATCGAGCAGATCAGGTCCGGCGGACTTCGCCCGCTGGCGGTGACGAGCGCGAGGCGTTCGGACTTGCTGCCCGATACTCCGACCGTCGGCAGCGTTGTGCCGGGCTTCGAGGCAAGCCAATGGATAGGGCTTGTCGCGCCAAAGAATACGCCGCCTGAGATCATCGATAGGATCAACCGCGAAATCCAGTTGGGGCTTGCCGATCCTGCGACCAAAGCGCGGATCGCCAATCTCGGCGGCACGCCGCTGCCCGGTTCGCCCGCCGCGTTTGGCAAATTCACCGCCGACGAAGTCGAGAAGTGGGGCAAGGTCATCAAATTTGCCAATATCACCGCTGAATGACGCGGCTTGCCGCGGCGCGACAGATCAGACGATGAGGCTTCCGCGCAGATGTTTTTTGCATCTGGTCGCGGCGGCCGCCGGCCTTTCGGCTTTCTCGCGCAGCGCGTGGTCGCTCGATTATCCGTCGCGGCCGGTCAAGGTCATCATCGGCTTCGCGCCCGGCGGGCCGGCCGACATTCTCGCGCGCGTGCTCGGTCAATATTTGTCGGAGCGGTTCGGACAGCCATTCGTGATCGAGAACCGGCCCGGCGCCGGCAACACGCTCGCGACCGAAGCGGTGACGCGATCCGCGCCGGACGGCTACACCCTGCTATGGACGACCTCGGCGGATGAGATCAACGCGGCGCTCTACCGAAAGCTCAATTATAATTTCATGCGCGACGTCGCGCCGGTCGCCAGTATCGACTTGCTGCCGCTGGTCATGGAAGTGAACCCG
>DATJTL010000411.1:0-3982 GCA_035503415.1 Xanthobacteraceae bacterium
GCCCACGGCTGCGCGGACACGGCTGCAGCGGTATCCCCGCCGCCGATAACGGTAACGGCGTCACTAAGCTGTGAAAGCGCCTCGCCGACTTTTAGTGTGCCGTTGGCGAAGGCGGGAATTTCGAAGAAACCGAGCGGGCCATTCCAGATGACGGTTCGAGCGGTAGCGAGCCGCTGAATGAAATCGGCGATGGTGGCGGGGCCGATATCGAGGCCCATCTTATCGGCTGGAATCTGGGTAACAGTCTGGCTGGGCGAATCAGGCTCAGGCGCGTCGGCAACGACATGGTCGATAGGAAGGACGAAGGCAACGTTACGGCGCGACGCCTCAGCGATCAGCTCGGCGGCGAGTTGGAGCTTGTCCGATTCGAGGCGGGACTTGCCGATCGGAATGCCGCGGGCGCGCAAGAAGGTGTAGGCCATCGCACCGCCGATGAGAATGGCGTCAACCTTGTTCAACAGATTGCGGATGACGCCGATTTTGTCGGAGACCTTGGCGCCGCCGAGAATCGCGACGTATGGATGGGTGGGATTTTCAGTGATGGTGTGGAGGACTTCGAGCTCGCGGAGCATCAGGAAGCCGGCTGCGCGCTCGTTCAGAAAGCGCGTAACGCCGACGGTCGAGGCATGGGCGCGATGAGCGGTGCCGAAGGCGTCGTTAACATAAACTTGCTTGCCGCGGGCGAGTTCGTGGGCGAAGTCGCGATCGTTGGCTTCTTCTTCGGGATGGAAACGCAGATTTTCGAGCAGGAGAGCGGAGCCGGGCTGGAGGTCCGTGGTGAGGCGGCCAGTGGTATCGCCAATACAATCGGGGGCGAGTACGACCTTGTGGCCGAGGGCGGCGCTCAAGTATTCGGCAACCGGCTTGAGGCTCAGCTCGGGTGTGCGTTCCTTGGGACGGCCGAGATGGGAACAGAGGATCAAGGCAGCGCCTTCCGCAAGGATGTAGCGAATGGTCTCAAGGCTGGCGTCGATGCGCGCGGGGTCGGCGATGCGCCCGGCTTCCAAGGGGACATTAAAGTCGCATCGGAGGAGAACTTTTTTGCCGCGCAACGAGAGATTCTTAACGGACGCTATGGCCATCGCAGATTACCTGTACAGATTTGCTGGCGAGCCGATCACGGGAAGAGAGACACGAATTACCGCCGCCGGAAGCGGCAGCGGCGGCATTCGTGGTGATGATCAGCCTAGAGCTTGGCGGCGACGAAAGCGGTGACGTCGGCCAGGCGGTTGGAGTAGCCCCATTCGTTGTCGTACCAGGAGAAAATCTTAACGAGCCGCTTGCCGAGGACCTTGGTCAGGGGGGCGTCGAAGATCGAAGAATAAGGATTGTCGTTGAAGTCGACGGAGACGAGCGGGCCGTCGCTATATTGGAGAATGCCCTTCAGCTCGTCCTCGGCGGCGGCCTGCATCGCGGCGTTGACCGACTTGTCGTCGGCGTCACGCTCGACGGTAGCGGTGAGGTCGACGACCGAGACGTTGGGGGTTGGGACGCGGATCGCGATGCCGTCGAGCTTGCCGTTGAGCGCAGGCAGGACGAGGCCGATAGCCTTGGCGGCGCCGGTCGAAGTGGGGACCATCGAAAGCGCGGCGGCGCGGGCGCGGCGCAAGTCTTTGTGCGGACCGTCCTGCAGCATCTGATCCTGGGTATAACTGTGAACGGTGGTCATCAGGCCGTGAATGATGCCGAAGTTTTCGTGCAGGACTTTGGCGATCGGCGCAAGGCAATTGGTGGTGCAGGAGGCGTTGGAGATGACGTCGTGTTTGGCGGCGTCATAGCTGGCGTGATTTACCCCAAGGCATACGGTGATGTCGGCATGCTCGGCGGGGGCGCTGATCACGACCTTGCGGGCGCCGGCCGAAAGATGCATCGCAGCCTTATCGCGGGCGGTGAAGAGGCCGGTGGATTCGACTACGACCTGCACGCCGAGTTTAGCCCATGGGAGCTTGGAGGGGTCGCGCTCGGCGTGAACCTTAAGCGCGTGTCCGTCGACCATCAGGGTGTCACCTTCGGCCTTGATGCTCTGGCGCAGGGTGCCGTGGATCGAGTCGTATTTCAGCAGATGGGCGAGAGTGTGGGCGTCGGTGATGTCGTTGACGGCGACGATCTCGAGATCTTTCTTGTCGAGAGCGGCGCGGTAGAACATGCGGCCGATACGGCCGAAGCCATTGATTGCGACCTTGATTGCCACGGCAATCCTCCTCAAAGCTGAAGGCTGGCGGATAAATCTGTTGCCGCTACGCTACCATAAACCGGCATCCGTGCCAGCGTCCGCGCTAACCTTGCGGGACACCGGCACGGCAAGAGGGCCAGCTATCAGTCCGCTGTGTACTCGCGTTTTAGCCTCGTGATGAGCAACAGGAATCGGCTGGGCTTGCCTGCGGGACTCATCAGGCGCGAGGCTGGTGAAGGAAGCGCGGGCGGCAGAAGAGGGTCGAAGATCGCACTGTAAAGTGCCCGCGGCAGAAGGATGCTGCGGGAAGGTAAATTGACTATTCAGGGGATGGCATCAATAATGCCCAAGCAGGATCGAGCGAATTCGCTCCGCGAGGTTGGCTGGTGAATGGCCCCAATGGGATGGGGGTGGTGGACCTGCTGCTGGATTCGGGCCCGCTGGTTCAGGTTGTACTGGTTATCCTGGCGGCCTTTTCGATCGGCAGTTGGGGCATCATCCTTTACAAATTAGTGCAGATTTCAAGGGCGCGGCGTGAAACTGAGCGCTTCACCACCATTTTTTGGGAATCGAAGAATCTGGCGTCGATCCACAACGCGAGCGTCGAGATGAAGCGGAGTCCGGTGGCGCAGGTGTTTCGCGCCGGCTACCGGGAACTGCTGCAATTGACGCGGGCGAAGCGGCAGGCGGTCGGAGGTGATAGCGGCTTCTCGACTGATCTGGGCGGGGTGGAGAACGTGACGCGGTCGATGCGGCGGCAGATGAACGTCGAGATTACCAAGCTGGAACAGGGTATCACCTTTCTCGCAACGACTGGATCGACCGCCGTCTTTGTTGGCCTATTCGGAACCGTAATCGGCATTATCACGGCATTTCTAGGCTTGTCGACAGAGCATACCTCTAATATCCAAGCAGTGGCGCCGGGAATCGCCGAGGCGCTGATCACTACGGCAGTGGGCCTGATCGCAGCGATCCCGGCGCAGATGTTCTACAATTTCCTGATCGCGCGGGTGCGGGTGCTGGCGACCGAGATGGAGAATTTTATCTCGGAATTCCTGAATATCGCCGAGCGCCACTTCCTTTCCTGAGCGCCAGCCGGAGCACTTCAGCAGATGGCATTCGAGCCCGGACAACGCGGTTCATTGGTGTCGCAGATCAACGTGACACCGCTGGTCGACGTGATGCTGGTGCTGCTGATCATCTTCATGGTGACGGCGCCGATTATCCAGCAGGGCGTCGACGTGGACCTGCCCAGGGTGAAGGCGGCGTCGCTGCCGAGCAAGGAGCAGCCGTTTATCGTCTCGATCACCAGGTCGCGCGAAGTTTATCTGAATGACACGCGGATGAGCCCCGGCGAGCTGACGGCGAAGCTGGCGGCAATCGCGGTGGAACGACCCGATCGCGAAGTGTTTATCCGCGCCGACGGCGAGGTTCCCTATAGCGACGTGGTCGGCGTGATGGCGGCGTTGAAGGCGGCCGGGATCGAGAACGTTGGAATGGTGACCCAAATGCCGCAGGGGGATGACGAGGATCGGGCGGGGACCGGCAGGCTGAAGCGTGGCAGCGCCGGACCGTAGGCAGGCCGAGCGGCCGCCGCGCTGGGGTTACGTCGCGGCAATCCTGGTTTCGGCTGCGGGACATGCCGGAATCGCGTGGTTCGTCCTGTTCATATTGCCGGGTCTGTGGCACCAGGAGTTTACGCCGCCGCCGGCCTATACGGTGAAAGTGGTCGATCAGATTCCGGCGGGCGACCTCGGCACGCGGCTGCCGCCGCTGAATGATGAACGCGAACTGGCACGCGAGGAACAG
>DATJTL010000412.1:0-4307 GCA_035503415.1 Xanthobacteraceae bacterium
CTCCTGTCCGCGCTGCGGATGTGGCTGCACCGCTAGGCGCATTGGCGATGACCGACAAAGTCAACGTTCTTCTGGTCGACGATCAGCCGGAGAAGCTGCTCGCTTACGAGGTGATTCTCTCCGAACTGGGCGAGAATCTGGTCAAGACCTCGTCAGCGCGCGATGCGCTGGCGTTCCTGCTCAAGAATGATGTCGCGGTCGTGCTCATCGACGTCTGCATGCCGGAACTCGACGGTTTCCAGCTCGCGGCAATGATCCGGGAACGCCCGCGGTTCGAGAAAACGGCAATCATCTTCATTTCGGCAATCCAGGTGGAAGAGGTCGACAGGTTGCGCGGATACGAGATGGGCGCGGTCGATTATGTTCCGGTGCCGGTCATTCCGGCGGTGCTGCGCGCCAAAGTGCGTATCTTCGCCGAACTGTTCCGCAAGACGCGCGAACTGGAACAGCTCAATTTCAAGCTTGAGCGCCGCGTCGCCGAGCGTACCGCGGAGCTGGAAGCCTCGAATGCACGGCTCAAGCAAACCGAGCAGGCGCGCAGCCTCGCGCTCGCCGCCGGACAAATGGGTTCGTGGGAATGGGAGGTCGGCAGCGAAGAGATAAAATGGGACGAGGGCCAGTATCGCATCTTTGGCGTCGACCCGCGGCGGTTTCACGCCAGCATCGAGAATATCCGCGGCCTCGTGGATCCCGACGACTGGCGCCAGCTGCGGCAGGCGGTCGAGCTTATGGCCGCAGGCGCCTGCACCCAGCAGACTGAGTTCCGTGTGCTGCGCGACAACGGCGAGATACGCTGGTGTACCGGGACCGCCGCGGCGACCGTCGGCGCCGCCGGCCGGGTGGTGCGCATCAGCGGTGTCACCATCGACGTCACCGAACGCAAGGAGGCCGAGGAGCGGCAGACGCTCCTGGCGCGCGAAGTCGACCATAGGGCGCGCAATGCGCTCGCCGTCATCCAATCGATCATCCGGCTCACGCGGGGCAAAAGCGTCTCCGAGTACGTGGCCGCCATCGAGGGACGCATCAAGGCGTTGGCGCGCGCTCATACGCTCTTGTCCGACTCGCGCTGGGAAGGCGCCGATCTCGCCACTCTGGTTGGCGAGGAGCTTGACCCCTATCGCACCGGCGACAAAGTCACCATCGACGGTCCCGATATCTCGCTGCACCCTTCGACGGCGCAGGGACTGGCGCTCGCTTTGCACGAACTCGCCACTAATGCGGCCAAACACGGCGCGCTGTCGTCGGTGAACGGAAAACTGAGTCTGTGCTGGCAATTGCGCACGGAAGCTCTGGTGTTGCGTTGGCTGGAGACCGGGGGGCCGCCGGTTCCGCGGCCTTCCGCCAAGAGCTTCGGTCTGCGCGTCATTCGCGCCAGCATCGAACAGCAGCTCGGCGGCGAGGTCGCGTTCGACTGGAACCCGAATGGACTGCACTGCAGCTTTTCAATTCCCCGCCGCGACATGATGAAGTCGCGTGAATATTCCGCCCCACCTAAGGCCGGCACACTGAATGGCGCGTTCAACGGCATAAAAGTGGTCGGTAAGCCGCGCGTGCTCTTGATCGAGGACGAGGCGCTGGTCGCCATGATGATTCAGGAATGCCTCGGCGAATTCGGCTACCAGGTTCTGGGCCCGATCGGCACAGCGGGGGAGGCGGCGGCGAAGGCCGAGGACGGCCAGTTCGAGGCAGCCGTGCTCGACATCAATCTCGGCGACGGGGCGGTCTATCCGATCGCCGACCTTTTGGCCGCGCGCGGCGTGCCATTCGTCTTCGTCACCGGCTACGACGCCGACAGCGTCGAAGCGCGCTTCCGCAAAATTCCGGTCCTGCAGAAGCCGATCGACCGGGAAATGCTCAGGCGGATTTTCGTCACGGCCGCGAGAGCAGCGGTCGCCGGCTAATGGGTTTGGCGGGCCGTCTGTGGGGGCCGAAAGAGCCTCACGCCAGCGTCCGCACGATGGCGATCGCCGCAAACAGCGCACTGATCCCAAGCACCACTGACAGCACGACGTAGGCGGCCGCGGCGGCCAATTGGCCGCGTTCGTAGAGCAGCGCGGCCTCGAGCGAGAAGGTGGAAAAGGTCGTGTAGCCACCGAGAATGCCGGTGGTCAGAAACAGCAGCCAGCGTTGCGGCAGACCGCTCTTGAGCGCGAAATACTCAACGATAAGCCCCATGATCAGCGAGCCGGTGACGTTGATGAACATTGTTCCGTAGGGGAAGGTGGTTCCGACCAGGCGAGCCGCCGCGAGGTTTATTCCGTGACGGATCGAAGCGCCGACACCGCCGCCGAGAAACACCAGCACAAAGCCAATTACCGTCCTCATTTTCAGCCCTCGTATGCACAATTCATCGAAGCGAGGCGGCGCGCACATGCGCGTGCGTCGGCCCGCTTGAACTTTTGGAGACGGTTGGAGTGCAAAAATAAAACTCCCACCGACGCCAAGCGTACGGCAGGAGTCATCAGCCTTATCGGCGGTTTTGGGGGACCCCATCCCCGTGTAGTCGTTGCATTTTAGCGAAGGCGCCGGCCATGGCAAGCGCGACTTGTTGGGCTGGCAGCAATCAGCAGCAAGGCGGCGTGAGAGAGTTTCGTCAGCCGGCGCGGCGCTCGCCGGCAGCTTCGCTTGCGGGAAAAAGGCGGTCGGATTCCGCGACATACCGGACTGCGCTCTGATGCAGCCTGGCATTGTTGGTCTCGCGCAAAGCTGCATCCGCTTCGCCGTAGAGAAACGGCAAGAAGGCGTAGCGGCGGCCGCGAGTCACTGGCGTGACCTGGTGCAAGGCACCGCAGGAAAACACGATGGCGCCGCCGTGCGGCGCCCGATAGGCGCGGCGGCCGAACTCGGGCATGACAAGATCGCCGCCTTCGTAGTCCTTGTTCAGATTGATGGAGACGGCGAAGCGGCGGTGCTGCGCGCCGATGTTGACGTTGTCGCGGTGGCGATAGAAATGACCGCCCACGGCGGCGTCGTAGCAGGCGACGATGTAGCGATCCATGCGCGTTGCTTGGAATTGGAAGAATTGCCCGATGGCGGGCAGCAGACGGCGGACGACCTGGCTGCGGATGGCTTCGCGAAGCTGCGGATGGGCAACGACAAGATCGCTGCGGCGCTTCACCCGATGATCGATGACCCGCGTCGTCTGGCCGTCGACGTCGTATAGGAAGCCCGAATCCTCCCCGCCGAGCTTGTCGTAAAGCTCAACGAGCGCCGCGCAGAGCGGAAAGTCGAGCACCCGCGGCACGATGAGTACCGGTGCGTAGAGCGGCACGCCGGCGCTATCGTCGACTGTCGGCAGATCGGCCAGAACGCCGCGCACTGATTGCGCGTGTCCGGCCGGATAATCGAACGGAATGTCGGCGACGGCGCGCAGCATGGGATCAAGCACGATTGTGCGCGGTGCCCCGGCGGCGCCGTAACGGCGGCTGATCGCGCCGTCATAGTCTGCGATGAACGAGATCGCGGGCGTCGACAGCTTGACGTATGGCGCCGCGTCGCCGGGCGGGCCGCTGAATATGCCGTAGAAGACAAGGCGCTCTTCGTCGAACAGCTGCGTGTCATGCAGCAGCGCCGCCAGCTCTTCGTTTGCGCGCGGATCGTCCGCTTTGCCGAGGAAAGCGAGTACGATCCAGCGGCCGGCGGCGACTTGCAGATTGAAGGAGCCGCCGCCGAGGAGCGGTGCGCCGAACCATGGAACCGGGTCGCCCAGAACGATCCGGCCGTCGCCGGTTTCGCTTGTCTCCATGCCGGAAAACCTTTGCCTGCAGTCCAGGCGGTGCCCGCCAGTGGAGCGGATCTGACATTCGCCCGGACCGCCGGATGATGCGGTTTCATGGTAAATTTTGTTCTAACCGGCGCGCGGCAGCGCGGCGGCGTGGTGCGGCATCGATTTCTGGAAAGCTACAATGCGTCGGCCGCAAATGTATTGCAGGCCGAAGGCTGACCCGATTTGAAGCCCTTGAGGAACCATCGCTCGCGTTGCGCGGACGTGCCGTGAGTGAAGGAGTCGGGGACGACGTAGCCTTGCGTCTGTTTTTGCAGACGATCGTCGCCGATCGAGGACGCTGTCTGCAAAGCCTGATCGACATCTCCCGGATCGAGGAAGTTGTGCTTTTGCTGAGCACGATTGGCCCAGACGCCGGCAAAGCAGTCCGCCTGCAGCTCGACACGTACTTGGAGCTGGTTTGAGTCCGCCTGGTCTGATGAGGCCTGCTGCGCCTGCATCACGCGCGGCAGGATGCCAAGCTCGTCCTGCACGTGATGGCCGACTTCGTGAGCGATCACATAGGCTTCGGAAAACTGACAGG
>DATJTL010000413.1:0-31300 GCA_035503415.1 Xanthobacteraceae bacterium
CCGGCGATCCCTTTCGGGTCCTTGGCGGGAAGCGGCTTGGCGTCGAATATTTTTAGCTGCTTGCCGTCGAGCACGGTCCAGGCGCCCGGCGCCGGATTGCAGCCGCGAATGAGCCGATCGATCTGCTCCCACGGCTTGCCCCAGTCGATCTTGGCATTGTCCGGACCGCAGCGGCCCTCGTAGGTGGCTTTGGCTTCGTCCTGTTTGATGCGCGGCGCCTTGCCGGCCTTGACCAAGTCGACCGCCTCGAGCATCGCGTCGACGCCCATCGGGAACAGGCGGTCGAAATAGACGGTGCCGAGCGTGTCGGTCGGACCGATCGGCGTCTTCTTCTGCAGAAGCACGTCGCCGGTATCGAGGCCATTGTCGGGCCAGAAGATCGACAATCCGGTTTCCGCTTCGCCTTTGATGATCGGCCAATTGATGGCGCTGGCGCCGCGATAAGCTGGAAGCAGCGAGGGATGATATTGGATTGAGCCGTGGGTCGGGATGTTGAGGAAGTCCTCCGGAACAAACAGCGTCACGAAGGCCATCACCTGCAAATCGGGCTTAAGCGCTTTGAATTCGGCCCATACTTCGGGGTTTTTATAGGACTCGGGCTGATGGACCGGCAGCTTGGCGGCAAGCGCTGCTTCCTTGAGCGGATCGGCCTTGGCGCCCGGCTTCTCCGGCGCGACATAGACGGCGACAACGTCATCGCCGCGCTTGAGCAGCGCTTCCAGCACCGCCTTGCCGAACGCCTGTTGGCCGTGAACGACGATACGCATCTGTAGTCCTCTCCCAATCTCGTTTCCCGGACGCAGCGCAGCACGAAGTGGTGCGCTGCTGACCCGGGATCGTCAAACACCAGAGTTTGCGACGATCCCGCATCTGCGGTGCACCGCTATGCGCTGCACCGCGTGCGGGAAAGGCGTTGTCACGCCGCTGCCGCCTTTGCCGGCTTCTCGGGCGCGGTGATGGCACCCGACACCTTGATCTCGGCCACCTGCTTTTCCGAATAGCCGAGCACCTTGCGCAGAATTTCCTCGGTGTGCTCGCCGAGCAGCGGCGAACGCCGCACGTCCGCCGGCGAATCCGACAGCTTAACCGGGTTGCCCACCGTCAGATACTTGCCGCGCACCGGATGGTCGACCTCGACAACGGTTCCCGTGTCGCGCAGCGACGCTTCCTCGGCGATCTCCTTCATCGACAGGATTGGACCGACCGGAATATCGTGCTGATTGCAGATTTCCATGACCTCGAATTTGGTCTTGGTCTTGGTCCATTCCTCGATCGTATCGAAGATCATCCGCAGCCGCGGCAGCCGCGCCGGCGGCGTGGCGAAATCCGCATCGGTCTTCCATTCCGGCTTGCCGATCAGATCGCAGATGGCAGTCCACACCGGCGCCTGGGTGATGAAATAGATGTAGGCGTCGGGATCGTCCTCCCAGCCTTTGCATTTGAGAATCCAGCCCGGTTGGCCGCCGCCGGAATCGTTGCCGGCACGCGGCGTCGCTTTGCCGAAAGGAATGCCCTCGCCGAACTGGCTGTACTCTCTGAGCGGACCGTGCGTCAGGCGCTGCTGATCGCGCAATTTCACGCGGCTGAGATTGAGTACGCCGTCCTGCATCGCGGCGAGCACCTTCTGACCGCGACCGGTGCGTACGCGTTGATACAGCGCGGTGACGATGCCGAGAGCCAGATGCAGGCCGGTCCCGGAGTCGCCAATCTGCGCACCGGTGACGAGCGGCGGCCCCTCGCGGAAGCCGGTGGTCGACGCCGAGCCGCCCGCGCACTGCGCGATGTTCTCGTAGACCTTGCAGTCCTCATACGGTCCCGGACCGAAGCCTTTCACCGAAGCCACGATCATGCGCGGATTGGTCTTATGGATGTAGTCCCAGGTGAGCCCCATGCGATCAAGCGCGCCGGGGGCAAAGTTCTCCACCAAGACATCGCAATGCTTGATCAGCCGTTCGAGGATTTCCTTGCCCTTCGGATGCTTTGAATCGATCGTGATCGATCGCTTCGAACCGTTGAGCATGGTGAAATAGAGGCTGTCGGCGTCCTTGACGTCGCGCAGCTGCGTACGCGTGATGTCGCCTACTCCCGGCCGCTCCACCTTGATCACGTCAGCGCCCATATAGGCGAGGAGCTGCGTGCAAGTGGGTCCCGACTGCACATGGGTGAAGTCCAGTATCTTCACGCCTTCGAGCGCCTTGCCCGCTTGGCCCCATGCCTTCGACGACGGCCGCGGCAATCCGTTGCCGTTCGCTGCCTTCGCCGTCGGCTTCTTCACCGCTTTGAGCTTGACGACCTTTTTGGTGGGCTTTTTGGCCGCCGTTTTTGCCTTTGCCTTAGCGGCCTTCTTCCGCGTTGCCATCGATGTTCCTCTCCTGTTCGAATACGGAGTAATTACTTCTTCTTGCCAATCGAACTCTTCGGATTGAGATTGCCGATGCGGCCGCTCTCGCTGCCGGCCGCCGGATCGATCACTGCATTGATCAGTGTCGGCTTACCGGAATCCATGGCCTCGTTCACGGCGCGCCGCAGGTCGTCCGGCGACGTCGCGTTGACGCCGACGCCGCCGAAGGCCTCGATCATCTTGTCATAGCGCGCGCCCCTGACGAACACGGTGGTCGCCGGGTCGGCATTCGCAGAGTTGACGTCGGTGCCGCGATAGATGCCGTCATTGTTGAAAATGACGACGCAGACCGGCAGCTTGTAGCGGCAGATCGTCTCGATCTCCATGCCGGAGAAGCCGAACGCCGAGTCGCCTTCGACCGCGAGCACCGGCTTGCCGGTCTCCATCGCCGCACCGATAGCATAGCCCATGCCGATGCCCATCACGCCCCAGGTGCCAACATCGAGGCGCTTGCGCGGCTGGTACATGTCGATGATGCCGCGGGCGAGGTCGAGCGTGTTGGCGCCCTCGTTGACGAAGATCGCGTCCGGCCGCTCCTTGACGATGGTGCGCAGCACACCGAGCGCGCCGTGATAGTCCATCGGCGAGTTGTTGTTCATCAATCGCGGCGCCATCTTGGCGACGTTCTCTTCACGCTTCGAGGTGACGGTCTTGATCCAGTCCACCGGCGGGGCGGGCCAGTTGCCGCCCATGCCCTCGAGCAACGCGGCGACGACCGAGCCGATGTCTCCGACCACCGGAGCCGCGATCTCGACGTTCGAATCCATCTCTTTCGGCTCGATGTCGATCTGGATGAATTTTTTCGGCGCTTCGCCCCAGGTCTTGCCCTTGCCGTGGGACAGGAGCCAATTCAGCCGGGCGCCTATCAGCAAGACAACATCGGAATCTTTGAGCACCGTCGAGCGCGCCGCGCCGGCGCATTGCGGATGGGTGTCGGGCAACAGGCCCTTGGCCATGCTCATCGGCAGGAACGGAGCGCCGCTCTTCTCGACAAAGCTCTTGATCGCGTTGTCGGCCTGCGCGTAGGCGGCACCCTTGCCGAGAATGATCAGCGGGCGCTTGGCGCTTTTGAGGACATCAAGCGCGCGCTTGACCGCCTCCGGCGCGGGAATCTGGGCCGGGGCCGGATCGATGACCTTGACCAGAGATCGCTGCCCCGCGGCCGCGTCCATCGCCTGGCCGAACAGTTTCGCCGGCAGATCGAGATAGACGCCGCCCGGGCGCCCCGAAACCGCCGCACGAATGGCACGGGCAAGCCCGATGCCGATGTCGGCCGCATGCAGCACGCGGAACGCCGCCTTGCACAGCGGCTTGGCGATGGCGAGTTGGTCCATCTCCTCGTAGTCGCCCTGCTGCAGATCGACTATCTCACGCTCGGAAGAGCCCGAAATCAGGATCATCGGGAAACAATTGGTCGTAGCGTGCGCGAGCGCGGTCAATCCGTTGAGAAAGCCGGGAGCCGACACCGTGAGGCAGACGCCCGGTTTCTTGGTCAGGAAGCCCGCGATCGAGGCGGCATAGCCGGCATTCTGCTCGTGGCGGAACGAGATGACGCGGATGCCCGAAGCCTGCGCCATGCGGCCGAAATCGGTAATCGGGATGCCGGGGACGCCATAGATCGTGTTGACGCCGTTGAGCTTGAGCGCGTCGATGATGAGGTGAAAGCCGTCTGTCAGTTCCTGCTCGGCCTCCGCCGCCGGCGCCGTCTTTACTGCTGCTTCAGCCATGGGACTCCTCCCTGAATTCTTCTTCGTCTTCTACCGAGCCGTCACCCGTCAATCCAAATAATCGGCGTATTTGTCGACGTGTTCGGCGAGGCCGAGCGCGTGATCGCGCACCAGCCGCTCCGCGCGTTCGGTCTCGCGCGCCTCCAGCGCTTCGATGATGTGCATGTGGTCGCGGATCGAGCGGTCGGCGCGGTCCTTTTCGCCGATCGTCTTGCGCCGGATCATCCGCATATGGGTGAACAGATTTTCGGCCAGATCGATCAGCGCGTCGTTGCGGCTCATGCGGATGATCGTCTGATGAAATTCGATATTGACGTCGGAATATTCATCGAGATGCACGCGCACCGCGCCGTCGTCGAAGGTCGCGAACATGCGCCGCAACGCCGCGATCTCTTCGTCAGCGGCGCTCTGGGTGATGAGCCGCGCGGCCATGCCTTCGAGCGCGGCCCAGGCGGTGATCAACTCGATCACTTCGCGTTTGGTCTTGCGCACCACATAGATGCCGCGCCGCGGCTCGGAGCGTACGAAGCCCTCGCGTTCGAGCTGCGCGATGGCCTCGCGCACCGGCGTACGGCTGATGCCGAAGTCCGCCGCCAGCTGCCGCTCGTCGAGCCTGATCTCGCTGCGGCTGCCGTAGACATCCATCGCGGCGATGGCGTTCTTGAGCGCGGCATAGGCTTGCCGCTTCAAGCTCGCCGAACTGGCAAGCGGATCAACGGCCACGCGCCGTTCCCGGAGCGCCATTTCGTCGTCGGCCGAGGCCCCAGGGGCTATCGAAAGCATTGATCCCATTCTGGTATACATTATTCCAGCGTCATGGCCGTGCGCAAGCGCAGGCACGGCGCGGTCGAGGAATTATGCTTTCCGGCCTCCGCCCGAGACCGGCGCGGGCCGGCCCCGTTACTTCGCAGGAGCAGCGAGTGCAGCTACCGCGACCGCCGGCGCGGGACCGGCGGTCGCTCAGCCGATCAGCCGTTTGCCATGAACTTCCTTCGCATCGGCTTGAGCACGACCAGTGCCAGCGCCACGACGACGAAGTTCATGATCGCGGTCACGACGAACACCATATGCCAGCCGCCCGTCGCATTTTTGACGATATTGGCGACCGGCACCAGGAACGCCGACGCACCCTTGGCGGTGTAGAGCAGGCTCAAGTTCACGGTTGCGAACTTGGTACCAAAGGTGTCCGTACAGGTTGACGGAAACAGGCTGAAAATTTCGCCCCAGGTGAGGAAGATCAGGCCGGCGAACACCACGAAGGCCCAGGGTGCGTGGCCCAGCGCACCAAGCAGCCAATAGGCGATGCCGCCAAGGCCGAAGGCGATCGCCATCGTGTATTCCCGACCAATGTGATCGGAAATCCAGCCGAACAGCGGTCGCGCACCGCCGTTACAGACGTTGTCGATGATCAGCGCCACGCTCAACGTCGAGGCACCGAACAGGATGATGTCATTGCCGACGTTGAAGTCCTTGGCGATGGGCGCGATCTGGGCGGTCGCCATCAGTCCCGATGCCGACACCATCACGAACATGATGTAAAGCAGCCAGAATACCGGCGTGCTCAAGACCTTCAACGGCGAATAGCTTTGTGCGCTCTGCGCGACCTTCGGCGCGCCGACGCCGTCCATCTCGCCGGGATCGGGCGCCCGCAAGAGCCAGGCCAAAATGAAGACGATGCCGCCTTGGACAAGGCCAAACCAGAAGAAGGCCGCTTCATAGCCGGCCGAAGCGATCACTGCGCGAATGGGAATCACCGACAGCGCCGCGCCGGCACCATAGCCTGCGGCGGTGAGCCCCACGGCAAGGCCGCGGTGATCCGGGAACCACTTCACGGCCTGGCCGACGGAGGTCGCGTAAACAGCGCCGCCACCGATGCCACCGACGACCGCGCCGAGATAGAGCATCTCAAGGGATTGCGCGTACGAATTGATGACCCAACCCGCCGCGACCGCGATGCCACCGAACGCGATCATCAGCTTTGGTCCCAGACGAGAACCGAGACTATCGACGATCCACCCGTGGATCGGGGTCAGCCACGTCTCCAGCGCGATGAAGATCGCGAACGCGAACTGGATCGACGCCAGCGACCAGCCGTGCGCTTTGTTGATTGGATTGACGAATAGCGTCCAGCCGTATTGCAGGTTGGCGATTAGCACCATGCAGATGA
Source organism: Xanthobacteraceae bacterium (assembly GCA_035503415.1). Taxonomy (GTDB): domain Bacteria; phylum Pseudomonadota; class Alphaproteobacteria; order Rhizobiales; family Xanthobacteraceae; genus BOG-931. The sequence continues at coordinate 6,296 of DATJTL010000413.1, forward strand.
TGCAGATGATGAGTTGGGTCCACCGCGTCGCTGGAGTCGCCAGCGCCCCCGGTTCAGCCGTCGTCGATGCAGTTGTCATGTTTCCCGCCCTCCGTCGCCTTTGGTTTGTGTCGCCTTTGCCGCAAATCTACAACATTTTCGCGGCCAGAGCGAGTTCATTACACTTTTACTACGCCACGGCACTACGCCACAGCGCATATGGCTAATGGTCGCAACCGGCCAATCGCTGTCTGCTGCCTGAATCCGGCCATTGCTGTCTGATTGGGTGGATGCCTGAATAATGTGCGGGCCGCAATCTGCGTACGGAAGACGCATGCATTGTGTGCAGTGCAAAATCGACCTTTGAGGACCTATCCCGCCGGTCATGCGTTTGTTCCCGTTAAAGGAGCATCGCATGCCCCGCAGCCGTCGATCCGATCAGTATGTGCGTCGTCGACGAATATCCGCCGCGGCATGCGGCCATGACCGCTGAGCAGGGGACGCAGAGCTGCGCCTCGCCGCTTCCCCCGATCGGACTTCGGGGCAGGCGGCCGAGCAGCGGCGATCTGGAGGATTGAGCCTCGACACTCTCGATTGAGTCCGGGCCGATTCCGGCAACAAAGAGACGCACACGATGAATCCGCACGATAGTGCCGCCCAGAAAGTCCCCGCCGCAGACACATCCGAAGATCCATTCTACATTGCCGCGACGCAGGCGGCCGGCCCGCCCCCGCGCACACTCAAATACGGCGATACGTTCGCCGTCCTCGACTGCAGCGGAGGCATGGCCGCGGCATCGAGCGTCTCGGCCGGATTGTTCCATCTGGACACACGCCATCTGTCGCGTCTCGAACTGTTGGTGAATGGGGCGCCGCCACTCCTGCTCGGTTCCAACCTGCGCGACGACAATTCGGCGCTGTACGTCGATCTGACCAACCCGGATCTGATGGCCGGCGACCGCATCATCCTGGAGAAGGACTGCGTGCATATACTGCGCACGGTTTTTCTGTGGCGTGGAACCGCATACCAAAGGCTGCGGGTTCGCAATTACGGCGATCGCACGATCAGTCTGCAGATTGCGATGCTGTTCGCGAGCGATTTCGCCGACCTGTTCGAAGTGCGCGGCTCGCACCGCGAACGGCGCGGCAAAGCCAGCGCAAGGGTCCACGGCAAGACCGAGGCCGTGCTCAGTTACCAGGGCCTCGATGACAAGCTGCGCCGCACCGTTCTGACCTTCGACCCGCCGCCGCGGCGGCTCAGCATCGGCAGCGCAGCATACGATCTCTTGCTCGAACCCGGCGAGACGCGGGCGATTTTTCTGGCAATTGCGTGCGATCCGGAGGTCACCAAACCCCTGCCGTTCCTCCCCGGGCTGATTGCAGCGCGCCGCGAACTGCGTGAAGCCGCCAGGCACCGCACCTCGGTCGAAACGTCGAACGATCGCTTCAATCTGATGCTGTGCCGTTCGGCTGCGGATCTGGCCATCCTGATGACCGACACGCCGCAGGGCCCTTATCCGTACGCCGGCATCCCCTGGTTCTCGACGACGTTTGGCCGCGACGGTCTGATCACGGCACTGCAGATGCTGTGGTGGAGTCCCGAAGTGGCATGCGGCGTGCTGCGCCGTCTCGCCGCGTTTCAGGCAACAAAGACCGATCCGCTTGCCGACGCCGAGCCCGGCAAAATCCTCCACGAGATGCGCAACGGCGAGATGGCGGCGCTGCGGGAGGTGCCGTTCGGACTTTATTACGGCAGCGTCGATTCAACGCCGCTGTTCGTCCTGCTGGCCGGACTCTATGCTGAACGCACCGGCGATATCGAAACCATCGAGCAGTTGTGGCCGCACATCGAGGCGGCGCTCGCCTGGATCGACGGTCCGGGCGATCCCGACGGTGACGGTTTCGTGGAATATCAGCGCGCAAGTGAGCGGGGTCTCGCCAACCAAGGTTGGAAAGATTCCCACGATGCGATCTTCCACGCCGACGGGCGTCTCGCCGAGGGCGCAATCGCGCTCGTGGAGGTACAAGGCTACGTCTACGCCGCCAAACTCATGGCAGCGCGTTGCGCTCGCCTCCTCAAACGCGATGGTATGGCGCGCAAACTCGACGAAGACGCGCGGCGCCTCGCCAAACGTTTCGAGGCCGCCTTCTGGTGTCCGGAGATCGAAACTTATGCGCTGGCGCTCGATGGTGAGAAGAAACCCTGCCGGGTGCGCACGTCGAACGCCGGTCAGGCCTTGTTCAGCGGCATCGCCTCAGCCCAGCGCGCGGCGCGCGTGGCAGACGGCCTCCTCCAGGCGCATTTCTTTTCCGGGTGGGGCATCCGCACGGTCGCGACCGGCGAAGCCCGCTACAATCCAATGTCGTATCACAACGGATCGATCTGGCCCCACGACAACGCGCTCATCGGGCTCGGTTTGGCGCGCTATGGGCATAAGCGAGCCATCGCCACTCTGATCGAGGGATTGTTCAGGGCCGCCGCCTACATGGACTTGCGGCGCTTACCGGAACTGTTCTGTGGATTCCAGCGCCAACGCGGCCACGGCCCCACCCTCTATCCCGTCGCGTGCGCGCCCCAGGCCTGGGCGAGCGCCACGCCCTTCACGCTTTTGGAAGCTCTGCTCGGGCTGCAATTCGACCCATTCAAACACGAAATCCGGCTTTGTAATCCGACCCTGCCGCCGTTTCTCGATGAGGTGATCATTCGCAACCTGCAACTCTGCGGTTCCAGCGTCGATCTGCGGGTGCGGCGGCATCACGATACGGTCTCGCTCGATACGCCTCAGATCAGGGGCGATATCCGCGTTTCGATCGTGTTTTCCTCGTAAATGCAGCGCCCGAGCCAGTTCTAGGCTCAGGTTCGAATTGGCGGAACCAGCACCGGCTCCGTCGGCTTAACGACGTGGAACTTCGGGGGCACTGGTGGAGGTTTCTATGCGCACGAACTGGCGAACGGCAGCAGCGGCGGCTGTGATCTACACGCTGCTTGGCACGGGCACCACGGTCCTTGCCGAAAACAGTCCTACTCCGCAGACCGCACCCACTCCTCAAACCGCACCGGCTCCGCAGACCGCACCTGCTCCGCACACCGCAACGCCGCCTCCTGCGCAAATCACCGTTCTCGACAAGCACGACGTGGAAGGCGTTCTGGGCCGCGAGGTGCTCGGTGCAACAAACGAAAATATGGGACGGATCGTTGACGTGCTGGTCAACCGTGCCGGGGAGGTGCGCGCCGCGATCATCGATTTCGGCGGCTTTCTTGGTGTCGGCAGCCGTAAAATCGCAGTCGACTGGAATGCCCTGCACTTTCCTCCTCCCGGCAAACTGGATACCCCCATCGCGCTCGAATTGACCCGCGATCAGGTCAAAGCTGCGCCCGAATATCAGGAAGGCAAGCCGGTCGTCGTTCTTGGTGCGCTCGGCAAGCTCGAGCCGTTGCCGTCCGAATAACGCCCGGCCCAAAAAACCGGCGGCGCTTTTCGCCATCAGAAAATTCGAGTTGTGCGGAGAAGCACCCTGTTCGCTCATCGATCAAACCACGCGAGCGACAGCAAGCGACCCCAAAGCGTCGCCCCAACCGGCGCGGGCGGACCACCGGAGCAGCCGCAAGCAGCGACACCGACATTTCCATCGCGTCGAAGCCTGCGCGGACTTGATTGGTTCGTCTTTTTCGTGGCCGACGTGCAGACCGGTTTCGGGCCGTTCGTTTCGGTTTATCTGACCGCGCAGCACTGGACGCAGGTCGACATCGGCCTGGTTCTGTCGGCTGCCGGCTTCGTTGCCCTGGTGGGACAGATGCCCGGCGGCGCGCTGGTCGACGCCGCCCGCTCCGAGCGTCTGGTCGGAGCGATTGCGATTGTGGCCATCTGCCTCAGCGCGCTGGGCTACGCGGCGCTACCGATCTTTCCCATGGTGTTGTCGGCTTCGATCCTGCACGCGCTTGCGAGCTGCGTGCTCGGTCCGGCCATGGCCGCGATCAGCCTCGGCCTTGTCGGCCACGCGGCAATCGGCGAACGACTCGGCCGTAACGCGCGCTTCGCGTCCGTAGGCAATTGCCTGGCCGCGGCCGCGATGGCCGTATTCGGCTATCTGATTTCCGCGCGAACGGTGTTCATCGTCACCGTGTTGCTGCTCGTGCCGGCGCTGCTCGCGCTACGCATGATCACGCCGGCAGAGATCGATCCGGAACGCGCGCACGGCGCCGCGCCGGTCAAACGGCATAAGCCGCCGACCAAGCCCAGCGCGCTGATGCACAATCGACCGCTCCTCATCTTCGCCTGCTGTCTGCTGCTGTTTCACTTCGCCAACGCAGCCATGCTGCCACTGATGGGCGGCATCGTCACCATGCGTTCGTCGAGCCGCTGGGCGGAGTTGTTGATCGGCGCCTGCATCGTCGTACCGCAATTGGTCGTGGCCGCGCTGTCGCCCTGGGTTGGCCGGCGTGCGCAAATCATAGGGCGCCGGCCGCTTTTGCTCATCGGTTTTGCCGCCCTGCCGCTTCGCGGCCTGCTCTTCGCTCTGGTCGCCAATCCCGTGCTTCTCGTCGCCGTGCAAGTGCTCGACGGAGTGACCGCCGCGATGTTGGGAGTGATGGTGCCGCTCATCATAGCCGACGTCACCCGCGACACCGGCCACTTCAACCTCGGGCAGGGCATCGTCGGCACTTTTATCGGCATTGGCGCTGCGGTGAGTACGACGTTTGCCGGGATCCTGAGCGACCGCTTCGGCAGCGCGTGGGCGTTTTCGGGGCTGGCGGCAGTCGCGCTCGTAGGTCTCATAGTCGTGAGTCTGCTGATGCCGGAGACGCGACCCGCGAAGGAAGCGGATTAGCAGCGCACTCCGAACAAATTACGCTGGGCGCAGTGCCGAGCGTTCGCTCGGCACGGTCGAGAAACCTACCCATTCGCGAGGCTAGCGCCGAGGCTGCAAAGCCAGAGCGTCTTCGGCGACCAGGCGCAACCGGGGCGCATTCCGCTCGGCCAGGCTCCGGTAAACGGCGAGATAGTCCTGCGCCATGCGCCGCGCGGTAAAGCGCTTCTCAAACTGCTTGCGAATCTTTTCGCGCGACAGATGCCCCAGACGGTCCACCGCGCCGATCGCACCGTTGTCGTCCTCGACGACAAATCCGGTGATGCCATCGTCGATGATTTCCGACACCGAGCCGCGATTATACGCGATGACCGGCGTGCCACAGGCCATGGCTTCGATCATCACCAGGCCAAACGGTTCCGGCCAGTCGATCGGTACCAACAGCGCCAAGGCGCCACTGAGGAATTCGGATTTCTCCTTATCGTTGATCTCGCCGATATATTCCGTCCGCGACGCCTTGATCATGGGCGCAATCTGCTCGTCGAAATATTCGCGATCCACCCGGTCCACCTTGGCGGCGATCTTCAGCTTTATGCCGCAATGCTCCGCGACGTGGATGGCGCGGTCGACGCCCTTCTCAGGTGCGATGCGGCCGAGAAACGCAAAATACGATGGCTTGACCGGCTTCGGGGTCAGCAACCGTTCGGGCAGGCCGTGGTGCACGGTGCGCACCCAGTTCGCCTGCGGTATCGGCCTGCGCTGCGAATTGGATATCGACACCACCGGAACCGCGGAGAATGTGTCGAAAACGGGTTGATGTTCCGGCAGGTCGAGCCTGCCATGCAGCGTGGTCACGAACGGCGTGGGCTGACGCGAGAACAGCGAGAACGGATAATAGTCGAGGTGAAAGTGCAAAAAGTCGAAATCGGCGGCGCGCCGATAGACATGCTCTAGCATCATCATGTGCAGCGCGTTGGGATCGCGCACCGCACCGTCAAGCCGCAGAGCCCGCGGCCACACCCCCTCGAGTCGCGCCGATGTCACCGAGTCGCCGCTTGCGAACAAGGTCACGTCATGGCCAAGCGCCTTCAGCTCATCGGTGAGCCACGACACCACCCGCTCGGTGCCGCCATAAAGCTTAGGCGGGACCGCCTCCGTAAGGGGGGCAACCTGCGCAATGTGCATCGACGCTTCCTTTCTTCTCGTTTGAAAAACCGCCCCCAGCAGAAAGGCACCGGATGCATAACGTGGAACTCGGTCGAAATTTCGGTTGCTGAAGGAACTTATTTTTGCCTGGAACACGGAACTTTATGAAGGCTCGGGCGTCGATACTATCGTTCAGCTCGAGGCGTTCGCGAGGTCGGGGAATTCTTCCGGCAGTCCGGCTTACATGAAGGGGAGATGAGAGGCGCATGGCCGATATTTGCAGTTATGCGAGCCGCCCCCTGCATTTCATCTTTCATTATCTGCGCCTCCGGCCCTTCTCGCACATCGCGATCCTCGGCGCAGTCCTCGGCGCTGTCGCCTGTTCAGTGGGCACCCAATACGGCGTCAAGTTTCTGGTCGACACGCTGTCGCAAGGAATAACGGGAGGCGTATGGACTGCCTTCTTTCTGCTCGTCGCGTTCATTGCTGCCGATAATCTATTGTGGCGTGTGGCGAGCTTCATCGCCAACTTCACCTTCGTCGGCGTCACCGGCGATTTGCGGCGCGATCTGTTCCGCCATCTCACCGGCCACTCGCCCGGCTACTTCGCCGACCGCCTGCCCGGCATGTTGACGAGCCGCGTCACTGCCACGTCGAACGCCATCTTCACCGCGGAGAACATGTTCGTCTGGAACGTTCTGCCGCCCTGCGCGGCCACGGTGGCGGCAATCGCGTTGGTGTGCACCATCAGCCTGCCCATGGCCGGCACGCTCGCCGTGGTTGGCGGCATCATGGTGTGCGTGATGTTCCGCCTCGCGGCCGCCGGCCGGCCGCTGCATCACGATTTCGCCAACAAGGCAGCCGCGGTCGACGGAGAGATGGTCGACGTGGTGACCAATATGCCGCTCGTTCGCGCCTTCGGCGGCTTCTTCCGCGAACATCGCCGCTTCGACGCCACCGTCGAGCGCGAACTGGAAGCGCGCCGGCGCAGCCTGTTTTATCTCGAGAAAGTCCGCATCTTCCACGCCGTTGTGACCATCATGTTGACGCTGGGTCTGCTCGGCTGGGCGATCATGCTGTGGAACGAGGGCGAAGCCACCACCGGCGACGTCGTGCTCGCCTGCACACTGTCAATCTCGGTGCTCAGCGCCACGCGCGATCTCGCTGTCGCGCTTGTCGACATCACCCAGCATCTCGCGCGTCTTGCCGAAGGCGTGGCGACGCTATTGGTGCCGCACGAACTGCGCGACCATCCGCAAGCCGAGCCGCTCATCCGCCGCGGCGCCAGCGTGAAATTCGAGCATGTCACCTTCCGCTACGGCGCGGGCCAGCAGATTTTCGAAGATTTCTCGTTGAGCTTCATGCCGGGCGAGCGGATCGGATTGGTCGGCCATTCGGGCGGCGGCAAGTCGACGTTGTTCGCGCTACTGCAACGCTTCTACGACGTGCAGAGCGGGCGCATCCTGATCGACGGCCAGGACATCGCGCGCGTGACCCAAGAGAGCCTGCGCGAGGCGATCGGCGTCGTGCCGCAGGACATTTCGCTGTTTCATCGCTCGGTATTGGAAAACATCCGCTACGGCCGGCCCGACGCCACCGACGAGGATGTGCTCGAGGCCGCTGTCACCGCGCGCTGCGACTTCATCGAGAAGCTGCCGGAAGGCATGCGCACCATCGTCGGCGAACGCGGCGTCAAGCTCTCCGGCGGCCAGCGCCAACGCATCGCCATCGCCCGCGCTTTCCTCAAAGACGCCCCGCTGTTGCTGCTCGACGAGGCAACCTCGGCGCTCGACAGCGAATCCGAAGAGCTGATCCGCGAAGCATTGAGCCGCCTGATGCGCGGCCGTACTGTCGTCGCCATTGCGCATCGGCTCTCCACCGTGCGCAATTTCGACCGCATCGTCGTGCTGCAGACCGGCCGCGTCGTCCAGGACGGCCCGCCCGACCAGCTCGTACGCCGCGAAGGCCTCTACCGCGAGCTGGTGCAGCGCGAGATGGACCGCCTCACCCAGGCGGCGTAGGTCACCGCGCCACCGCGCTATTGCAGTTCGAAAATCTGCTCAGGGGATTTGTGCATGCGCTCGACTCCTTTGTCGGTGATAAGAAAGTCGTCGCAGCAGGTGGCGAAGAACTTCCTGGTCATGTAGGTCGGATGGCAGGCGAAATACATGCCTTTCTCGATCTTCATCGATTCGTCTTTGCGCACGAGCGGCCGCTCGACCAGGTCGTAACCCTGGCCGTGGAAGAACACGCGCTGCTCTTCCGGCCGGCGATGTCTGCGCATGAAGGCGTTGTAGGCGCTCCAGATGTCGCCGCAGGACGCCCCAGGCCTCGCCAGACTCAGGGCATAATTGCGCGCCTCCAGTACGAAGGCGAATTCGTCCTTCAGCTCCTGGCTTGCTTTGCCGAGCGCGATCGTCCTGCTGATCTTGGTATAGAAGCCGCCGGGCCCGTTGGTTTCGACCAGCAGCGTATAGATGTCGCCGCTCTGCATGGTGCGCTGTTGATTATGCCGCGGTACATGCCCGGACGGCGCTCCGGGCTTGTAGGATGAGCACAGATAGATGCCCTGTTCGCCGCCAAGGTCGAGCACGATCTCCTCGGCGAGTGCACCGATTTCAATGTCCTTCTTGCCCGGCACGGCGGCCTTCATCGCCGCCGCGATGGCCGTGTCCTGAACGGCAGCGGTGCGGCGCGCCAGCGCGATCTCCTCGTCGCTTTTGATGCATTTGATGCGATCGACCATGTCGGTGACGTTGACCAGTTTCGCCCGCGGAAACTGCCTGCGGATATAGTCGACCATCGACACCGGCAACGTGCCCCGGCTCACCATGCCGATCGTGCCTTCGGCGTAGGGCATGAGTCCCCTACAGGCGAGTTCCGAATCGTAATCGACGCTGTAGTCGACGCTGGGAAAACTGGGCGTCCCGAGCAATTCCTTCACTCCGCGGTATTCGTCATTGCCGGCCGCCGGCAGCCGCCGATCAAAACCGAACGGTCCCTGGCTGACGACCGTCATGCTCTCGTCTTTGGGGAACACCACCGTCGTCGGATAGCCGTTGGCGGCTGGAATGTCGGTGAAGTATTTTACGTAGCCACCCATGTGATCGTTGTTGTTTTGCATCAGCAGAACGTCGATTTTGTGCGCGGCCATTGCCTGGCGGACGGCGGTCCACCGGCGATCGAGTTCCCTGTCTGAAATTGGAGTGTTGATGCGTTCGGACGATTTAGCCACGGCGCGCCTTCTTCCAGGCGTGTTCGAGTCCTCTCGCCTCCTGTTCGGTCTGATGCGCGACGAGATTGACCATGGCTTCGGTATCGCCGGCGGCCGCGCCGCTTGGCTTTCGCGGCATGAAACAACTGGCAAGCGCCATGCAACGATATTGCGGGCCGGCGAGGCAGAAGCCTACCAGGAATTCGAGTTACCTCGCTTGAGTTAGCGAGGTTGCTCGACTTAAGAGGAAAACGACTCCCTGCAAGGCCCGTACGTCATGATGTGCAATCGGCCTCGGCATGGAGGGATAAGAGCCGCCTGTGCATTGTTTCGCGCACCGCCCCGGCATAAAAGCGCCCGGCGAGGCCGGCCGCACATGATCGGCTTTGCGGGGCTCTGCCAATCTTGCGGCCGTCGAAGGACGGGCCGCCAAGACTGCAGGCAAGATTGGACGGCAAAGGGAGACGGGACGTGGCAAAAGCGAAGGTCGTGCTCACCGATTATGTGTGGGAGTCGCTCGACGTCGAGAAGAAAACGCTTGAGGGGATCGCCGAACTTGTGCCGCTCAAGACCAAGACGCCGGACGAATTCCTGCCCTATGCCGCGGACTGCGACGCGCTGCTCAACACCTATGCCGGGCCCATTACCGCCGACGTCATGGCGCGCATGCCGGCCTGCAAGATCATTGCCCGCTACGGCATAGGCGTCGACACGATCGATCTCGAAGCCGCGACCAAGGCAGGCATTATCGTTACCAACAATCCGACCTACTGCATCGAGGAAGTGGCCGAACACGCGATGGCGCTCATTCTCGCCTGCGCACGCAAGATCGTCGTCTACGACCGCCTCGTGCGCGCCGGCAAATGGGACCTTGCTCCGGGAAAGCCGATCTTCCGCCTGGCGGGCGGCACGCTCGGGCTGATCGGCTTCGGCAATATCGGCCAGCACGTGGCGGCGAGGGCCGCGGCGTTCGGCATGCGCGTGCTGTTTTTCGATCCGGTTGTCCAGGAGGGACAATTCGCCGTCAAAGCCAAGAAGGCGGATTTGCACGAGGTATTGCGGGAATCCGACTTCGTCTCGCTGCATCCACCGCTCGTGCCGCAGACTCGCAGGATGATCAACGACGAGACATTGCGGCAGATGAAGCCGACGGCCTTCCTCGTCAACTGCGCCCGCGGACCGATCGTGGATACCGAAGCGCTGGTGCGGGCACTCGACGCGAAGGTCATCGCCGGCTGCGCGCTCGACACGGTGGATCCGGAGCCGCTGCCCGATCCTCATCCTCTGCGGGGCAGAGATAACGTCATCTTGGCCCCGCACGCGGCCTGGTACAGCGAACAGGCAATGGCGGGCCTTCAGGCCGGCGCGCCGAACGAAGTGCGCCGCGCACTGACCGGAGAATGGCCCGTCAATGTCGTCAACCCGGCCGTCAAAGGCAGGAATCGCGCCGGCCTTTGAAGCGCGATGTGATTGAGCTGAAAGAGTCGCCGCTCATGCAACGCCGCTGAGCAGAAACACTTATAAGCTGCCGCTATTTGACACTTTCATCCGGTACAGCTGTTAATAAGGCTGTTGCGGCTCAGAACAGCTCATCGCGCGGCGATATGCGCCGCTCGATTGCGACAGATAGCGGCGCCGTTGCACCTCCACTTCACCGTGCGTTTCCGATTGTGACGGATCGATCGGCATTGATCTGCCGCCCATCTCGCCGGGACTCCACATGCCGACAGAGCGAGAGTATGATTCCACAGGGGGAAAGGGAGGCATTCGCCCGTGCGCACACGCTTCGGGCACGGAGGGTGGCATGGAAGAAACCGTAGCCCGCCTGAACATCGAACACTACAAACAATTGCTCACGATCGAGACCGACGCCGCCAAGCGGCAGATCTTGATGCGCCTTCTCGCCGAAGAAGAAGCAAAGTTGCGCGTTCTCTCAGAAAAACCGAAGACGATAAAACGGCCGGCCTGAAGGGCGAAATGGCGCACACCACCGGCGATAACCGGCGCGAGCGACGACAAAACGAAGAAAGCAGAAACAAGAAAGAGTAACGGCGGTCGCGCGGCACAGCCGTTACTCCGCCGCCCGGCTGATCGCGAGCTGGCGGCCGACGAGTTCGGCATAGAGCCCGCCGCGCGAGAGTAGCGCGGCATGGGTGCCGACCTCGGCCAGGCGGCCGGCCTCGAGCACCGCGATCGCGTCCGCGTCGCGCACTGTCGAGAGCCGGTGCGCGATCACGATTGTGGTGCGGTCGCGCATCAGCGCGGTGAGCGCGTGGCGCACCTGCGCCTCGCTGATCGCGTCGAGATGCGAGGTGGCCTCGTCGAGGATGAGCACCGGCGCGTTTTTTAAGAATGCGCGGGCGATGGCGACGCGCTGGCGCTGGCCGCCGGACAGCTGCACGCCGCGCTCGCCGACCCGCGTATCGAGCCGTGCCGGCAGCGTGGCGATGAAATCGCCGAGCGCGGCGCGTTCGAAGGCTTGCACGATCTCGGCCTCGCCGGCACCGGGCTTGGCCAGCGCCACGTTGGCACGCAGCGTGTCATTGAACAAATAGGTGTCCTGCGCCACCAGCGCGATGCGGCTGCGCAGCTCGTCGAGCCGGTATTGGCGCAGATCGTGGCCGTCGAGCGTGATCGCGCCGTTCGCCGGATCCCAGAAGCGCAGCAACAAATTGGCGAGCGTGGTCTTGCCCGAACCGGACGGCCCGACCAGCGCGATCGTCGTGCCGGGGCGGATATCGAGGTTGACTTCGGACAGAGCCAACCGTTCACTCCCAGGATAATGAAAGCTCACGCGATCGACGCGGATCGCAGCCCCGACCACGTCCGCCCGCGCCGGCAGAGCCGGCGTGCCCGGACCGTCGGTGACGAGAACCGGCTCCTCGTGCACCGCGCGCAGCCGGTGCGCCGAAGCGAAAGTGTCGGCGAGCTGGCGACTGACGTGCGCGATCTCGGACAGCGGCAAGAACGCGGAGGTCGCGAGCAACGTGAGCAGCGGCAGATATGCACCGTCAAACCGCCCGCTCGCCGCCAACAGCCCGCCGGTGATCGCGACCGCAAGCGCGCCGAGCGCGGTCACCGCTTCAAGCTCGACGTCCTGCGCGGAGATATCGCGCAGCACCTTCAGCCGGAGCGCCGCGCAGTCGCGCACGATGGCGGCGAATTCGCCACGCCTCCTCCCGAGAGCCTGGAAGGCGACAAGTTCGGCCAATCCCTGGATCGAGTCGGCAACATGGGCGTTGAGCCCACCCAAGGCCTCACGCGCGGCGGCACCGAGCCGATCGATGCGTTGTCGCAGCAGCACCGGCGCCAAGGCGGCGAACAACAGAAACGGCAGGAGCGCAAGCACGGCCGGCCAGGCGAACACAGCAAGCGTGGCGAGCACAGCAGCCGGCACCACGATGGCGACAATGGCCGGTCCTACCGTATGCGCGTAGAAATACTCGATCGTCTCCACGTCCTGTGTCGCCAGCGCCACCAGATCGCCCGAGCGGCGGCGCAACAGATAACCAGGCGCCAGCGCGTCGAGCTGGCGGAATAAAGCGATGCGCATGTCGGCGAGCAGATGATACGCCATGACGTGCGCCTGGAATGATTCGAACCAGTGCAGAATTCCGGCAAGCGGCGCCACCAGCGCGAGCCCGATCAACAGCGCGCCATACGGATGGCCGAACTTCAGCGCAGCCACGATCAGCGCGCTGAAGATCGCAACGCCGATATAGGCGGCGACGCGGCAGGTACCGGAGACGATGACGAGCGCGAGCCGCCGCCACCACGGCACAATGAACGCGAGCAGCGCGCGCGTGGTGCGGCCCCAGTCCAGCTGCACAACGCGCAAGATCGAATCGTCGGCCTTGGCGGAGAACTCCGCGGCGGGAAGTTCTGCGCTCTCGACAATCTCCTCGCCGTCGGGCGGAAGAGACACCAGCGTTGCATCGCCGCGTTCGTCGGCCTGCGCGCCCATCAGCTCCCGGTAGGCGCCGTCAAGACGCATCAGTTCGGCGTGCGTTCCGCTCTCGGTCACGCGCCCGCGATCGAGCACCAGGATGCGGTCGGCATCGATGACGCTGGAGAGCCGGTGCGCCAGGATCAGTGTGGTACGCCCGACCATCAAGCGGTCGAGCGCGGCCTGGATGATCGCCTCGTTCTCGGCGTCGACAGAGGACAAAGCCTCGTCGAGGATGAGGATCGGCGCGTCGCGCAAAAGCGCCCGCGCAATGGCGAGGCGCTGGCGCTGCCCGCCGGAGAGGCGCAGGCCGCGCTCGCCGATCGTGGTGTCGTAACCTTGCGGTAGCGCGGCAATGAACTCGTGCGCATTGGCGGCGCGCGCCGCTGCGACGATCTCAGCCTGCGTGGCGCCCGGATTGCCGAGCCGCAGATTATCCGCGACCGTGCCGTGAAACAGATAGGTGTCTTGGCGCACCACGGCGATCAGGCCACGCACCGCCTCCGCGTCGAGCGTTTTCAGATCGACGCCGCCGATGCGCACCGCCCCCACTTGCGGATCATAGAGCCGCAATAACAGCGCCGCGATCGTTGATTTGCCGCTGCCGCTCGGGCCGACGATGCCGATCCGCTCGCCGGCGCTGACACGCAATGACAATCCATCGAGCGCCGCACCGCGCCCGCCCGGATAAGAGAAATGCACATCCTCGAACGCGATGGTAGGCGCGAGCGGCGCCGCGGGCACGTTGCCGCCCTTGCGCATCGGCGCCTGCGCCTGCAGCAGCGCGTTGATGCCGATCGCGGCCGCCTGACCCGCCAGCCCGTCATGCAAGACCATGCGGAAATCGCGCAACGGGCGGAAAATCTCGGTGCCCGCCATCAGCACGATGAGGAGCGCCTGCAAAGTCATCAGGCCGTGCGTCAAACGATAAACGCCGAGCGCGAGCGCCGAGGCGGCGCCGACCGTGATGCCGATGTCGATGACGCCGCGCGTGATCAGGCTCGTCGCCAGCACCCGCATGGTGGCGGCGGAGAGTGCCCTCGCCTTCTCCGCCAGCATGCGGCCGTAGGCCGTGCTCTGACCGAACGCCTTGAGCGTCGCCAGACCCTGAATGGCGTCAAGGAATTCGGCGCCGAAGCTCTTCAGCGACAACCGCTGCGCCATGCTCACCTTGCTGTTGCGGCGGTTAAGCGAAGCGGGCAGGACGAGGCAGATGAGCGCGAAGAACAGCATCAAGGCCGCCACGGGCACATCCCAGAACGCGATGATGGCGAACATCGCGAGCGGCGTGAGCGCGGCGATGGCGAGCTGCGGCACGTATTGACCGAAAAAAGTCTGCAGCTGCTCGACGCCGTCGACCAGAGATAGCATCACGCCGCCGGTACGCTCGCCGGCGAACCAGGCCGGCCCGAGCTCGGCGACCTTGTCGTAGAGCTTAAGCCGCAACACCTCCTGCACGCGCGCCGCGGTGCGGTGCGCCATCATGGTGCGCTCGTGCTCGAGCAGCGTGCGCAGGACCACGATCGCCGCCACCGCGGCGGCGGGCCAGATCAACGCCGATGCCGGCGCGCCGTGATACACGCGCGCCAAGAGCGTGCCCAAGAACACGAAACGGCTGACTCCGACGATCGCCGCCACGAGCCCCATGAGCACGGCGGCGGCGATCCGCCACCGCATTCCGCGCGTGAGCTGCCAAAGGCGAAGGTCGAAGTACAAGGGCGAATCCTCCGATCCTTAATGGACGACGCAGGCTGCATCGCCAATATGCCTCGTACGCGGAGTAGTCCATTGCCGGACGCATGGGAAGAGCCAGCGCTCACCATCCCGATGCAATCGGTGAGACCCCAGCGACGCAGAAATAAAATAGAAGCGCGTTCCCGTCGGAGCGAGAGCGCAAGACGGCCGAAGAGGCGACATGAAGAGAAAATAAGGAGGCCCGCATAAGCGGCGGTACTCCATAGGTCTAAGCGGCGGTACCCCATAGGTCCATTTGACAGTCGTTAGCCGAGGTCTACGATGACGCGCATCGCATCCCTGGAAATGTTCGCTCCGGTTCAGAACTGATCCACGATGGGATTGCTTGTTCATGCTAGCTGACAGGTCGAGACGCCAGAATATCACTCCAATGGCGACGGGCGGCATCGCCCGGCTCGCCTGCGCATTTGCAGAAGATAAGGGCATCGACGTAGAGCCCATACTGAGAAGCTCTCGGCTTTCGCGCAAACAGATTTCCCATCCGCAGATTCGTCTCGAAGTACGTAACCAGATCAAATTCCTCGCACTTGTTGCGGAAACGGTCGGCGACGATTTTCTGGGGTTTCATCTCTCTCAAGATTACGATCTGCGAGAAATGGGATTTCTATATTATGTGACTGCCTCGGCCGACACGCTGGGCGACGCCTTGCTGCGCTGTGCAAGGTACAGTTCCGTGGTAAACGAAGGCCTTAGACTGACGCTTCGAAAGACGAGCAAGCACATAGGCGTCGGCTTTGAATACGAGGGAGTCCCGCGCCGCTTCGAACAACACCAAATCGAGTTCCTTGTCGGGACGGTCATGCGGGCCTGTCGGCAGATTACCAATCGCAACCTGACGGCCGAGCGCGTGAGCTTTTCCCATTGGCGGAAGACCGCCCCCGAATTGAAAAAATTCTTCGGATGTGACATCAGATTTGGTGCCGATGCAGACGTGGTTATGTTTCCATCGCCAATTCAGGATATCGTCGTCGCAAGCCGCGATCCGTACCTTAACAGCCTCCTGATCCAATATTATGAAGAAGCTCTCGCTCGCCGAAAGGCGCATCAGAGCGCACTTTCGGTGAACGTCGAGAATGCGATTTCTGTTCTCATGCCGCACGGGAAGGCGCGCATGTCCGAAGTTGCGCGGGAATTGGGCATCAGTCCACGTACACTTGCAAGACGCCTCTCATCGGAGGGGCTGACATTCGCGAGCATGCTGCAAACTCTTCGATACGATCTTGCCAAGCGGCACTTGGCGGACGAGGATTTATCCATTTCGAAGATCGCCTGGTTGCTTGGCTATCAGGACATCAGTTCATTCACCAATGCGTTCAAGCGCTGGACTGGGAAGCCGCCCGCGGCAGTTCGCAAGGGATTGCAGTAGTGAATTAATAAAATGGGACACCAACACCAGTCGCGTACCTAGCTTGGCAGCAACCTTGGTCGCGCCAAACCAGTCCATCTGCTCTTTGAAAACGGGCGGTCTTCGTCCCCAGGCGCCTTCGGAACCGCCGGGAACCGCCTTTGTGCGGATTACCTGTCCACAATAAGCAAATATTTGGCGCGGACTCCCAGGATCGCCGGCACGTCGCCGCACGATATTAGGGGCGTCAGGGGGGGAGAGCGCTAGGAAGGGTTGCTTCGCCGGACGTACAGTATCCGGCAAAAACCATGCGAGGAAAGCGTCATGAAATGCTCAAATCCAGTATGCAAGCGCCGTATTGGGCTCGTCTCCTATCGTCGCTGGTTCAGCAAGCAGCGATACTGTTCGAAGAAATGCCGCGACGCTTTCGTTGCTGATCAACCGAAGACGCCGCAACAACAGCCGCGTGCCATGACTGACCGCGCCATGACCTACGTCGAGTGGCTTTTTTTACTGCCGATCAAGGAACCGCGGCGTAGGTTGATGCCAGCGCCTGTCCGCGAAAGAGCGTGCTAGCAGGACATGGAATATCATTCGATCAAAGCAGCAGGGCTCCCTATTGAACAAGCGCCACTTTGCCCGGCTTGCTGCAAGCCGATGCAGCCTATGCGACTCTGTCCAAAACCGGTCGGCGACGCGACTTTGTTCACTTGCCGAGCTTGCGGAGTCACATCCATGGAAGAAACGAGAGAGCCCCCGAATGGGTCCGGCTAATTAAGGGCAAAGGTTTACATCGTAAGTCGGGTTTAGGCCATCAAGATATCGCATCGATCCGTGCCGGACGGGGATAAGCGCCGTTCGGCAAGTGGCTCAGTTCGTCGATGCGTTTGATGTGAGCAACCGCCGCGCGCGCGCCGTCTGTCTTGGTCAGCAGATCAAGGATGTCGGCGTCGTCGTTGCGAACTGGTGTAAGCGCCTGGTCCGTATAGTTGCGGGCTTCGGGGCAACGCTGGATCGAACGCATCAGCCTGATCATCTTGATGATCGCAACGACCGCGGCGGCCTGCTTGCGGAATGTCTCCCACACGAATTGCGGCCAGAACAGCCAGGGATTGACTGGCGGCAGGCCCGGTCGGCGTTCGCTCGGATGCTTCATCCGCAAAATACCGTCTTGCAGCGGATGTACCTTTTCCACCTGGACCGTGGTGCTGAACCGCACCAGCAACTTCACCAAACTGCTAACCCTGGTTCCGGTGGCGACCGCGCGCCACAATAATGTCTCGATGTGCCGTGGCGAGTAGTACAGCGACCACGCCTCACGATAGATGTTTTCCCATTCCTGCCTGCTCATTCGCGAGTGCGGCGCGCAGGCGTGTTCGAGATCGTATTTGTTCAGATCCCGCTCCATGGCAATGCCCTTTTTCCAGAGCCCCTGATGGTCTTCGGAGCCGGGCAGCGGCGTCAGATAGAAAAACTCCAAAATATCGAGCGGCAGCTCATTCTGAATGATTCTGATATCGCGACGGATGCTGTCCGGTGTATCGGCAGGAAAACCGAGAATATAGCCCGCGATCGTAATAATGCCCTGCATCTTCCACGCCAACAGCATATTGCGGTACTCGGTGATCTTGTTCTGGCGCTTCTTAGCTGCGGCGAGATTATCCGGATTGATGTTTTCCAATCCAATGAAAACCCGAGTCACGCCAGCCCGCTTCGCCTTAGCGACGAAATTCGGCAGTTTGTGAGATAGCGTATCAACCTGTATGACCAGACCGAGCGGAATACCTTCGATTTCGCGCAATAGGATGAGCCGGTCCAAGATGGCCTCCCATTCCTTGTTACGTGCAAAATTGTCGTCGGTAATGAAAAACTTACTGACACCCTGCGCCCAATTCATCCGTACAAGCATCTCGACGTCGTCGGGTGAACGATAACGCGACTTGCGTCCCTGCACATTGATGATGGTGCAGAACGAACATTGGTAAGGACAGCCGCGTCCGGCATCGAAACTGCTGGTGATCCCCAGAGTGCGTCCGACAAATCGCCTTGGCAGGAATGGCACTGGCGTGTCGCCAATCGCCGGCAGATCGTCCATAAAATTGTAGATCGGTGCGAGCGCCCCCGCGGCCGCGTCGCGCAGCACCCTGTCAAAGTGCCCCTCCGCTTCGCCAGCGAACATTGCGATGCCAAGATCGCGGCAGGCGTCCAGTTCGACGGCATGGCCATCGAGCATTGCCAGACAACCCGAAACGTGAAACCCGCCGATTGCCACCTGGACGCCGGCGGCGCGCAGCGGCCGCGCCAAATCGAGAGCACGCGGGTACTGATTTGATTGAACCCCGATCAGCGCCGCGAGGCCGAAATTGTCGCTGTACTTGAAACGTTCGACGATTGCGGGAATGTCGATTCGGGTGTTCATCTCGTCCATCGGTAGGATGTCGATGTCGATCTCGTCACCAAGCACGCGACGCCGCCTGCAATCGGTCGCGATACCATAGACCGCAGCAAGCGAGTTCGATGGGATCATCGAACGCCACCAGCGGATCACATAACCGTCGTCATCGTAATGCGACGGTTTGATCAGCACGAGCTGGAATACTCGGCGACCTAATTTCGAAGATCGTGCCATCACGCGCCCCGCAATACACTCTAGCCACCCCCCACGCACGGCAGGGAGTGCTCGCGACGATCAGCTGCTGTTTAGTATGACCAGTTGAAGCAATCGGACGCGTAGTCAGTTACCACGCTGATCATTTTTTGGTGCTGTGACCAATCTGTCACGATGGGAGTATGTGCCTCGCTTGGCACCAAAGGCGCAATTGCTGCTGTCGAGTTCACGGGAAGTGATTATTTTCTGCTGGTAATTAAATACCAACTGGCGCACGGGCAATTCGTGTCACGTCCACCGTTTCTTGTGCCGCGTCGGAACCTTGGTCGAAAGGCGAGCCAAGCGGGCTACGACAAAGAGGTCCCGCGCCGGCTCCGCCGCATGCATGTTCGCAATCGCCACCTCGATCAGCTGTGGCGGGTGGCACAAAGGATCACTGATCAGCCAGGTTGACCATCACGCCAGGATTGTGATTGCCCGACCCAACGGATCCTTTCAGCGTGATCAAGCGGCAACGGCTGCGCCCGTAAGAACCTTGAGTATCTTTTCGGGATCGGCTCGATCGCGATAATCGGGGTCCGTATAAGCGTAAATGATCCTTCCATCCTGCCCGATAATGTAAGTGGCAGAAATCGGAAGTGCCCATTCGTCGGTCCCGTTCACTTCCGGAATGTCGCGTCCAAAGCCGTGATAGGCGCCCTTCAACTCGTCGCTGAAGATGTAGACAAGACCAAAAGCGCGGCCGACCTTTTGGCCTACATCACTGAGCACCTCGAAGGTCAGTGCATTCTTTTCGGCTGTCGTCACCGTGTTGTCAGGTTTCTCCGGGCTGATGGCCACGAGCGACGCGCCGGCGGCCTTGATGTCAGGAAGGATCGTCTGGAACGCTCTGAGCTGAAGGTTGCAGTAAGGGCACCAGCCACCGCGATAGAACGTGACGATAACCGGCCCGCGTTTGAGCAGCAGCCCGACATCGACGATTTCATCTTTAGCGTTAGTGAGAACAATCTCGGGCGCGACGTCGCCGGCTTGGAGTGTTTTTTTGGCAAGACCGTTACGGAGCTCCTCGATGTGGCGCTCCATGATTGCTTGGCGTTCGGCGGAAACGCGGGCGCGCCAGCCTGCCCGCAATTCAGCGAGTTGTTCCTTTAGCGACATTATAGACCTCATCCTTCAGCGACGTTGGGTAAAGTTAAGCATCGTAGGCCGGTGCAGCGCGCGCCAGCCCGCCGAAAACATCGAGCAGGCGGTCGCGCCACAGTCTTATCGGATCGGCCGGCTCCAACAGTGCGAACGGACTGATGCATCTTGCCCATTGGAACGGGCCAAAAATGGCATAGTCGGCATAGAGCGGCTGCGTACCCCCGAGGAAGGGTTGTGCCTTGAGCACATTCCGCAAAGGAGTGAGGCTTGCGCGAAATGCGGTCAGCTTGCGCTCGCGGTCAGCAACGAGTGCTTCGAGTGTCGTGCCGACGCGCTTCTCGCGAGTGGCGCGAAAATAATCGCGATCCTGGTCGGCTAGGTGATTCAAAATGTCGATAGCGATGAACGGGAAGATTGCGCCGACAAGACTATCGGCAAAGCTTGAATAAAAGCGTGTGAGACTCCGCCCGGCGATGCCGCCGAACAACGACGGAGCCGCTGGGAATGTGTCCTCCAGATAATTTGCGATGATCCAGGAATCGGCGATCCAGCGATCACCGTCCACCAGAACAGGAACGAAGATTTGCCCGGAGGCGGCGATCTCCGCCTTTTCGGTAAAACGCCACGGGATCGTCTCAACCGCAAGCTTCTTGTGGGCCAAAGCAAGACGGATGCGCCAGCAATAAGGGCTAAATCGACGCTCCGGCTCAGCGCCCGCAAGGTCATACATATGCAGGGTCATACCGATCCATGAGCCGTGTTTGCGCGCGATGCCCGAATGCCGATGGTCATCGCACGACGGCCGCGGTTTGGCCAAACAAGACCTTCCTCGACTCGACGCTAACCGTCGGCGCGGTGTTAATCTCTTTAGCTTTCGCGTAAGCCCTTTTGACGGCAGGACGATCACGCATTGCTTCGAACCAGCGCTTGAGGTGCGGGAAGTCTTCGAGCTTTTGGCCTTGCCGCTCGTAGGGCACGACCCAGGGATAGATGGCCATGTCGGCGATCGAATATTGGTCGGCGACGAACTCATGCGCGGACAGACGTTTGTCGAGCACGCCGTAGAGACGGTTCGTCTCTTTGACGTAACGCCCGACCGCATAGGGTATCTTTTCCGGCGCGTATTGCGCGAAGTGATGATTTTGGCCCGCCATGGGGCCGAGCCCGGCCATTTGCCAGAACAACCACTCTATTACCTGAACTCGGCCGCGCGCTTCGTTCGGCAGATACTTGCCGGCTTTCTCGGCGAGGTAGAGAAGGATGGCGCCGGACTCGAAAACCGAAATCGGCGCGCCGCCGCCTTTCGGATCGTGGTCAACGATCGCCGGCATCCGATTGTTAGGTGAAATAGCCAGGAATTCCGGCCGAAATTGCTCACCCTTGCTTATGTTGACGGGCACGATTCGATACGCAAGCCCGGTCTCTTCAAGGAAGATCGTGATCTTGTGGCCGTTCGGCGTGGTCCAGTAATAGAGATCAATCATCGTCTAACCTTTCTCTTGCGCGGCAGTTCGAGCAGCGCGAGCCCCGGTCGCACGACGCCTTCCAGAACTTCACGTTCCGGTTTGGTGCGCGCCAATACGCGGACGCCGAGCAATATGCCGAGCAACAGCCGGGCCACCTCGCCCGCGTCAACATCGGATGAGACCGTCCTGTTGCCCTGCGCTTTCAGGATGCACCGTCTGAAAAAGGCTTCGATCTCGGTGAATTGCCCGGCAATCACGGCACGGCATTCGGCATCATGCGGTGCGATTTCGAGCGCCGAATTCACGAGGAAACAGCCCTTGCGCCGGCGATCGCTGATGGAGTGCTCGATGATCTCGGTGAAAAAGCGGTGCAGCGCAGCTTTGGGAGCCAGCGACTGTTCCAGCCGGCGCAGCCGGTCGCGCGTCGTGCGGTCCAGATAATGCTCCAAGGCGCGCGAAAACAGCTCTTGCTTGCCGCCGAAGGCATTGTAAAGGCTCGGCGCCGTCAAATTCATCGACGCCGTCAGATCGCGCAGCGACGTTGCCTCGTAGCCGCGTCGCCAAAAGCATTCCATCGCCGCTTCCAGCGCCGCCGTCTCGTCGAATTCCCTTGGTCGCGGCATCGCTTCAGTCCGGCTGACTTTGCGGGTCGTACGTGGTTGACGTTATATATCGATTGATACAAAATCAAGCCGCGCTGACAAAGCGATTGGGAGAAGCTGCGGCATGGAAGGAGCATCATGGGTGTTCTGATCGACGGCAAATGGCACGACGGCGAGTTGCCGCAAGAGACCGGCCGCTCCGGCCAATTCAATCGCGCCGACAGCATGTTCCGCGATCGCATTACCGCGGACGGCTCGTCAGGCTTCAAGGCGGAACCGGGACGATACCATCTCTACGTCGCGCACGGCTGTCCGTGGGCGCATCGCACCCTGATCTACCGTGCAATCAAGAAGCTCGACGGACTGATTTCCGTCGCCTACGCGATTCCTGGCCTCAAGCAGAACGGCTGGACCTTCCAGCGCGACGCCCGCTACCCCGATTGCATTCCCGACGAGGTCAACGGCTTCCGCTATCTGTACGAGGCCTATGTCGCGAGTAACCCGTCGTATACCGGCAAGGTCACAGTACCGACGCTGTGGGACAAGAAGACGAAGCGGATCGTCAACAACGAATCATCCGAGATCATCCGGATGCTCAACAGTGAGTTCAATGCAATCACCGGCGACCGCACCGATCTCTATCCCGCTGTCTTGCGCGCCGAGATCGATGCCGTCAACGAACGCGTCTACCACAACGTCAACAACGGCGTTTACCGGGCCGGCTTTGCCAAATCGCAATCCGCTTACGAAGAGGCCTATGACGGGCTGTTTGCGACGCTCGACTGGCTGGAAGCACGGTTGTCGCGGCAGCGATATCTGGTGGGTAGTCAGATCACCGAAGCCGATTGGCGGCTGTTTCCGACACTGGTGCGCTTTGACGTCGCATACTTTTCGCTATTCAAATGCAACAGACAGCGCATCGCCGATTACTCCAACCTGTGCAACTACATGCGCGAGCTCTATCGGGTGCCTGGCGTCGCCGACACGGTAAAGCCGCGCTATTACGTCATGAATTACTATTCGATCGCCAAGGTAAACCCGACCCAGATCATCCCCAAAGGGACACCGGTAGATTTCAGCGAGCCGCACGACCGCGCCAGGCTGGCTGCGTAGCGCCCGAAACGGCTGAAAAATATCCAGGGAGGAAGACGTGCTGGAGCTGTATCACAACATCAATTCGGTCTGCGCCCAGAAGGTGCGGATCGCACTGTACGAAAAAGACCAGGACGTCAAAGAGCATCTGCTCACGCTGCAGGGTGACCAGAACGACCCCGCCTATATGAAGCTCAATCCGAACGGCGTGGTGCCGACACTGGTTCACGACGGCAATGTCATTACCGAGTCCTCGCTGATCCTCTATTACATAGACGAGGCATTCCCCGACCCGCCGTTGATGCCGAAGACTGCGGTCGCCCGTCATCGCGTCCGCCTCTACAACAAGCTGATCGATGAATACATGCACAACGCATGTACGATCATGACCTTCGCTACGGCATTCCGCCCGCGCTTCCTCAAAATGTCACGGGAGCAGTGGCTCGCGGAGATCAATAAGGCGCCGCTCAAGCGGCGCGCCGAGTATAAGCGCAGCGTCATCGAGCACGGCCTCGATTCGGAGTTCGTTGTCGATGCAATTAGCCAGCACCGGAAGATGATTTCGTGGATGGCCGAAGACCTCAAGCGCGGGCCCTATCTCGCCGGCGATGCTTTCTCCAATGCCGACTGCGCGGTCGTCCCCTATATCCTCCGCCTCGAGCTCCTGAAGCTCGGCGCCATGTGGCGGGTCGAGCCGGCGGTCGCAGACTGGTGGACGCGGGTGCAGAAGCGCCCCTCCGTCAAGGCGGCCATCATTGACCGCATGCAGGAAGCCGATTGGGCGCCGTTCAAGAATCTGTCGCCGGATCCGTGGCCGAAGGTGCAAGCGTTGCTAAACGCGGCCTGACACGGGCGAAGACGGACAGGCTACCACAGCCCCGGCCCAGCAAGGGAAATGACCATGCTGAAATTGTTTACAGCGCATAACTCGATTTGCACACAAAAGGTCTTCCTGACCCTTATCGAAAAAGACTTGCCCTGGACCTCAGAATACATCGACCTCTTCAAGAACGAACAGTACCGGCCGGAATACCTTAAGCTTAATCCGAAGGGTGTCGTGCCGACATTAATTCACGACGGTCGCGCGATCATCGAATCGACGCTTATTTGCGAATATCTGGACCAGACGTTCCCCGAGCCGTCGCTGGCTCCTGCTTCAGCCTACGAACGATCGCAAATGCGACGTTGGAGCAAACATATCGACGAAGGGGTCTTCGAGGCTACCCGTGAAATTAGCTTTTCCGCCATGTTCCGGGACAAAATGAGGAACATGACGCAGGAACAGCGGGACGGCCGCTTTCGCAATATTGGCGACCCCGGCCGTCGCGCACGGATGATCTCGACCTACGAGCACGGATGTGAATCGCCGTTCGTTGAACAAGGCATTTTCGCGTTCGAGAAATTGTTCCAGGAAATGGAGGATGCGCTGGCCCCGGAGCAGGAGTGGCTCGCCGGGAAATGTTTCTCGCTGGGCGATATCAACGTCATTCCCTTCGCGGCGCGCCTGCACTATCTCAATCTGCTTGACGTATGGATCGCCAGTCGCCCGCGGGTGCAAGCGTGGTGGAAGCGCGCACGATCCCGGCCAAGTTTCTCGGCCGCTATTGCCAATTTGCTGTCGCAAGAACAGATCGAGGCGATGTCTTCTTCAGGCTCCCGGATAAAGGATCACATCGCTACAAAGCATAACGAGGTAGTCAGCAGGCAGGCGGTAGCGCTAAGGGCGGTTGCTTGAATTGCGAAAATGTCGGTCGGAATGACGCTGCGATCTGTGCAGCTGCGTCCCATCCGAACGGCCGCGCGCCGAGTGGCTGATCCGATCCGCGCAGCCGCGCACATAACTTGCCTGACCGGCACATTGCGGTTAGCGACCGACCAATAGTGGCGCCTTTCCGTGCTGG
>DATJTL010000414.1:0-11334 GCA_035503415.1 Xanthobacteraceae bacterium
GGCGCCGCGGTAAGGCGCGTTCGGCGTCTTGTTGGTGGCGGCGATGCGGGCGTCGATGGCGAGCGCGTCGATCTTGTAGGGGCCGGCGAGATGCGCCGCGGTGTTGTAGACGACGCCGGCGCCGATCGGATTCCAGGCGCCGCAATCGACAACAAAGCTGTCGCGCAGCGCCAGGATGCGGCCGTCGCCATCAAACCCGACCTCCACGTCGTGGATCTGATCGCGCGAATGGCAGGCGCAAATCAGATGCTCGCGGCGGTCCTCGACCCATTTGACCGGCCGGCCGAGCCGGCACGCCAGGAACGGGATCAGCAAGTCCTCCGGATAGACGTGGCCCTTGACGCCGAAGCCGCCGCCGACGTCGAGTGCGACGCAGCGGATGCGCGCCTCGGGCAATTGCAGCACGGCGGCGGCCTCGCGCCGCACCCAATGCACCACTTGCGTGGACGACCAGATCGTCACCTGGTCGGTGCGCAGATCGTGCAGACCGACGACGCCGCGGCACTCCATCGGCATGGCGGCGTAACGGTGGTGATGAAAGCGGCGCTTGAGCCGATGCGGCGCGCCCGCCATCGCGCGCTCGGCATCGCCCTTGGCGATGGTGAAGCCGCCGATCAAATTCGTGCCGAAGCGCTCGTGCACGATTTCCGCGCCAGCGGAGAGCGCCGCTTCCGGCTCCAGCACCGCCGGCAGCGGGTCGAGATCCAGTGCAACCAGTTGAGCGGCGTCTTCGGCGGCATGGCGGCTGTTGGCGACGATCACCGCGACCGCCTCGCCGACGTGGCGGACCTTGTCATGGGCCAAAAGCGGCTGCTGCGGATTGATGAATTTGTGCTGGACCTGCGTCGTCCATTTGCTCGGCAGCACGAGCTGCGTGTCCGGCACCGGCGGCAACAGCCGCGCCAGCTCCGGGCCACCAAGCACGTCGGCCACGCCGGGCGCTACCGCGGCGCGCGACAGATCGACCGCTTTGATGCGCGCGTGCGCGAGCGGACTGCGCACAAACACCGCATGCAGCATATGCGGCAGTTCGAAATCGGCGATGAATTGGCCGCGCCCGGTGAGCAGCCGGGCGTCCTCACGCCGCGGCATCGAGCGGCCGATATAGGCGGTCTTGGTATGAGTGTTCATGCGGGCGACGTCGCTCATTTCGATGTAGCCCGGATTGAACGAAGTGAAATCCGGGGCCGCGTTGAAGCGATATGGTGCTCCCGGGTTTCTACGCTCAACCCGGGCTACTTTTAGTTCAGCCGCAGTTCGGCGATGTGCCGCGGATCGGGCTTCAGCTCCCCCTTTTCCACGCGCTTGACGATATCGACGAGCACCGCATTGGCGCGGCAGACGATGCCGACCTTCTCGCCTTCGCGTACGACGTGGCCGTTGAGGAACTCGATCTCCGTGCGCCGGCCCTTCTGCATGTCCTGGCCCATCGACGGGCGCTGCTCCGCGGCGGTGTGTTTGGAGTCCTTGAATCGCTGCTCGTCGCAGGCGCGCATCGCGGCCTCGTCGCCCTCCCCCGCGCGCGCGATCGTTTCCGGCGGCAGGTGCAAGATGTCCTCGAGCGCGTAGCCGTGCGCCTGGCCGACGCGGATCGCCTCAGAGCCGAGCCGGGTCGAGAAGCGGCGGATCGGATCGTTCTTCAAGAGGTCGCCGCCGCCGAGGCCCGTGCAGGCCGAGAGCCCGTTGGCCATCGCATTGGCAACGAGCTTCGACCAGCGCTCGCCCCACAGGTTCGGTGTCACCTTGGCGCTGTCCGAATAGCCGACCAGGCGACAGACTTCCTGCGCGCGCTCAGTGATGCGGCCGTGCACTTCGCCGGCGCGAAAGACCGTGTGGTTGGCACCGTGCTTGGCGGCGCCGCGATGGATGTGGCCGGGCTCCGGCAGGTTGACGGTAATTGAGCTCGCGATGCAGCCGAGCGTCTTGCCCCAGCCAACGACCTTGGCGAGGGTCTCTTCGTTCATGCAATTCTGCAACGAGACTACATAGCCGTCAGGCGCCAGATATTGGGAGATCAGCGTTGCCGCCCAAGCCGTGTCGTAGGATTTCATACAGACGAATGCGATGTCGATCGGCTTCTCCTTGGCGAGCTGCTGCGCATCCGTCACATGCAGCGCCCGCACCGGCACGGCGAATTCCGGTTCCTTCATCGCGTGGGTCACGCGCAGCCCATGCGCCCGCATGTGCTCGACATGCGCCGGCCACGGATCGATGAAGGTCACGTCTTCGCCCGCCTGCACCATGTGCGCCCCGGTGTAGCCGCCAACTGCTCCGGCTCCCATGAAGGCGATTTTCTTCTTGCTCATGCGTTCTCCCCGACGTGCTAGGTAAATTGGCTGACAGCGAAAGTTACTGCAAATGCGTTACCCGGACCGGCCGAGGGGCCGGCAGGCTATGATGAACCCATTCACAGGGCTTGCGAAGACGTTCGCTGTCGCAAACAATCCTGACATTCACATCCGCCGCACCAAGCTTTGGGGGCAAATGGCATGAAACCTCTGCGTAGGCAATTTCTGCAACTGGTGGCCGGCGCCGTCGCGCTGCCGGCGGTATCGCGCCTGGCGCGGGCGCAAGCGTACCCGGCGCACTCTGTCCGTATCATTGTCGGCTTCGGCTCTGGCGGTGCGCCGGACATTCTGGCGCGTCTCATCGGCCAATGGTTGACCGACCGGCTCGGCCAGCCGTTCGTGGTGGAGAACCGGCCCGGCGCCAGCGGCAATCTCGCTACCGAGGCCGTGGTCAGCGCGCCTGCCGACGGGAGCACGCTGCTTGTGGTCTCGCTCTCGAACGCGGTCAACGCCTCGCTTTATGCCAAGCTGAATTTCGATTTCATCCGCGACATTGCGCCGGTCGCCGGCATCAGCCGCGATCCCGACGTGATGGTGGTCAACCCGTCGTTCCCGGCCAAGACGGTTCCGGAATTCATCGCATACGCCAAGGCCAATCCGGGCAAGATCAACATGGCATCGCCGGGCGTCGGCACCTCGCCGCACATGGCCGGCGAATTGTTCAATTACATGGCCGCGATCAAGATGACGCACGTGGCCTATCGCGCCTCGCCGCCCGCGATTACCGATCTGTTGAGCGGCCAGGTACAGGTCTATTTCTCGCCGATCAGCGCCGGCGTCACCTTCATTCAGTCGGGCAAACTTCGCCCGTTAGGCGTAACCACGGCGACGCGGTCGGAAGCGCTGCCAAACGTTCCACCCTTGAGCCAATTCGTGCCCGGCTACGACGTCAGCGCCTGGTACGGTATCGGCGCGCCCAAGGGCACGCCTGCCGACATCGTCAATAAGCTCAACGCCGAGATCAATGCCGGCCTCGCCGATCCCAAGATGAAGGCCAAGTTTGCGGCGCTGGGCTCTTCGCCGTACATCGCCTCGCCCGCCACGTTCGGCAACTTCATGGTCAGCGAAACCCAAAAGTGGGCGAAAGTGGTCGCGTTTGCCGGCATCAAGGCGGATTGAACATAGCCCGACTGAGCGTGGCGGATGTTTGGAAACGGACCACGAAAACATTCCGGAGGTGACTCATGCGTGGCGTGACTTTCCTCGGTGGTCGCAAATTGCAACTGATGGAATTCGCCGATCCCGCTCCGGGGCCGCACGAGGTTGTCGTCGAGATCAAAGCCTCAGGCATGTGCGGCAGCGATCTGAAATTCTATCGCGCCAGCGGTGAGACCTCTTCGCTCGGTCTCGGCAAGGTCAGCGGCCCGGTGATCGCCGGTCACGAACCGTGCGGCATCGTCGCGGCGGTCGGCAGCGCAGTGGACGCGCGCGGCACCAAGGCCGGCGCACGCGTCATGGTGCACCACTATTCCGGCTGTGGCAGCTGTCCGCACTGCCGCACCGGCTGGTCGCAGATGTGCGTCGAGGGCAGCACGGTCTACGGCGTCACCGGGCACGGTGCCCACGCACCCTACATGAAGGTGCCGGCGCACACGCTCGTGCCGTTGCCGGACGAGCTGAGCTTCTCGACCGGCGCGGCGATTTCCTGCGGCACCGGCACTGCCTATCAGGCGCTGCGGCGGATGAAGCTCGCCGGCGGCGACACTATCGCCATCATCGGCCAAGGGCCGGTCGGGCTATCGGCGACGCAACTCGCCGCCGCCATGGGCGCCCGCGTCATCGCGCTGGATGTGAGCGCCGAACGGCTCGACCGCGCCAAGGAATTCGGCGCGGACGCGGTGATCAATCCGAAGACCGATGATGGGGTCGCCGCCATCAAGGCGCTCACGCATGGGACCGGCGCCGACCAGACGCTCGACACCTCCGGCATGGCGGACGGACGCTTGATCGCGGTACGCGGCGCGCGCGCCTGGGGCACCGCCTGTTTTGTCGGCGAAGGCGGCGACGTGACGATCGACGTGAGCCCGCAGATGCTGCGCAAGCAGCTCACCGTCATCGGCTCCTGGACGTTTTCCACCTCCATTCAGGCCGACTGCGCGCGCTTCGTCGCCGACCACCGCATCGCGGTCGATCATTTGTTTACGCATCGCTGGCGGCTCGAACAGGCGGAAGAGGCGTACCGCGTGTTCGACCAGCAGACGAGCGGCAAGGGTGTCTTCGTGATGCAGTAAGCGTGGAGAGCGCCGGCGCACCGATGGCGCCGGCGACCCTTAGAGCACATCCCGCTTCAGCCGAATTGGGATCAGCCTCGCCGGCGCGCGATGATGTCCTCGCAGCGCAGACCCTCAGGCGGCTGGTCGCCCTGATAGAAGCCGCCCGACATGGCGAATTGCATGCGGTTCGACGGTGCGCCGGCCGTGCCCCAGCGGTCGCCGCGCGTCGGCACCACCTTCTCCCAATATTTCGGGTCTTGGGCAACGTGAGTGGCCTCGTCGATCTGATCGAGCTCGGTGGTGTACTCGGCGACGAAACCATCCGGCTCGATGAAATAGGAGAACACGTTGTTGCCGGGACCGTGGCGGCCGACGCCCCACTCGATGTCGAAGCCGTTGCGCTTGACCCGGCCGCTGCCGCGCATCAGCCCGTCGATATTGGGCACCTCATAGGCGACGTGATTGAGCGAGGGCCCATTGGCACGCACCAGCGCGATGCTGTGGTGGTCGGACGAGCAGCGCAGAAAGTCCATCATGTGCGTGCTATCGGAATGCTTGAAGCCCAGCACATCGACGAAGAACGACATCTGCTCGGCGGTGCTGCCGCTGTTGAGCACGACATGGCTGATCTTGGTCGGGCGCGAGCGGTCAAGGACCACGTTGGCGTGCTGCGCTGTATCCGACGCGATGCTCATCGGCAGCCCTTCGGGCGTCTCGAAGCGAAAGCCGTAGCCGCCGCCGTCCGCGGCCGACAGCGGGGCCGGATCGCCCGAAACCTTGATGCCGTAGGATTTCGCCTTGGCGCAGAGCGCCTCGACCGCGGCGCGATCCGGGGCAGCGAAATTGACTCTGAGCAGCGCCGCTTTCGGCTGCTCGCGAAGGGTGAGCACGTGATGCTCGCCGCCGGTTGCGCGCAAATGGACGGCGTCGCTCTCCGCGCCGACCTCTTCGAGCGCCCAGGCCTTGGTGTAGAAATCCGTCGATTGCCGTAGGTCGCGCACGCCGAGCTCGATGCTGCGCACGCCGGTAACTTTGCCGTTCGTCATTCTTTTTCCTCCGATGGTCGCCGAATGAGGACGTTGCGGCTCAATCGGCGGACAAACCTGCCATCACCATAGGACCGCCGCCAGTGCCGATCAACGCCAATGTCGCAGGGCAAAAGCTCCGTTTTTATGCTTCATTGGCGCCGTCCGGCCTCCTTCGGCGGCCGAAGACAGGAAGGCAGAGCGACAGGGGGGACAGCATGGCAGGATATTTGATCGCCAACATCGAAGTGACCAATCCGGCCGGATTTGACGAATACCGGCAAAAGGTTTCGCCTCTGATTGCGAAGTTCGGCGGGCGCTATCTGGTGCGCGGCGGCGAGGTACGCAATCTCGAAGGCAATCTTCCGCTGCACCGGCTGGTGGTGCTGGAGTTTCCTTCGGTCGGGGCGGCACAGAGCTTTTACGACAGCGCCGAGTACCAGCCGCTGCTCAAGCTGCGGCTGGCGAGCACCAAATCCGACCTCGTGCTCGCGGCAGGCTATTCGGGCTAGGTCGGCCTTGCTACGCTTGCACATCAAGCCAGTGGAGCGCGGCGTGATCCGCGGAGCATCAGCGTGAAATTTCCGCGCAGACATTTTCTCCGCCTCGCCGCGGGCGCCGCCGCGCTGCCGGCCTTTGCGCAGGCCGCGCGGGCGGACGCCTATCCAGCGCGGCCGGTGCGCATCGTCGTCGGCTTTCCCGCCGGCACGTCCTCCGACATCACCGCCAGATTGATCGGCCAGTCGCTATCGGAGCGGCTCGGCCAGCAGTTCCTCGTGGAAAACCGGCCGGGCGCAGGCACCAACATCGCCGCCGAGGAAGTCGTGCACGCGCCGCCCGACGGCTATTCGCTGCTCTGGGTCACGCAGACCAACGCGATCAACGCGACGCTCTACGACAATCTCAATTTCAACTTCAGCCACGACATCGCGCCGGTCGCCGGCGTCATTCGCGTTCCCGCGGCGATGCTGATCACTTCATCGTTGCCAGCCAAAACCGTTCCGGAATTCATCGCCTATGCCAAGGCCAATCCGGGCAAGATCAACATGTGCTCGCCCGGCATCGGCAGCGCCAACCACGTCTTCGGCGCACTGTTTGAAATGATGACCGGCGTCGAATTGGTGCACGTGCCCTATAAAGGCAGCTGGTTCGCCGATCTGATCAGCGGTCAGGTCCAGGTCACGTTCAATCCATTGCCGGCGTCGCTAGGATTGATCAAGGGCGGCAAGGTGCGCGCGCTGGCAGTGACCTCGGCGATGCGACAGACCGTGCTGCCCGATCTGCCGGCCGTGGCCGAGTTCGTGCCCGGCTACGAAGCGACGGCATGGTTCGGCATCGGCGCGCCGAAGGCGACGCCCGGCGAAATCATCGCCGCGCTCAATCGGGCGATCAATTCCGGCCTCGCCGATCCGAAGATCAAGGGGCGGCTTGCCGATCTCGGCGGCGAAGAGTTTTCCGGCTCGGCCGGCGATTTTGAAAAATTCATCGCCACCGAAACCGGCAAGTGGGCCAAGGTGATAAAGTTCGCCGGCATCAAGAGTGACTGAAGCTGAAACCGAGAGACATCGCATGAAACTTCCCAGGAGAAAATTTCTGCAACTGGCCGCCGGCGCTGCCGCGCTTTCGGACGTGCCGCGCGCCGCCGCCGCGCTCGATTATCCGACACGACCGGTGGAGATCATCGTCGACCTTCCAGCCGGCCTTGCCCCCGATGTGGCGGCACGGCTGATCGCTCCGCCATTGTCGGCCCGGCTCGGCCAATCCGTTGTCGTCGAGAACCGGCCCGGAGCGGGCGGCAATATCGGCGCCGAAGACGTCGTGCGGGCCGAGCCGGACGGCTACACGCTGCTCCTGGAAATTTCCGGCAACGCCGTCAATGCCACGCTCTATCCGCACCTGAGCTTCGATTTCCTGCGCGACATCGCCCCGGTCGCCTTCATCGGCGCCACGCCCTTCGTCCTGGCGGTCAATCCTTCGTTCCCGGCCAAGAGCGTTCCCGAATTCATCGCCTACGCCAAGGCCAATCCGGGCAAGATCAATGTCGCCACCGCCGGCGTCGGCACCGCGCCACACCTCGCCTGCGAATTGTTCAAGATGATGACCGGTCTCAATCTGGTGCAGGTGCCCTATCGTTCGAACTACATGCCCGATGTGCTCGGCGGACAGGTGCCGGTTGCGTTCGTCGCTGTGGCTGCGGCAGTCGGATACCTGAAAAGCGGCAAGCTACGGGGCTTAGGCGTCACGAGCGCGGCGCCGATGAGCGCGTTGCCGGATATTCCTCCCATCGGCCAATTCGTGCCCGGCTATGAAGGTAGCGGCTGGCTTGGCGTCGGCGCGCCAAAAAACACGCCCGCCGAAATCATCGACAAGCTCAACAAGCAGATCAACGCCGTCATTGCCGATCCGGCCATGAAGCCCCGTTTGCTTGCCCTGGGCGTCGAGCCCGACCTGATGACACCCGCGCAATTCGGCAAACATTGCGCCGACGCGACTGAGAAGTGGGCGAAGGTGATCAAGTTCGCCAATATCAAAGCGGAATGATCGGATCGCTGAAAGGACATGCGCATGACGTTTCAACGCCGGGATTTGTTGCGCTTGGCGGCCGGCACCGCCGCGCTGTCGGCTATGCCGCGCGTAGCCGCGGCGCTCGACTATCCTGCGCGGCCGGTGCGCATCATCGTCGGTTTCTCGTCCGGCAGCGCGTCGGACATCATCGCGCGGCTTACGGCGCAGCGGCTATCGCAACAGCTTGGCCAGCCATTCATCGTCGAAAACCATCCGGGAGCGGCGACCAATCTCGCCGCCGCGGACGTCGTCCGAGCGCCGCCCGACGGCTACACGTTGCTGCTGTTGACCTCGGCCAATACGGTCAACGCCACGCTGTACACGAAGCTCAATTTCAATCTGCGCACGGACATTGCGCCGGTCGCGCCCATCGATCTTGTGCCTTACGTCCTGGAAGTCACGAATTCCCTGCCGGCCAAGACTCTCCCTGAATTCATCGCCTATGCCAAAGCCAACCCCGGCAAGATCAACATGGCATCGAACGGTGTGGGATCCGGACCTCACGTGGCGGGAGAGCTGTTCGAAATGATGGCCGGCATTAAGCTGGTCCACGTTCCCTATACCGGCAATCCGTATTCGGATCTGATTGCCGGGCAGGTGCAGATGATGTTTTCGCCGATCCCGGCGTCGATCGCCTATGTGAAGTCGGGTCAATTTCGACCCTTGGCGGTCGGCACGCCGAAGCGTCTGCCGATTCTGCCCGACGTGCCGGCGGTCGCCGAAATTCTGCCGGGTTATGACGCAAGCGGCTGGCACAGCCTCGCCGCGCCGAAAGGCACGCCCAGCGACATCGTGAACCTGCTCAACAAGACGGTGTCGGCGAGCCTCGCCGATCCGACTTTCAAGGCCAAGCTCGCCGATTTGGGCGGCGTGCCGATGCCGATGACAGCAGCGGAGTTCGGCAAATTCATTACCGACGACATCGCGAAGTGGGCCAAGGTGATCGAGTTCGCCGGTATAAAAGGGGAGTGAGGCGAGCCCGCTTCTATCGACATATTTGGCATTGCCGCCAGCCCGCATCCGGCGCGCGTTTGTCGCGCCGGCGCGGACGGCTCAGCTGGTGTCTCGGCAGTTTTGTGCCGGTTATCGGACCGGAACGATGCCGCGACGATTGCGCGGAAGCTTCTCGACGTCCTCCCGGTTCAGATTGAAATGCTGCATGATCAGCTGCGGCGGGACGTGGCCGAGCCATTCGGCAAGCGACACCTCTTCGTATCTGCTGGCGCGGAATACTTCCAGGAACTGTAGGACGTCCCGGCCGGTGTTCTCGACATAGTGCCCGAGGTTCTTGCGCACCACGCCGACGTCGCCCGGCCGGAAGTCGTTGGTCGTCGCCTTCGGCCCGGTATTGAAGACCGTCATCCGAGCCTGTCCGCGCAGGTAGTATTGCCACTCGTCGGCGTTCGGGTGCCAGTGCATCTCGCGCATCCCACCCGGCTCAACCGTGACAAGAGCCGACGCCATGGTTTTGGAAATCTTGAAGTTGGTGCTGTCGGCGATCTGAATGCGACCACCGCTGCTTTCCTTGACCGGCTTTGAGCGGGACAGACGGAACACCACCGGTTCGGTATCCGGTTGGACGCCTGCCGCAGCCCTATCGGCCGCCAAGTCCCCCGGCTCGGTTCCCTGGAAAATCCAGAGATTGTTGAGCGGAATCTTGCTGAAAACCTCTTTGGGCACGCCGAAATTCTTCGCCAGCACGTCGGGCGGCGTATGCGCGATCCAATCGGTCACAAGCAGCGTGTTGCTCTCGGACTGCTTGCCGCTGTCGAAAGCGAGAACGAACTCAGCGCCGTCGGGGCCGAGGCCTTGCAGCGAGTGTGGCAGGCCAGCCGGGAAATACCATAGGTCTCCTTCTTCGACATCGTCGACGCTGGGGCGACCTTGGGTGTCGATCGTGGTGATGCGACATTTTCCACGCGTCATCACCGCCCATTCGGCGGTCTGGTGCCAGTGCAGTTCGCGGATTCCTCCGGGGGCAAGATGCATGTTGACGCCGGCGATTTCGTCGGAAATCGTGAAGTCCTCAGATGTCAGCTCGCGCGCCCAACCTCCGTTTTGAATCCGTTTGGGCGAAATATTGAACGAGGACCAGAAGAACGGCTGCGTGCTGATATCGGTGGCAGGCGGGTCTATCTGCGAGGGGAACTGGCCTTCGATGACCTGGTTGCGCGGGCCGTCGCTGCGCAAGCTCTCCGGATTGCCAGCAGTGTTCAGCTTGCCCTGAGGCGGCGAGTCAGGATTGCCGAAGACTGGCGTAGGACGGTTCGGAATGCCCGTAGTGCTTTCTCGCGCTTGCGGTCCGTCGGTTCGGATCATGGCATTGTCTCCTTTTGGCCTGAAATACCGGGGCCAACAGCCACAACACCCTGAACGACCTCTTATAACACGGCGGCGCGCCACACCGCACCTGCTGTGGCCCACCCTTTCGGCGGAGGGAAAGTCATATACAATCGCCTGCGGCCAGCCCGGTCCGATCGCCAGCAACAAAAGAGCGCATTCATCGGGAGAAGACATGACGACGCCATCGCCCCAATCGGAGAACTTGAGCGCGCACCCGCCTCAGGAGCTGATCGACGGAGTCTATCTGCGCAACGCCTGGTACGTGGCGGCGTGGTCCGACGACATCGGCGAGGACGCGCTCGTGCATCGCACCATCATGGACGAGCCGATCGTGCTCTTTCGGCAGGCCGATGGCGCGGTGGCGGCGATCGAGGACCGCTGCCCGCACCGCTTTGCGCCCCTCTCCATGGGCAAGATCGTCGGCGGCGACCGTATCCAATGCCCCTATCACGGACTGGAGTTCGACCGCACCGGCGCCTGCGTGCGCAATCCGCACGGGGCGAAGAACATTCCGTCTCGGGCGCGCGTGAAAAGCTATCCCGTCACCGAGAAGCACAAGGCGGTGTGGATATGGATGGGCGCGGCGCCCGCCGACGCCAGCAAGATTCCGGACTTCGGCGTGCTCGACAACGTGCCGGAAATCCATACGACCAAGCGCGACAGCATCACCATCCACGCCAATTATCAGCTGGTCATCGACAATCTGCTCGACCTCAGCCACACCTCGTACCTGCACGAGGGCATTCTGGGCAACGCCGACACGGTCGAGTCGGAGATCACGGTCGAGCAGGATGGCGACGACGTGGTGGTGGGACGCCACGCCACCAATTCGGCCCCGCC
>DATJTL010000415.1:0-5950 GCA_035503415.1 Xanthobacteraceae bacterium
CGAGTAGCGCATCGCCATGCCGAAGGAGGCGAGCATGGCGATCGGGTTGGCCATGCCCTTGCCGGCAATGTCGGGCGCCGAACCGTGCACGGGCTCATAGAGCGCCTTGCGCCGCCTGCTCTTCGGATCGATTTCGCCGAGTGACGCCGATGGCAGCATTCCGAGCGAGCCGGTCAGCATCGCCGCCACGTCGGAGAGCATGTCGCCAAACAAATTGTCGGTGACGATGACATCGAACTGTTTGGGCCAGCGCACGAGCTGCATGCCGCCGGCGTCCGCCAACATGTGCTCGAGCTGCACGTCCCGATATTCGCGCGCATGTACCTGATCGACCACCTCGTGCCATAGCACGCCGGTCTTCATGACGTTGCGCTTCTCCATCGAAGTGACTTTGTTGCGCCGCTTGCGCGCCAGCTCAAAGCCGACGCGAGCGATGCGCTCGATCTCGTAGGTATCGTAGACTTGCGTATCGATCGCACGCTTCTGGCCGTTGCCGAGGTCGGTGATGGTCTTCGGCTCGCCAAAATAGACGCCGCCGGTCAATTCGCGCAGGATGATGATATCGAGGCCTTCGACGACGTCACGTTTGAGGCTCGAAGCGTCCGCCAGCGCAGGGTAGACGATCGCCGGCCGGATGTTCGCGAACAGTCCGAGATCCTTGCGCAGTCGCAGCAGCCCCGCTTCCGGGCGCGCGTCGAACGGCACTTTGTCCCATTTCGGTCCGCCGACGGCGCCGAAAATCACCGCGTCGGCGGCGTGCGCCTTCGTCATGGTCTCTTCGGTGACGGCGACGCCGTGAGCGTCGTAGCAGCAGCCGCCGACGAGGCCCTCCTCGGTTTCGAAATCGGCAACCCCGGTTTTGCTCAGGAAGCCGAGCAGCCGCTTCACTTCGGCCATGACTTCCGGCCCGATGCCGTCGCCGGGGAGAAGAAGGAGCTTATATGTGGGCATGAAAGAGCCTTGAAACGTGGTACGGAACCGCATTGCTAATCGGCGTAAGGCCGGATGGCAACACTTGTCAGATCCAAGAGCTCCTCTGGAACTTATATTTGCCAATGGCCTTTGATTCTAACATTCGCATACGAGCCTCCCGAGCCCGGATGCGAATGTCAGAGTCGGACCACGAGTGCAGGGGAACTTCCCCATGCCCGAAACACGACCTCGCGTCGTCATTCTCGGCGCCGGATTTGGCGGACTCGAGTGCGCCAAAGCGTTAAACCGCGCAAACGTCGCCATCACGATCATCGATCGGCAGAACTATCACTGCTTTCAGCCGCTCCTGTATCAAGTGGCGACAGCGGCACTGTCGCCCGCCGATGTCGCTTGGCCGATTCGGCATATTTTGCGCAAACAGCAAAACGCGACCGTGTTCATGGCGGAAGTGACCGGCATCGATGCCACTGAAGGCCTCGTCAAGACCAAGAACGGGTCATTCCGCTTTGACTACCTGGTGATCGCGACCGGCGCGGCCCACTGGTATTTTGGTAATGACGCCTGGGCCGCGTTCGCACCGGGATTGAAGCGCATCGAGGACGCGACCCGGATTCGCCGCACCATCTTATCCGCGTTTGAGCGGGCGGAGCTCGCCGACGACGACAGCCAACGCCAACGATCCCTGACCTTCGTCATCGTTGGCGGCGGCCCAACCGGTGTCGAGATGGCCGGCGCCATTGCCGAAGTCGCTCAGCAGACGCTTACCCGCGATTTCCGGCGCATCGATCCGCGCACGTCACGCATCGTGCTGATCGAGGCCGGGCCGCGGCTGCTGCCAGGCTTCTCCGAGCAACATTCGCGTTATGCACAAAGCGCGCTCACGGCGATGGGCGTCGATGTACTGATCTCCACACGCGTGACCGGTTGTGACGCGGACGGCGTTGATCTCGAACATGGCCGCATCGACGCCGGCGCGGTCGTCTGGGCGGCCGGAGTTATGGCTTCGCCGGCTTCGGGATGGCTTGCGGCGGAACACGATAAAGTCGGCCGAGTCGTCGTTCGCCCCGACCTTTCGCTGCCGGGACATGAAAAGATCTTCGTGATCGGCGACACCGCTTCCGTGCAGGACGCAGCCGGTCACCCGGTGCCCGGCCTCGCGCCCGCGGCCAAGCAGATGGGCAACTATGTCGGCCGGCTCATCGCCACGCGTGTCGCGAATGGAACGTCGCCACCACCGTTCCGCTATCGGAACCAGGGAGCATTAGCCACGATCGGACGCCGCGCCGCCATCGTCGAGTTAGGCCCCATTCAGCTCAAAGGCTATCTCGGCTGGCTGTTCTGGAGCGTGGCGCACATTTATTTTCTGATCGGCTCGCGCAATCGCTTCGTCGTCGCTGTGACTTGGCTGTGGGGCTACATCACGTTTCAGCGCAGCGCCCGGCTGATCACAGATCCGCCCCCGCCGAACCCGCAATGCTGAGCGATGACCCGAACTCGCAGCTGCCCATCGCCGCGGCGAACCGGCCTAAAGTCCGCTGAACCAATTGTAGCCCTGATTTTCCCAATATCCGCCAGCGTCGTTGTTCTGCACCCACATCGCGGTGACGTATTTCGGATTTTTAAATCCGAGCTTGGTGGGGATGCGGATCCTGACCGGGAAGCCGAAGGCGGTCGGCAGGATTTTGTGATCGAACTTGAGCGCCAACTGCGTCTGCGGGTGCAGGGCAGTCGGCATGTCGATCGTATTCGAATAGCCTTCGGCGCACTGGAACCAAACATATTTTGCTCTGGTGTCGGCACCAATCAGCTTGAGAAAGTCGGACAATCTCACGCCTTGCCAAGAGCCGATCTCGCTCCAGCCCTCGACGCAGACCAGACGGGTAATCTGCGAGACCTCGGGCAGCTTATAAAGCTCGGCCAGCGTCCATGGTTTTTTGTTGTCGACGAGGCCGCCGATCTCAAGCTGGTATTTTTCGCCGTCGATGTCGGGCGCTTCGTCCTCGTCGTAATAAGCATTGAAACGAAACGGCCGCGTCACGTCGCTTTCCGAATATGTCGGCGCCAAAGTATGCGGATTGAACAGCCGGGCCTGCACCCAGTCGTTAAAGCGCGAGACGACGCGCAGCGCGCTCTCCGACGTGTCGCCGTCGATGATGTCGCAGCCGGTGAGCGTAGCGAGCGCGCCCAGACTCACAACGCCGCGCAGGAAAAAGCGCCGCGAGCGCACAGGCATCAGCTTGGCGGCATCCCTGATCAGCAGGTTCGCGTCAACGCCGGGCAGCGATTTGCGCGGACGGGGCATCGGCTTCTCCATAAACGTCAACGCCCAAAAATCATCGCGCGCAGGCTTTTCGGCACGATGAGCGCCAGCACCACGTGCACGGTCAGAAAAGCGACGATCGAGGCCATGGCGGCAAAGTGAACGTAGCGCGCGGTGTTATAGCCGCCGAAAAAATCGGTGAGCCACCAGAACTGCACCGGCTTCCAGATCGACAGGCCTGACAGCACGATGACGATTCCGGCCAGGATCACGCCTGCATATAGAAGTTTCTGCACCGCGTTGTAGACGGCGAGATCGTCGTGCGAAAGCTTGCCGCGCAAGGCGGCGAGAACGTCGCGGAGCACTTCGCTCGGATGGATCGGAAAGAACTTCTTGCGGAATCGGCCGGTCAAAATTCCAAGGCTCACATAGACCAGTCCGTTGATGACCAGGAGCCACATGGCGGCGAAATGCCACAGCAGCGCGCCAGCAAGCCAGTTACCGAGCGCAATCTGCGGCGGGAACGTGAAGCCGAACAGCGGCGAGGCGTCGTAAATCTGCCAGCCCGAGCCGATCATCATCAGCATGGCGAGTGCATTGATCCAATGCGTCACGCGCACCCACGCCGGATGGATGAGTGGCGGCGCCTTGGGGGTTGTGGCAGCCGCCACAAGTCCGGACTCGGTAGCGGCTTCAATCGACATGCGTCTCATCCGTCATCACACATGCTATAGCAAACCAACACCGGCGGCGCGCTCACATTCCTGTCAGTGAATCCTCTCCCCGCATCGCGGGGAGAGGAGAGGCAGGTGACCAAAGGAAACGGCGGCCAGCATCACATCGGCGGGAGCAGCACCGTATCGATGACGTGGATCACACCGTTCGACTGCAGCACGTTGGCAATGGTGACATTGGCAACGTCGCCCTTGGCATCGGTGATGGAGAGTTTGCCGGGGCCGGCCTCTTTGACGATGAGTTCGTCGCCCTCGACCGTCTTGAGCTTGGCCATGCCCTCGCCGGCTTTCACCGCCTTCATCAGGGCGGCGGCTGTCATGCGGCCGGGCACCACGTGATACGTTAGAACCTTTACCAGCGTCGCTTTGTTCTCCGGCTTAAGAAGGTTGTCGACCGTGCCGGGCGGCAGCTTCGCGAACGCCTCGTTGGTCGGGGCAAACACCGTGAATGGACCGGCTCCCTCCAACGTTTCGACGAGGCCTGCAGCCTTCACGGCAGCGACGAGCGTGGTGTGATCTTTCGAATTCACCGCGTTCTGGATGATATTTTTAGAAGGATACATCGGCGCGCCGCCGACGGTGACTGTCTTCTCCGACATCTGCGCGAACAGCGGAGCAGTCGTCACTGCACCGAACGCGAGCACGGCCGCGGCGGCAAACAAAGCGAAACGCTTGGACATGATCGTCTCCATTTGGATTAAAATCGCGGCGGGATGCCGCCGACGAAGCCCGACAATGATCGTCGGTCGATTTCAGATACGGGCCTTGTCCAGGCGGGTTTCAGCCGGGCTATCACGGCCGCGTGAACAAATTTCAGGCACAGCGCGAAGCTTCCCCGTCCAGCCGCGCTAAGCTATGAAGCGCGTCCGCGTTCTGCTTCCGGCCAAAGGAATGAACTATGGGAAAGACAAGTCCCGGCAATTTTTTCGAAGATTTCCGCATCGGCGCGGTTATCCGCCACGCCACGCCGCGCACCGTCACCACCGGCGATGTCGCGCTCTATACCGCCTTGTTCGGCGGCCGCTTCGCCGTGCAATCGTCGGACGAATTCGCCAAGGCGATCGGCTATCCGCGCTCGCCGATCGATGACTTTCTCGTCTTTCACATCATATTCGGCAAGACCGTGCCCGACGTGTCACTCAATGCGGTGGCCAATCTCGGCTATGCCGGTTGCTACTTCCGCAAGCCCGTCTATCCCGGCGATACGCTCACCGCGCTTTCAGAAGTAATCGGCCTGAAGGAAAATTCGAGCCGCAAGACGGGCATCGTCTACGTGCGCACCACCGGAACGAACCAGGATGGCGCGGCCGTGCTCGAATACGTGCGCTGGGTGATGGTGCGCAAGGGCGACGAAGCGGCGCCGCCGCCGGGCGATCACGTGCCACGGCTGCCCACCGTGCTCGATCCCAAAGTCCTTGGCGAGGCGTGCCCGCCCATCGACGTGACCGATTACGACTTTGCGCTGGCGGGCAGTCCCTACCGCTTCGGGGATTACGATGTCGGCGAGAAGATCGACCATGTCGACGGCATTACCGTGGAAGAAGCCGAACACATGATGGCAACCCGGCTCTATCAGAACACCGCGCGCATCCACTTCGACCTCCACAGCGCCAAGAAGGGCCGCTTCGGCAACCGCCTGATCTATGGCGGCCACGTCATCTCGCTCGCTCGCGCGCTGACCTTCAACGGGCTCGCCAACGCCTTCCACATCGCCGCCATCAACGGCGGCCGCCACGTCGCGCCGTTGTTCGCCGGCGGGACGGTGTTCGCCTGGTCGGAAGTGCTGGCCAAGGCCGAACTGCCGGGCAGAAGTGACGTCGGCGCGCTCCGGCTACGCACCGTCGCGACCAAGGATCGCCCGTGCGCCGACTTCCCGTGGAAGAGCGGCGAGGAGGACGATCCCGCCGTCATCCTCGATCTCGATTATTGGGCGCTGATACCGAGATAAGGTCGCCGCCTGACGCTACGACCTGCTTCAGCGCGCCGCTCGCGCATCGTTTCCTGCTGTTAAATGCTCCACGAG
>DATJTL010000416.1:0-13231 GCA_035503415.1 Xanthobacteraceae bacterium
GCCGCGCTTGTCGCGGCCATCCACGTCTTTCTTCTTCTATGTCGAAGTCGTGGATGCCGGGCACAAGGCCGGGCATGACGAACGTGGATGGCATCGCCCTAGGCTACCCATGCAGCCCGAGCTTCTCGGCCGCCGTCCAGACCCGCCAATGGTCGTGTGGCATCTGGATGTGCGTTGAGCCGAGGAAGGAAAAGGCGTCGTTGACCGCATTGGAAAAGCACGGCACGCCGCCAACATTCGGGCTCTCGCCGACGCCCTTGGCGCCGATCGGATGATGCGGCGACGGCACTTCGGTCCAGTCCGTCTCCCAATGCGGCGTCTCGACCGCGGTCGGCAGGAAGTAGTCCATGAACGAGGCGGTTGTGACGTTGCCTTCCGGGTCGTAGTGGATTTCCTGCCCCATGGCGATGCCAAACGCCTCGGTCAGACCGCCATGAATCTGGCCCTCGATGATCATCGGATTGATCCGCGTGCCGCAATCGTCGAGCGCATAGAAGCGCCGGACTTTGATCATGCCGGTGTCGACGTCGACATCGACGACACAAATGTAGGCGCCGTACGGGAAAGTGAAGTTTGGCGGATCGTAATAATTGATCGCCTCCAATCCCGGCTCCATGCCAGGCGGTACTTCGTGATAGGCCGCCCAGGCGAGTTCGGTCATGGTTTTGAAGCGTTCGGGATTACCCTTCACGCGGAAACGATCCACGTCCCATTCCAGATCGTCGTCGTGCACTTCCAGCATGTAGGCGGCGATCATCTGCGCCTTGGCCTTGATCTTGCGGCACGCCATGGCGGTTGCGGCGCCCGATACCGGCGTCGAGCGCGAGCCGTAGGTGCCAAGACCATACGGTGCGGTGTCGGTGTTGCCCTCTTCGACCATGATGTTGTCGGCCGGCAGCCCGAGCTCGGTGGCGATAATCTGGGCATAGGTCGTCTCGTGGCCTTGCCCTTGCGATTTGGTGCCGAGCCGGCAAATGCCGCTGCCGGTCGGGTGAATGCGAATCTCGGCGGAGTCAAACATGGCGATGCCGAGGATGTCGCACGCCCGTGACGGTCCGGCACCGACGATCTCGGTGAAGAAGGCGACGCCGACGCCCATCAGCTCACGGGTCCCGCCGCGTTTGAAAGCCTCGCGTTTGGCTTTCTGCTCTTCGCGAAGTTTTTTGTAGTTCGTAGCCTCCATCGCCTTCTTGAGCGCGGTCTGATAGTCGCCGGAATCGTATTGCCAGCCAAACGCCGAGGTGTACGGGAATTGCTCGCGGCGAATGAGATTCTTCATGCGGAACTCGGCCGGATCCATGCCGAGCTTTTGCGCCATGATGTCCATGGCGCGCTCGATGCAGTAGGCCGCTTCGGTGACGCGAAACGAGCAGCGGTAGGCGACGCCGCCCGGTGCCTTGTTGGTGTAGACGCCATCGACGAGGCAGTAGGCAGCCGGGAAGTCGTAGGACCCGCTGATGATGGAAAACAGCCCGGCTGGCCACTTCGTCGCGTTGGCGCAGGCATCGAACGCGCCGTGGTCGGCGATGGTATAGCAGCGCAGTCCCGTCACCTTGCCGTCCTTGGTGCAGGCAATTTCCACATCCATGTGGAAGTCGCGTGCGAACGCCGTGGTCGACAGGTTCTCGATGCGATCCTCGGTCCACTTTACCGGGCGCCCGGTGACGATCGAAGCGACGATCGCGCATATGTAGCCCGAATAGGCGCCGACCTTGTTGCCGAAGCCGCCGCCAATGTCGGGGGCGATGACGTGGATCTTGTGCTCTGGAATTTTGGAGATCAGCGATCCGACCGTACGGATGACGTGCGGGGCCTGGAATGTGCCCCATAGCGTCAGCTCGCCCTTGATCTTGTCGAACGAAGCGACGCATTGGCAGGTCTCGAGCGGGCAGGGATGCACGCGCTGATAGACGATGAATTCCTTGATCTTTACGTCAGCCTTCTCGAACGCGGCGTCGGCCGCGGCCTTGTCGCCGGCCTGCCAGGAGAAGATGTGGTTATAGTGCTTACGCTTGCCGTGAGCGCCGTCGGTCTTGTCCTTGATGTCTTCGCGGATCATCGGCGCGTTCGGCGCCATGGCCTTGAGCGGGTCGACATTGACGGGCAGCGGTTCGTACTCGACCTCAACCAACTCGACAGCGTCGGCCGCAGCCTCGCGGCTCTCGGCGACGACGAACGCGACCTCCTGGTTCTGAAACAGCACCTTGCCGTCGGCCAGCACCATTTGCACGTCGCCGGCGAGCGTCGGCATCCACGCGAGATTGACGGTCTTAAGGACGTCGGCCGTCAGCACGGCGACAACGCCGGGCACCGCCGCAGCTTTCGTGGTGTCGATCTTGGTGATGCGCGCGTGGCCGTGCGGCGAACGCACCAGGTCGCCGTACAGCATGCCGGAAAGCTTCACGTCGTCCACGTAATTGCCCTTGCCCTGGACAAAACGGATGTCCTCGACGCGCTTGCGCTTACAGCCCATGCCTTCG
Organism: Xanthobacteraceae bacterium; assembly: GCA_035503415.1. Classification (GTDB taxonomy): domain Bacteria; phylum Pseudomonadota; class Alphaproteobacteria; order Rhizobiales; family Xanthobacteraceae; genus BOG-931. The sequence continues at coordinate 2,481 of DATJTL010000416.1, forward strand.
AGCTTGGCGGACCGTTCGGCGGAGGTGGGGGTCACGTCGTTCATTCTGCGGCCTCCTGGAAGGGCACGCCGTTGAGCTTCGCGGCGGCGTATTGAATGGCCCTGACGATGTTCTGATAGCCGGTGCAACGGCAGAGGTTACCGGCAATGCCGAAGCGGATTTCTTCCTCGCTCGGATTGTTGTTTTCCTGGAGGAGCCGATAGGCGCGGGTAATCATCCCCGGCGTACAGAAGCCGCACTGGAGCCCGTGCATTTCGCGAAAACCTTCCTGCAGCGCATCCAGCGTGCCGTCGGGATTCGCCATTCCCTCGATGGTCCGGATATTGGCGCCGTTCGCCTGCACCGCGAACATCGTGCAGCTCTTCACCGACTTGCCGTTCAAGTCGACCGTGCAGGCGCCGCAATGGCTGGTTTCGCAACCTATGTGCGGGCCGGTGAGTCTGAGCTGCTCACGCAGGAAGTGGATCAACAACGTACGCGGCTCGACCAGCGCTTCGACAGCCCTGCCGTTTACTTCCATGGAGACTTGAGATTTGGCCATTGGTTGTCTCCCTAAGATCTAAGTTTGCGCATGGTCTTGTCCGAAAGCCGGCTTCAACTCTCTGGGATCATGCGCTAGCCGTGAGCTTTGGATCGGGCGCGCGCCAATGCGCGCGTGAGCATGACGCCGGCCATCTTGGTGCGGTAAGCGGCAGGGCCGCGTGCGTCGGAGGCCGGCGCCGTGATCGCCTCGGCGGCGGCGACGGCTCGCTTCACCGTCGCGGCATCCAGTGTTGAGCCTTCGAGGATATTCGCTGCCTCCTCGGCCCAGAGCGGCGTTTCGGCAACGTTGGTGAGCCCGATCGAGCAGCTCGCGACCTTGCCGCCGCTCATGGTGAGCAGGACTGCGGCGGCCGCAGTCGCGTAGTCGCCGATCTTGCGCTTGAGTTTCTCGTAGGCGTAGCCGTGCCCTGCAGGCGGCACGGGAATGCGCACGGCGGTCAGCACGTCGCCACCTTCAAGGGCGGTGAAGTAGGCGCCTTGATAGAAGTCGCGCGCGGCGACGCGCCGTTCGCCACTCTTGCCCATGACGTGATAGATGGCGCCGAGGCACATCATCACCGCTGGCATATCGTTGCCGGGATCGCCGTTGGCGACATTGCCGCCGAGTGTGCCCACGTAGCGCACTTGCGGATCGGCCACCTGAAGCGACGTCTCGCGCAGGATCGGAATCTTCGACGCCAATAAGTCCGAGCTAACCAGTTCGTGCTGGGTCGTCATGGCGCCGATCACAATGTCGTCGCCGTCGGTGCGGATGCCTTTGAGGTCGGCAATGCCGCCGAGATCGACCAGATGCGCCGGCGTCGCCAGACGCAGCTTCATCATCGGAATAAGGCTGTGACCGCCGGCGATGGCGCGGCTATCGTCGCCCAACTTGGCGAGAAGGCCCACGGCTTCCTGCACGGATGACGGGCGATGATATTCAAAGGAGCCAGGAATCATGGGCATCCTCCCTCTGGGCTCGCCGCGGGACCGGAAACGTCATTCGGGCCTTTGCGACCGCGGCAAGGATTCTCTTGGTCTTACTGTTTGAAGCTTGGTCGCTCGTGCGGTGCAGCAGCAAGAACCGTTGCACCAACAGGACTCGCATTTCACGGAACGTGAGGCCGCTGCACGAATTGCAGTGCGGTTGCACGAATTGCGTCAGGTGTGCTGACGCATCGGCGGCGCGAAGCGACTGGGAACCCTGTCTAAGACGCGTTTATTGCGGTGCGAGATGATGGCGCCGGCGCTGGACGGTATCGGATTCGGCGCCCATGACGGCGGCGACCCGTGTTTTGAGCCAACCAACTCGGCTGCGGCTGACGGGCACCGCGTAATCATGGGCCGCATCCATTTCCACCATCTCATTGTCGCCGGATCGCCGGTAGCCGATGACCCGTTCGATATTGACGATATGGCTGCGATGGATGCGGACGAACCGACTGTTGTCGAGCCGCGATTCGACCTCGCCGATGGCGAGCGGGCAAAACAGCTTGTCGGTGCCGTTATAGATAAAAGTATAGTGCGAATTGGCGTGGACCGCGATCACGTCGTCGACAGGAAGAAATTGAGTGCCGCCTTCACGCTCGATCGGCAAATGGCGGGCAAAGCGGCGCGGCGGTCCACCCATGCCGCCCAATGGCGCGTACGTTCCACGTCCGAATTCCGGCTGGGCGCCATTGTCATCGTGGACTGTGCTTTGAGGCACCACCGACGCTGGCGCCTCCGCCACGTCCGGTACCGGCTCCCCGGTCACCCTTGCGGCGCTCCGGTCCGTAAGCATCGACGGAGCACGGTCGGGATCTGGAACGAGGAACAACAGAAATATCCCGGACAGGCAGAACGCGACGATTGCAACCACGATGGCCAAGACATCGGTCGACAGCGCCGGCGCGCTGGCGGGCGCCGATGGGAAAGGCAGGAGCGTCAAGCCTCCCATGGCTGTGTAATGCATTCCCGACACCGCAAATCCGAAGGCGATCGCGGAAAGGATGAGCGGCGGACGGCCGCCCCGCCCGGCGGCAAGCCAAAGCGCCAATCCCGACGCCGCGATCGCGATGGCCATGCTGGCCGCAACAAGATATCGGTCATGAATCATATAGGCGCTCTCGCTGAGCGCACTCATGCCGATGTAGTGCATCGTGAAGATGCCGCCGCCCATGAGGCAGGCCGACAGCGTCAACCGCAGCATCGTCAACGGGCCTGAACTCGTGGCGTAAACCGCGGTGCCGACCACGATGACGCAGACGAGGAACGACAGCAGGGTCGGAAACACCAGATAGTCGACCTGGAACGGCATCCGCGCCGCCAGCATTCCGACGAAGTGCATGGTCCAGATGCCGACGGCGAGCGACAGCGCAGCGCCGGCCAATAGTACACGCCGCCGCATGCCCGTGGCCGTGCCGATCTGCACCGCCAAGGTCAAACCCACATAAGCTCCCTGGATCGCCATCACGATCGAGAGCAGGACAAGCCAAGTCTCATAAGTGACCGGCATACTGTCCGTTCCTCGCCAGGAACCGATATTGAGCCCGTTCACCAACGGGCTCTGGAACCATTATAGCCGACTTTGAGGCGGCCGCCGAGACTGGTTGAGACCGCAAACAGCGAACATTGCGGACGGATTGAGTAACGGCGAAAATCTAGTCGTAAAATGGAGTGCGCTATTTGGATATCCCAACCGACTTGGTCGCAGGTCTCGTCTCCGGCATCCAGAACCAAAGAATAAGCACGGCGACAAGAGCTACCGCGGCAATGCTCATGAATACGATCATGGACCCAAAGCTCGTCGCTATGATACCGAACAGCGCGGTGCTCAGCGAAGCACCGATCCCGGATGCTGCTCCGACGGCGCCCTGCGCGAGATTAAACCGGCCGGTACCGTCGGTCACATCGGCAATGATGAGTGCCGTCAACACGCCAATCATCGCCCCGCTGACGCCGTCCAGCAACTGAAATGCAAGGAGCGCCCGCGGATCCGGATTCAACGCGAACAGTAACGCACGGACGGCCAAAGCGCCCAATCCGATGAGCAAGAGCGGCCGCCGGCCCCAGTTGTTAGCTTGACGTCCAACCCAGGGAGACATCGCTGCAACAACGATCTGGGGCAGGACGATCAAGCCCGATACGATGAGGGTGGAATGACTGTCTCTGCGATATACGAGAGACTCTCCGGCAAGCGGCAATATCGAGGCGTTGCCGAGCTGAAACAAGAACAGGCAGACGGCAAGAACGAGCAAGGCCGGGCTCTTCCACAGGCTCACGCGACGAGCTCTGGCGGGCCGACCGGGCGTGTGGTGATCGGGTGCACCGCAGGAGCGACCAAAATGAATATCGGTTGCATGGATGCTGGCGAGAGCAAAAAACAAAGGCAGAGTGAGCACGACGACCAGCGGAAATATTGCCTTGTACGAAAAGGCATATCCAACCAGCCCCATGAGCGCCGCTGCGCCAAGACTTCCCACGGCGGCAAAGCGCATATTGCGCCCGAGCCGTTCGGACAGGGCCACGTGGCCGACGAGTGCAAGGCTAATCGCGGCGATCGCCGGCCCCAGGATCGCGCCGGTGCATCCCTGTAGCGTCAGCGCCATTAAAACGAGCGGAAAAGTGGGCGCAAATTCGATAATCAGGGCGCTGAGAGCCAGTATGAGCACGCCCAAGGCCACGATCACCCGCTTCGAACGGGTGTTATCCAGCAGCTCGCCCCCCGGCAATTGGCTGAGCAAACCGCCGAACGCACTTGCGCTTAGAACGAAGCCGACGTTCTCTTGCGACCATTTCTGATCGGCAAGATAGACGGCCACGTAGGGACCGAAGCCTGCCAACGCGCCGGCAAGAAAGAAATTGACCCAGTCAAGACCGCGGAGACTCGCCGCGGCAGGCGAGGGATCTGCAATAGCGGACGGCACGGTCGCAAGAGTTGACATCGTACCTTCTCATGCGGGAGTCACGAGGCAGGCCTCGCCCCGTGCCCGCGTTGCTGGGCAGGGCCGACATCGTGCAAGCTCAAGGCGGTCATGATGAGGGCGAGATGCGAGAATGCCTGCGGGAAATTGCCGACCTGCCGCTGCGCTCGAGGATCGTATTCTTCCGCGAGCAGGCCGACATCGTTGCGCAGCGAGAGTAGTCGCTCGAACAGGGCGCGTGCCTCGTGGTCGCGGTGCTGTAGCTTATAATTCCCTGCAAGCCAGAAGCTGCAGGGAAGAAACAAACCCTCTCCCGGCGGCAGGCCGTCAATTTCTGCCTGCGTTCGATAGCGCAAGACCAGGCCGTCAATCATGAGCTCGCGCTCGATCGCCGCAACGGTGCCGCGCACGCGTGGATCGTCTGCTGGCAGAAAACCGACCATGGGAATCAGCAGCAGACTAGAGTCAAGCTCCTTGCTGCCGAAGCTCTGTGTGAAGGTGTTGTTCTCGCCGTCGAATCCAAGCTCGCAAATCGTCGCATGCATGCGGTCGCGCACTTTGCGCCAGGATTCGAGCGGCGCCTGAATCTTGAACCGCTCGGCATCGCGCACCGTGCGATCGAGAGCGACCCACGTCATGATCTTGGAAAAAGTGAAGTGGCGACGATTGCCTCTTATTTCCCAGATCCCATCGTCCGGATCCTCCCAGATCTGCTCGAGATGCTCGATCAATTTCCGCTGCAGCGCCCAGCCCGACCCAACGGGAGCAAGAGAAAGACTGTGCGCTCGCGCCTGGGAAAGGGAGTCGATGAGCTCGCCATAGACATCAAGCTGAAGTTGACCGGAAGCCGCATTGCCAACACGGACCGGCGCGGCACCATGATAGCCTGGCAGCCACGGGACTTCCCACTCGATGAGCTGCCGCTCGCCGGACAGTCCATACATGATCTGGAGCTGGTTCGGGCTTCCAGCCACGCTGCGCAACAGCCATTGTCCCCACGCCTGCGCCTCGTCGCGATAGCCGACTGACATCAGCGCCATCAACGTAAAGGTCGCATCTCGCAGCCAGCAGTAACGGTAATCCCAGTTGCGCTCCCCGCCTAACTGCTCCGGCAACGAAGTGGTGGGTGCGGCGACGATTCCCCCGGTCTCAGCATAGGTAAGAGCTTTCAGCGTCAACAAAGAGCGCTTTACCGGCTCTCTCCACGGTCCGGTATGAGAGCAACGATCCGACCAGCGCCGCCAAAACGATTCCGTCTCCTCCAGGGCCGTGCTCCAGTCGATCGCAGGCGGCATCGGCAGATGAGATGGGGCATGCGTCAACACGAACGGGACACATTGCCCTTCGCTAACGTCAAATTCTGCGATGGTCGCGAAACTTTCACCCCGCAGCGGGACGGGCGAGCGCAGCACCACTTGGTTCGCTCCAGCAACGGCGCTCAAGCCAGATCCGTCATCGAGCCGCGTCACCCAGGGCAGAGTGATGCCATAGTCGAACCGTAGCGCCAGATGCAATTGCATCGCCACCTTGCCGCGGAGCCCCTTCACCAGGCGAATGACCGAGGAGCCAGAGCCGGCGATCGGCATGAAATCGATCAGGGCGACACGGCCATCCGCCGTATCGAACACCGTCTCAAGAACCAATGTGCCATCGCGATAAGCGCGGCTGACGCGTGGCGTCGGATCGGCAGGAAAGATTCGCCATCGTCCGTGTTCGGAGTTGCCGATGAGCGCCGCGAACAAGGCATTGCTGTCGAAGCGTGGCCAGCACAACCAGTCGATCGAGCCGTTGCGGCCGACAAGAGCGGCAGTCGTGCAATCGCCGATCAGCGCATAGTCCTCGATGCGAAGCGGGAGGTCGGATTTGAATTTCCCGCGACTCGACGCGGGGCCGGGACTTGGATGCGACCGCGGTCCGCACGGCTCGACCGGCGGGTTGGCGGGCCGCTCGTTGCTATCGCGGGCCACAACAGCTGGTCGATTCTCCGTCGCCTGCGGAGCGAGTTCGCCCAAAATCTTTGCAACGATATCGACCACAGGCCGGCTCGCGTCCACGACGATTGGATCCTCGTCGGGGTCGGGTTCCTCCAGGATCGCAAAGTGGCGGTCGAGGATATCGTGGAGCACGGGATGCTCGCTGCGTGCGACGAGGCGCTCCTCGATCAGCGGTCTGTCGCCGTGCAAATAAACGATGCGCGCGTCGGGTCGGCCACGGGTCAGAAAGTCGCGAAAACTGCGCTTGAGCGCCGAGCAGGTGATCACGCCGCCGGTGCCGAGCTCATGACAATCGTCGATCCATGCGGCCACCTTTGCGAGCCAGGGCCACTGATCGCGGGTATCGAGCGGATGACCGGAGCGTATCTTGGCGAACGCGGGCGGATCGAGTTCGTCACCTTCCTGCAACGGCCAGCCGAGCCGTCGCACGAGTGCGGTTGCCACCGTCGTCTTCCCGCTGCCCACGACGCCAGTGATGACGAGGATTGCACGAGGGTCGAGAGATTTCACACGCTCGGCTTCCGGCATGGAAGCTCTTCTGGACCTCATCGCTCATGCGTCCCTGTGCGACGGGGCACTGCCTCTGTGCCGGCGGCCGCTCGATCGACAAACCAAAACAACTCGCCCACCGGCCGGACGCGCGCCGCCGGCACCTCACTGTTGCCAGTGCGTATCGCGGTGAATATCCCGGTCTTCTCTTCGCCGGCCACGAGAAACGCGACGCGGCGGCTGCTCTCGATCGCCGGATAGGTCATGGTGATGCGGACCTCGGGCCGGCCATGTGAGACCGCGGCCACCCAGCGCTTGCGCTCATCCAGAACAGGTTCTCCGGGAAGCAGCGATGCGGTGTGCCCATCGGGACCAAGCCCGAGCAGCGTGACATCGAACAGCGGGCGCTGCGGATCAAGAGTTGCGGCGCCATATGCGTCTTGCAATGTTTGCTCGTAACGCCGCGCCGCGTCCTCCGGAGTGCCGTCGGTCGGGACGGGATGAATGTTCTCCGGCGGCACCGGCGCTTTGGCGAGCATGGCTTCGCGCGCCATCCGATAATTGCTGTCGGGATGATCATAGGGGACGAAGCGCTCGTCGCCCCAGTACCAGGAAACACGCGGCCACGGGAAACGCCCTCTGAATTCATCCGACGCCAGCAATCCATACAGCGTCTTCGGCGTCGAACCTCCGGAGAGCGAGACCTGGAACGGGCCGTGCGCCGCGAGCGCCGCCTGTGTCATCCACTCCGCCGCGTGGTGCGCCAGCGCAAGCGGGTCCGGCAATATTTCGATGCGCCCGATCGCCTTGCCCATATGCTTATTGCCTCGCTGGCTTATTGCCTTGCTGGAGCGAGAATGAAGGCCTCCATCGCCTTGGCAAAACCTTCATCATTGTAGGAAGCGGTGGTGGCCGTGGCTTGCGCCTTGACCTCGTCCGAGGCGTTACCCATGGCGATGCTGAATCCAGAGCGCTTGAACATCAGCACGTCGTTTGGTTGATCGCCAATGGTGGCAATCTCCTGCGCGGGCACACCGACGTGCTGCGTGAGATATTCCACTACGGCGCCCTTGTTCGCATTCTTATTGGTAACGTCGAGGTAATAGGGTTGCGACCGGTTGGCGGTGGCATGCTGGCCGAACGCAGCCTGCGCCTCGGCTTCGCAGCGTCGCACCTTGTCGAGATCGTCGCTTATCCCGACGATCTTGGCGACGTGCTGCAAATGCTCGTGAACATCGGGCACGACTTTCGGCTCGAATTTGACGGTCCAGGCCTCGCGGGCCACATGCGGCGCGCCCGCCTTGGTGATCAGCCAGTCATTGCCGCTGTAGACCCAGGTATCGAGACCGCGCGCCTGCATCAGATCGATTGCCTGGCGCGCAACATCGGGAGGTACTGTCTTTTGTTCCAGAATTGCGAGATGCCGGTCGACAAAGAGCCCGCCGTTGAAGCCGGCGATCGGCGTTTCGATGTCGAGCGCGTCAAACAGCATGGCCATGCCGAGCGGCGGCCGGCCGCTGGTGATGGCGAAGCGGATGCCCGCGCGCTGCAACGCTTTCACGGCGGCACGCGCCCGCTCGGTCAAGATTTTCTCTTCGGTGACGAGCGTGCCGTCTACGTCCGCAAGCACCAAGGAGATCTTGCGCTTCCCTGACATCGGTCTCTCGGGCCCCGCTCAGCCGAGGGGCCGCCATGCGCGGCCGTCGCGCGCCAGGAGCTCGTCGGCCGCGGCGGGGCCATCGCTGCCGGCGACATAGTTCGGAAAGTCCCGCGCCGGATTGTTTGTCCAGGTGTCGATAATAGGTTGCACGACTCGCCAGCTGGTTTCGACGGTGTCGGCGCGCTGAAATAGTGTGGCGTCGCCAATCATGCAGTCGTAGATCAGCGTCTCGTATCCGGTTTGGGATTCGATATTGAAGTAGGTCTTGTAAGAGAAGTCCAAGCTGACGGTGTCCAGCTTGACGGTGGGACCGGGATGCTTGGCCGCGAACTCCAGCGCGATACCCTCGTCCGGCTGAATGCGAAGGATCATCCAGTTGGGATGCATTCGCTCTACGTTTGTCCCGCGGAACAGCGCATACGGTGCTTGATGAAAGCGGATCGCGATCTCAGTCGACCGGCGCTTCAAATATTTCCCGGTGCGCAGGTAGAACGGCACGCCCGCCCAGCGCCAATTGTCGATGTTCAGCTTGCAAGCAATATATGTCTCGGTCGTTGAATTGGGGGCTACATTGGGTTCCTGGCGATATGCGCGAACCTGTTTGCCCAATACCCGCCCGGCGTCATACTGCCCGCGCACGGCATCCTGGGACACCCGTGCCGGATCGAGCGGCTCGATGGCCTGAATGACATCGGTTTTCTTGGTGCGGACCTCGTCGGCATCGAAAGAGATCGGCGGCTCCATTGCCGTCATTGTCAGTAGCTGGAACAAGTGGTTGGGCACCATGTCGCGCAGCGTCCCGGTCTTCTCGTAGAACTTGCCGCGCCCCTCAACGCCGACCGTCTCGGCTGCGGTGATCTGAACATGCTCGATCTGATGCCGGTTCCAGAGCGGCTCAAACAGGCCGTTGGCAAAGCGCAGCGCCATAATGTTCTGGACCGTCTCTTTGCCGAGGAAATGATCAATCCGATAGATCTGGTCCTCTCGAAGCACCTTCAGGATCTCGGTGTTGAGGGCTATGGCCGACGCCAAGTCGTGACCGAAGGGCTTTTCGACGATGACTCGGCGCCATTGACCCTTACCCTCGGTCGTAAGGTTTGCGGCTCCGAGCGCGGTGATCGCCGGGCCAAAGAAGCGGTCGGCGACCGCAAGATAGAACAGGCGGTTGCCTGCGGTGCCGGCCTCCTTGTCCAATCCCGCCAGATGCTCACCCAGTCGGCGGTAGGTGTCCGGGTTATTGAGATCGCCCGGCAGATAGCTCATTCGCTCGGTAAGCCATTGCCAGGAGGTCTGCACAAATTCGTCAAGATGGAACTCGCCATCTTTGGCGACGTATCCTTTCATCGCATCCGTAAGGTGCGTGCGCCATTGCTCCGCGCTCATATCCGACAAGTCGACGCCAACGAGACGAAATTCGTCGGACAGTCGGTGACTGTTTGCCAAGTTGTAGAGAGCGGGCACGACCAGACGCTTCGTGAGGTCTCCGGCCGCGCCAAAGATCACCATGGCGCACGGCGGCGCTGCTGGGACGCTCGCGGTCTGCTGTTTAGCCTTTCGTCGGGTGTTGTCACTCGGCTTGTCTAGCATCGACTTCCTGACTCCCTATCTGGTTCGGCGGCGGCGGCGGTAGTGGCGCGGTACATTGCGCGCCGCTCCGCGGCGATAAAGACTATCCGTTCAGGTTCGAAGCCGAACTTTCGCTATCACGAGCTCGTCCAGCCCCTGGCTGTTCAGCCCGTTTCAGCTTTGTATGATGCTCGGCGTTCGCTCCTCTGTTATCCGGCACGCTGCGCGGGCGACTTTTCGATGTGGCCGCCGAACTGATAGCGCATCGCGGAAAGCACCTTGTCGGCGAAATCAGCGTCTCCGCGTGAACTGAACCGTTCATAGAGCGCCGACGATAGCACATGCGCCGGCACGCCCTCGTCGATGGCCGCCTTGATCGTCCAGCGGCCTTCGCCGGAATCGGACACGCGCCCCGCAAATTTGCCCAGCGCGGGATCTTCGATCAGCGACGCGGCGGTGAGATCGAGGAGCCAGGACGCGATTACGCTGCCGCGGCGCCAAACCTCTGCGATGTCGGCGAGGTTTAAGTTGTATTTGTAGAGGTCAGGGTCGCGCAGCGGCGTGGTTTCTGCATCGATCGCGCCGGTCTTCGTTCCGATATTGGCGGCTTTGAGT
>DATJTL010000417.1:0-4040 GCA_035503415.1 Xanthobacteraceae bacterium
ATACCGAGGTGATTTGCGACCACGACCAGACCCATAACGCTTCAGCGGTCTTGAGCACCCAGGTGATGCCCTGCAGAATAAGCTGAACCAATTGATGCACAGCGGTGTTCATGGCGTTGTCCTCCAGCTGCACTTTCGGCCAAATTGACGATTTCCGACCCAGATATTGGAACGACACAGAGAACGATAAACTGGCACCTTCGGTTCCGCAGTTCCGCGGGAGGTGACTGGCAGGGTTGTTTGCTGTGTCTGCAATACTGCTTCCGAATTTTGCTAAAATGCCAAGACAATCAGGTGCTCGCCAGCCGTGCCGCAGGATTCTCGCCCGATTGCGCGACACAGCCTTGACCGGCTAGGTTTGCGATCCGTTTTGATCACTTCGGAAAGGCGAGGAAGCAATGAACGCGGACGCAAAGAAAACGGTGCTGCGCATGATCCCCTACGGCATCTACGTGCTCACCGCGGACGACGGCAAAGGCAATGTTGCGGCGGCGACCGTGAACTGGGTCACGCAATCCGCCTTCGCACCGCCGCTGGTCGTTGTTGGGGTCAAGACCGACTCGGGCGCCTACAAGATCGTAAAGGAGACGCGGACGTTCGCGCTCAACATGCTCGGCAAAGAACAGAAGGGCGTCGCATTTTCGTTCTTCAAGCCGACCCAGGTCAGCGAGGGCAAATTGAGCGGTCAGCCTTATCGCAAAGGCTCGACGGGAGCGCCGATCCTCGACAATGCACCCGGGGCGGTTGAATGCCGTGTGACCGCGATTGTTGAGCAGGGCGATCATCATATCGTGGTCGGCGAAGTGGTGGAGGCGCACCTCAATCAGCCGCCTGCCGGGCGCCCAGACGCCGCCATCCTGGAAATGAAGGACCTGGGCGACAACGTCTTCTACGGCGGATGAACGCAGCGGCGGGTAACGTTGCCACGCTCCCATTTGGGAGCAACGGATTATTCCGGGGGAAACTGTAATTTGGAGGTAATCGAATAAGTATCAAGTCGTCGCTCAGCTTGTCGAGCGGCGGGGCTGCCTGTAAAAGCAACAGTCGTTTAGCGTAGAGTAGGTATTTACACTCGATGAATATGCTTGGAACTCTGTTCCGCAAGTCGTGGATGCAAGCATCGGTCGGTGTACTGGCGGCTGAATACCTACGGCTGGTCCGGCTGAGCAATACCTTCCAGGTCGATCCACCGGACATCTACGACCGCATCAACGCCGATCTGCCGGTCATTTTCGCGATGTGGCACGGCCAGCACTTCATGGCGCCTTTCTTCAAGCACGAACGCTGGCGAGTGAAGAGCCTCATCTCGCGTCATCGCGACGGCGCGATCAACGCGGTCGCCGCACAGCGGCTCGGTATCGAGCCGATCCGCGGGTCCGGCTCTCACGGCCGCGACTTTCACCGCAAAGGCGGCGTTACCGGATTCAGACGGATGGTCGAAGCGCTGGCGGATGGCTGCAACGTCGCACTCACTGCCGACGTGCCCAAGGTCTCGCGGGTCGTCGGGCGCGGCATCATCGAACTGGCCCGCGTGTCCGGCCGGCCGATCTATCCGGTGATTCCGGCAACGAGCCGGCGCATCCAACTCGAAAACTGGGACCGTTCCGCCGTCAGTCTACCGTTTGGCCGCTTCGCCGTCGCCATCGGTGAACCACTCCGGGTGGCCGCAGATGCAGAGCCGGCGGCAATCGAGACGGCGCGACGTACGCTCGAAGCCAGGCTCGCCTCTACGTTCGAGCGCGCCTATGCGATCGTCGACGGTCGCGCCAACGTAGCCGAGCGAAGCCAAGATCGCCTGAGGCGCGCGCGGACCGCTTGAGGCTGCGCGAAACCTTCCATCACTCCTAAGGGCTAGGCGCAGCGGAACGCGGGCGCAGCGCGGTTCGCTTGTGCCGTTCCTTCACGTCCGCGATCCCATTCAGCATCTCCTTCAGCGCATCGATCGCCGCGCTTTCCTCATCGGTCAGCGGCTTACGCGGATGAAAATGATCGAGAAGCACGATGAGGGAGTCGCCGATGCGGCCAAGCTGCTTGCCGTAGCTGGCGACATCGGAAAGAACCTCTTCCTCGACCTTGGGCTCGCTCGATTGACCGAGATTGATATTGATCAGCCCGAACTGTCCGCCGGTCATGAAGGCCGTGAACGGGTTGATCGATTGCACGACATCGCCGGACAAGGGAAGCTTGAAGGTGGGCATGGGACCCCTCCATCGCGTTTGGTGCCGCACGCGTTCGTCGCAATATCCCGGCCTTGCCATCGTAACGTCGAAGCGGCGCCGCGGCGAGAGGCTTGCGAGAGCGGCTTGCGAGAGGCTTGCATGACGCAGTGAAGGGGCGTGTATAGGCTTCGGTCGAAACGCCTCCCCCGCTCAACGCCTTCTCCGTTCAGCGCAACAACAAGGCAACAAGGAAAGACGATGCGAACCGTCACAGTCGAAGAACATTTTGCGAGTCCAGGCTTCCTCGATGGCGCCGGGCGCCAACTCAAAGAGGGCCTTCTGCGAACCGGCGCCCGCGGGCTCAAGATCATCGAACAGCTCAGCGAGGTCGGCGACAAGCGCGTGGCCGAGATGGATGCCGGCGGCATCGACGTGCAGATTCTCTCGCTCAACGCGCCGGGACTGGAGCAGCTTGAAGCCGCCGAGCAGATCACGCTCGCTCGCGACAGCAACGAGTTTCTACACGGCGTGGTCAAGGCGCATCCGAAGCGCTTTCACGGATTCGCCGCGCTGCCCGTCGCAGCGCCCGACAAGGCGGCAGCCGAATTCGAGCGCGCGGTTCGCGAACTGGGCTTCAAGGGCGCGCTGATCAACGGCCACACGCGTGGTCGCTATCTCGACGACAAGTTCTTCTGGCCGATCTTCGAGTGCGCCACAGCGCTCAACGTGCCGATCTATCTGCACCCCACAGTGCCGCCGAAAGCGGTAATCGAGGCGTCCTATGGGGGCTTTGCGCCGCCGGTCACCGCCATGCTCGCCGGCGCCGGCTGGGGCTGGCACATCGAAACCGCCGTCCACCTCATCCGCGTAATCCTCGGCGGCGTGTTCGACCGCTTTCCTCAATTGCAAATCGTGATCGGCCACTTGGGCGAAGGCCTGCCGTTCATGCTGCCGCGGCTCGACCGCAACATGGCGAAGGAGATGACCAAGCTGGAGCGTCCGTTCGCCGCCTATCTGCGGCAGAACGTGCACTACACATTCGGCGGCTTCAATTTTCCGGCGACCTTCCTCGATCTTCTGCTCGAAGTCGGCGTCGAGCGCATCATGTTCTCGGTCGACTATCCCTATGGCTCGATGGCGGCGGCGCGCGCCTTTCTGGAACAGCTGCCGGTGTCTGCCGCCGACCGCGAACGCATCGCCCACATCAACGCAGAAAAATTGTTTGGACTGTGAAACATCATGCGCACCATCACGCTTGAAGAACACTACGCCATGCCGGGATTTTTCGACGGCCCCGGTCGCGAACTGAAACACCGGGCCGAGACGGTCGGCGGCCGATATGCCAACCTGATTGAACGGCTATGCGACATCGGCGCCAAGAGACTCGCCGAGATGGATGCCGCCGGCATCGACATGCAGGTGCTCTCGCTCACTTCGCCCGGCGTCGAGCAATTGGAGGCGGCCGAGGCGATCGCGCTCGCGCGCGAAGCCAACGATTACCTCGCCGAGGCGGTGCAAAAAAATCCCGCGCGCTTTGCCGGTCTCGCCACGGTGCCGACGTCGGCGCCGGGCAACGCCGCGCAGGAATTGGAACGGCGCGTCCGCGCCGGCTTCAAGGGCGCGGTGATCAACGGCCATAATCGCGGACGCTATCTCGACGATCCGGTCTATTCGCCGATCCTTGAATGCGCCGAGAAACTCGCGGTGCCAATCTACCTGCATCCGACGCCGCCGCCCAAGCCGGTGCTCGATACCTATTACGGCGGCTTTAACCCGATGCTGACCGAGATGCTCGCCGGCGGCGCCTGGGGCTGGCACATCGAGACCGCCGTGCACGTCATCCGGCTGATTTCCGGCGGCGTGTTCGACCGCTTCCCGCGC
>DATJTL010000418.1:0-8647 GCA_035503415.1 Xanthobacteraceae bacterium
GATTACCTCTGGCACGCTGTTCGCTTCGCACAAGCTGCCGCTGCGCTGCTATCTCGCGGCCATCGCGATCTTCTGCAATGAGGTCAAAGGCAAGTCGGCGCTGGCGCTCTCGCGGGACCTGAACGTGTCCTACAAGTGCGCTTTCGTGCTGCTGCACAAGCTCCGCGAGGCGATGGCCGCAGAATTGAAGGGCCGCGTTGTCGGTGGGGAAGGCAAGATCGCGGAAGTGGATGGTGGCTATTTCGGCGGCTATGTGAAGCCCGCCAATATCCGTGAGAACCGCCGCGATCGGCGCTTCGCCCGCAATCAAAACGGCAAGCGGCAAGTGGTGGTCGTGGTCCGCGAACGCGGCGGCAATTCGGTTCCTGCCGTGTTCAAGAGCGAAGCCAAGGCAATGTCGTTCCTGCGGACGCACGTCGCCAAGGGCACGATCCTGAACGCCGACGAAGCCCCGTCATGGGAAGAATTGCACAAGCGTTACGAGGTGTTCCGGATCAATCACCAAGAGGCTTACAGCCTCGACGGCGCTTGCACGAATTGGGCGGAGGAATTTTTCAGCCGCATGCGCCGCGCCGAGATCGGCCACCACCACCATATCGCCGGCGCGTATTTGCTTCGCTATGCGCAAGAGGCGTCATGGCGGGAGGATAACCGCCGCGAGTCCAACGGCGAGCAGGTGACGCGCCTAGCCGGTCTAGCGATGGCAAATAAGCCGAGTGTGGACTTCAGCGGCTATTGGCAGCGGCATAACAATTCCGCACTGCAACAATAGAAAATCTTGCAAGTTGCGTATTCTGACTATAACCGGAAGGGTGGTCGGGAATGGCGCGATGTATTATTTGTTTATCGACGAGTCTGGCGAATTGGGGCAAAAGTCCGGATCAAGCCAGCATTTCTTAATAGCGGCGCTTTGCACGCCAGATCTTAAGGCGCTTGAGAAGCGTATGAAAAAATTCAAGGCGCGTCTTTACAATGATGGTTGGCCGAAGACTGTGGAGATTAAGGGCACAACTCTATGGGGTGCAGACCATATACCGGGAATCCCGAAAGCCATTAGTGATAAGCGCGTCGACCTGATCAAAGAAATATTAGGATCGATCGCGGCGAGTACTGGGAAACTTCACTATTCGATTGCTAAAAAATCATACTTATCGAAGTCGATAATGAATGCTGAATATGGCATTGCGTACAATTTTCTCTGCGGCACCTTATTGTGTCGAGCTTACGCCGAGCATTTCAGCGGCCCACTCGAAATCGTAGTGGATCAGAGAAATAAGGAAACTCACAGCAAACTGAAATTTGACGGCTATTTAGAAACCCGCTTGGTCGGAGACTGCAACCACGATCTCGGCCTATCTATCAGCCACGAAGAATCTTCCGACATATTGGGGCTCCAAGCGGTCGACTTCTTATCGTGGTCGCTTTTTCGCAATTACGAACATCACGACAAGACGTTCGTTCCGCTTGTGGCGCCAATCATTGGCTATAGAGATGATTGGGGAAGCTGGAAAAAATAAAGCCCGCGTTAGCGGGCTTTAGGGTGTCTGGAACCCAGGGGCGGCCACGTCAAACGGGGCTTATCTCCTGAGAGACGCTTGCCAAGGAATTACCCAGACTTGTGTAACCTATGATTCGGAAAAGCCCGTGTCAATAAACTCTAGGGCTGGTCGCGTAAATAAAAATCTCCTTGTCAAGCCCTTTCTTAACGAAAAATTTCTAATTGAATCAACGGTTACGCGCAAGTTAGGAGAATGTTCCTAACGGCAACTATCCGACTTAGTGTTGCAACAGGGCAACTCCGGTAATCCCGGCGAAATCGCCGATTACAACAGCGTCTCCGGCAACCGCCACACCCGCGCGGCCTTATGTCGCCCGACTCCGACAATCCTGCCGCCCCGCGCCTGTATCCGCAGGGCATGAATGAGCCGGTACGAGATCGCCTTGGCGAGTACCTTGTCTCCCGTTTCAAGGCCCTTCGCCGCCATTACGGCTTGCGCCAGTTGACGGGTATCGCGGGGGCCATCCTTTAGAGCCTCGCGGCAGATGGCCGCCATCTCGCCCCGCTTGAACATCCTGTAGATGTCAACGTAGGGGGCAGAGAACTTCCCCTCCGCGTCGCCCAACTCGAATATGCGGATGGCCGCGTTGATGTGCGCCAGATCGGCCTTGGCCTGGTTCAGCTTCTTCTCGTAGGCGGCGATCGAGCGGGCGATGTCGTCGCGCTTGCGCTTAAGGGTTTCAGCGGTGCGGCTGTCGGCCATGCGGCCAATGTAGGTCGCGCCCCGCAGTCAGGCTTGTGGCGTTTGCGCCATAATACCGGATTATCCAATCGAGAAGCTTGACGTGAAATTCGTCCTCGAAGCCGACGACGGCGAAACCAGGCGCGCACTGGACCGGCTCGATCTCGGACCTCCGTTCGAGACCATTATTGCGCCGGCGGTCGGACCACGCACGAAACCGAAAGCGCTCAATGCGGCTCTGCCGTTGGCGCGCGGCCCATTCACAGCCGTCTATGACGCCGAAGATGCGCCTGAACCCGATCAGTTGCGGCGCGCGGTCGCCGCGTTCACGGCAAGCGAGGATCGGCTCGCCTGTCTGCAAGCGAGTCTCACCATCGACAACACCGCCGACAATTGGCTGACCAGCATGTTCACGGCGAATTATGCGGGCCAGTTCGACGTGCTTCTGCCCGGCCTTGCCGCACTGCGACTGCCGTTTCCACTCGGCGGCTCATCGAACCATTTCCGCACCTCCGCACTGCGTCTTAGCGGCGGCTGGGATCCCTACAACGTGACGGAAGATGCCGATCTCGGCATTCGTTTGCATCGGCTTGGCTTTCGCGCCGCGACACTGCCGTCCGCAACCTACGAGGAAGCCCCGGCGCGGCTCGTGCCTTGGCTCAAGCAGCGCACCCGCTGGTACAAGGGCTGGATGCAAACCTGGTGCGTTCATATGCGCCAGCCAATCACGTTGATCCGCGAACTCGGCTTTGCCGGCACGGCCGCATTTCAGCTTTTCCTCACCTGCAACGTGCTGGCGGCGCTGGTCCACCCCTTCTTCATGGCCGGGCTTTGCTATGCACTGCTCGGCCACCCGCCGCTGCGGGCGCTGGCTGCCTTGGGGCAGGACGCGCCGGTCTTCATCGCCGCGCTGCTCGCCGGCTACGGCTCGAACGCGGCGCTCGATCTGGTCGGATTGCAGCGCCGCGGACTGTTGTCCTACGCCTGGGTGCTCGCCCTGACCCCGGTCTATTGGCTTCTGCTCTCGCTTGCGGCTTGGCGCGCGCTTTTCCAGCTCGTCCACGATCCGCAGCGCTGGGAGAAGACCGAACACGGCCTTGCAAGAAACTCACGCGTTGGCGGATCAAAGCGACGAATGAAGGCGCGCAACGCTTCCCGTCCGGTCGCGCCGACGACCATCATGGCGACCGCGGGCGGCGCGCTTATGCGCTAGGCTTGATCACAGATAATGCCGCAAATCCGCCGCTTCGGCGTCGGCCTTTCGCTGCATGTTGAACGGTGCGACGAAATGGCCGTCCTTGTCCATCAGATAGACAAGAGCGGTGTGATCCATCGAGTAGTCGCCGCCTTCCAGCGGTACCTTCTTGGCGTAAACCCGATAGTCCCTGATCGCCTGATCGATCGCGTTCTGGCTGCCGGTGAGCCCGAGCAGGTGCGGATCGAAGCTCGCCATATACTCCTTCATCACCGCCTGCGTGTCCCGTGTGGGATCGACGGTGATGAACAGGGCGCCAACCTTATCCGCATCCGGACCGAGCTTGCGGAAGAGCTGCGACATTTCGAACAAGGTGGTCGGGCAGATATCCGGGCAGTGGGTATAGCCGAAGAAGACGAGATACGGCTTTCCCTTCATGTCCTGGTCGGAAAAAACCTTGCCGTTCTCGTCGACAAGGCTGAACGGCCCGCCGATCGCGGAGGCACTGGCGGTTGGCGACGGCGAAAGCCCTGTCACCAGGAAGATGGCGCCGAGAAACAGCACAAGGCCGCCCAGAAAGGCGCCGAGCATGATGACGATGCGTGAGGCTTTTGAGTTCACCGCTTTATCTCAATCTCAGCCGAAGCACGCCACGAAACGGGCGCGGATCGTTTCGAAAAACACGGTCGCGCCATAATGCGCCCAAAGCAAGACTGTACCCGCGAGCGCGACACCGATCGCGCCTGCGGCCGCTATGAGCGGCCGCGACAGCGGACGGCGTGCAACGCTCTCAGGCATGCCCGCTAGATAGGCCGGAACGAAGCCGGCGACAACTCGCTTCGCCGGCTTCGGAAGTCCGGGCTGAGCCCCGACAGGTGCGGTTAAGCCTGCCTTATTGGCAGGGCCGATACATCGCGTCGAGCTCGCGGCCGCGCAGCTGGATGAGGTGCGGCGTCAGGCCGCCATGCCGGTCGATCCAGTGGCGGATTTGCGGCGGGTAGTAGCTCATCACCAGGCGGCTGCCGGCGCGCGTCGGTACGAATTGGCGCGACACATCGTCGTAGTAGGAGGCGGCGTGAAAGCCGAGCATCGCCCGGGGGGTGACACAGATCCGGTCATGCGGAATGATCGCGGTCAGCAAAGTACAGGCCGACAGACAGGCCCCATCGACCACGACGCGTTGCCCGGAGTCACGGATTTGATGGAATCTCTGCACATAGGCGGCCACCTCACCACCCGGATCACCGGTGATGACGACGTCCGCCAAGGCCGCCGATGAGAACACAACGCCAGAGAGCGCCGACGCCAGCGCGCCGGCCAAGATTGACCGCCATTTCATTGAGCACGTCCCTTTCCTCAATCAGCAGCAACCCTGGCAAAGCATTGTGGCGACGTTCGGGCTTAGTTCGCCGAACAGATTAAATTTGCGTGCATGGCGTTGGAACTTTACCGGCGCTAGCATCACACTTGTGGGCGGCCACCGGTATTAGGACTTTGTTTGGAACTTCGAGGGGAGGGACAGTGACTGATATTGCGACAAAAAAAATCCGCTGCGCCGGAGGCTTGCCAGCATTTATCGCCATGCCGACCGGCAGCGGCAAAGAAAAACTCCCGGCAATCGTGCTCATGCACGAACGCTATGGCCTGGTGAAACACACCTGCGATCTCGCCGAAAGATTCGCGCGCGACGGCTTCGTCTGCATCGCTCCGGATTTTTTCTACAAGCATCCCGATCAGAATGCGCTGCACCGCGGCGACGCCGGCTATGCACTAAAAGACGCCGAAGCGATCGAATATCTCGACAATGCCGTCATGGAACTTGCTGCGCTGCCGCAAGTCGACGCGCGGCAAATCGCCGTCAAGGGCGTGTGCCAAACCGGCCGGCATCCGCTGGTTCTGGCCGCCGAAGGTAAAAGCAAAAACAACATCGCCGCGGCGCTGGTGTGGTATGGGGCGGCAGCATCACGCGAATGGCAGCCCAACGAACGCAACATAAAGCCGCTGGACGACATATTGGCGCGCGTCGAATGTCCGGTGCTCGGTCTTTTTGGCGAGACCGACCATTTGATCTCGCTCGACGATGTGCGCCGCTTGCGCAACGGTCTCGACCGTCACGACAAGACCTATACGATCAAGGTTTTCGCCGGCGCCCCTCACGGCTGGCTCAACGACACCATGCCGGGACGCTATCGCCGCGAGGCCGCCGAGGCCGCCTGGGCGCTGCAGCTCGCCTTCCTGCGGCGCATCTTTGATCCGGGTTATGACAAAACCCGGCGCGTGCAGGTCTACGAGTGCGACCACGCCACCAACTACGATTTCTCCAAAAACGTGCGGATGGAATAGCCGGTGAATGCCATTCGCCATCAGAGCTTCTTTGTCGGCGGGACTTATGCAGGACCGCCCGACGCGAGGGTCATGCATGGGCAGATGTACGTCGAAGTACTCACACCCGAGGAGATCACACATCCGTACCCGCTCGTCCTGATTCATGGAGTGGCACAGACCGCGATCAATTGGATGACCACGCCGGATGGCCGCCAAGGCTGGGCGGAGTGGTTCGCCGAGCACGGCTGGCAGGTCTGCATGGTCGATCAGCCGGCGCGCGGGCGATCAGCCTGGCAGCCGGGGCTCGACGGCGCGGTCAAAACGGTCGCGGTCCCGGTGATCGAAAAAATGTTCACCGCCCCGGAGCAGAGCGAGGGTTGGCCGCAAGCAAAACTCCACACCCAGTGGCCGGGCGGACCGCGCAAGGGCCGGGCTGGCGACCCGGTATTCGACCAGTTTTATGCGAGCCAAGTCGCCTCGCTCGCTAATCCCGAGAGCGAAGGCCTCATGCAAGCAGCGGGCAGTGCGCTCCTGGATCGGATCGGACCGGCGGTGCTGCTGACGCACTCGCAAGCCGGCCTGTTCGGCTGGTTGATCGCAGACGCGCGGCCAGATCTGGTCAAAGGGATCGTGGCGCTGGAGCCAGCCGGTCCACCTTACAAGGACGCGCTGTTCCAAACCGGCGCGGATCGTCCCTTCGGACTGACCAGTCTACCGCTGACCTACGATCCGCCGGTGAACGCAGCGTCACCGCTTGAGTTCGAGCAGCAAGCTGCGGCAGATGGGCCGGACTTGGCGCCGTGCTGGTCGCAGAAGGGCAAGCCGCGGCGGCTGAAGAATCTGGCAGGGATTCCGGTTCTGGTCGCTACAGCGGAAGCTTCCTACCACGCGGCGTACGATCACTGCACCGCCGGCTATCTGCAACAAGCCGGAGTGGATGCCGAATTCGTCCGTTTGGAGGACATAGGGCTGCGCGGCAACGGCCATCTGCTGATGCTGGAAACGAACAGTCTCGAAATCGCTGCCTTTGTCGACGGCTGGCTGACCGCAAAGGTGGGTTAGCCGAGGATCCTGCCCGTACCGATTGGACGTGCATGGTAACGGCGGTGCCGCGCGCCTGAAACATGACTATCCGGCGCTTATGCGCTTTCGCCAAAGCGGCCAACAAAGCTATAAGTGAGCCCAACACGTACGGGAGCAAACGATGGCGCGCGATTTCGAGGACCATTGCTGGAAGGATCTGATCGACACCGATACGATCGAGATCTACCAGGCCTACCGGCGCAAGACTTACGTCGGCGACAATCCGGCCGTGCTCGCCATCGATCTTTATAACAAGGCCTATCAGGGCGGCAGCCGGCCGGTGCGCGAGGTCGACCGCGAATTCTCCGGCTCCTGCGGCGAGAACGCCTGGAAGGCGCTGCCGCCGACGCAGCAGCTGTTCGCGGCGGCACGCCGCGCCGGCGTGCCGATCATCTATACCACGCGCCACGTCGACACCGGCGGCGTGCATTCGACCAATCGCAACATGAAGAAAGAGCGTGACGACATCTACGACATCAAGGCCGAGCTGGCGCCGCAGCGGGGAGAACTCGTGATCTACAAGGAGCGCGCTTCCGGCTTCTTCGGCACGCCGCTGATCGCGCACCTGCAGATGCTTCGGGTCAATTCGCTCATCATCTGCGGTGAGAGCACCTCGGGCTGCGTGCGCGCCTCGACCGTCGATGCCTACTCGTATGGCTTCCACAACGTGCTGGTCGAGGAATGCACCTACGACCGTTCGATGATCAGCCACAAGGTCAACCTATTCGACCTGCATCACAAATACGCCGACGTGATGCATATCGAGGAAGTGCTGGCGCATCTCGACGGCCTCGCCGTCCAGCGCAAGGTGGCCTGACAGCGTCATTGCGAGGAGCAAAGCGACGAAGCAATCCAGCTGTCCTCATCGCCGCCCTGGATTGCTTCGCTTCGCTCGCAATGACAGAGTTCGCTCAATCCCTCACCACAAGCCAACAACGAGTAACCGCATCATGGAAACGTCCACCGCCCGCAAGACCAATGCTCCTGCTTTCGCCACCGCCTACTATTTTCTCGAAGGCTTGACCGAACTTGGCGTCGAATATTTGTTTTGCAATTTCGGCACCGATCATGCGCCGATCATCGAAGAGATGGCGCATCGCAAGAAGCGCGGCGAAGCGATGCCGGGCATCCTGCACTGTCCGCACGAAAATACCGCCGCCCACATGGCGCAGGGCTACGCCTTGGTCACCGGCCGCGCCCAGGGCGTGCTGGTGCATGTCGACGTCGGCACTGCCAACACCGCCAACGCCATGCACAACGCCTATCGCAGCCGCTTGCCGGTGCTGCTGATGGCAGGCAAGGCCCCCTATACGGCCAACGACGAACTGGTTGGCTCGCGCGACACTTACGTGCACTTCGTGCAGGAGCCGTTCGACCAGGCGAGCCTGGTGCGCCCCTACCTGAAATGGGAATGGACGCTGCCGTCCGGCGTCGTCGTCAAGGAAGCGCTGCGCCGCGCCTATTCGATGGCGCAAAGCGAGCCGCGCGGCCCGGTCTATCTGATGATGCAGCGCGAGACGCTGACCCAGCATTGGAGCAGCGACGAGATCCGCCGCTATTCGGCCGATCAGTTTGCCGCTACTTCGGGCGGCGGCGCCGACCCGAAGCTCGTCGCCACGCTGGCCGACCGGCTGCTGACCGCCGAGAATCCAGTGCTGGTCACCGGCTATGCCGGCCGCAGCGAAGAGGCATCAAAGGCGATCGACGCGCTGGCGCAGTTCGCCGGCATCGCCGTCTACGAAGCCAACATGACCAACAACATCTCGCACGACTGCCCCTGCTTCGTCGGCTTCTCGGCCGACAA
>DATJTL010000419.1:0-3172 GCA_035503415.1 Xanthobacteraceae bacterium
TCCGATTCGCGTCCCCCTTCCGGCGCTGCCGCCGGCGGCAGAAACACAAGGTCGATCGCCTCCTCGATCTCGCTTTCAAGCGGTTCGAGCGTGACCACGCAATTCTGCGTCACGGTAGCGGAAACATAACCCGCGACGCGAAGCCCGCCGGCGCCCTGCCGGGTCACGTCGAAACTTGCGGTCAGCCGTGGCAGATCGGGCAAGCCCGCCAGCCGCGCCACGCCGGCGCGCGCCGGCGCGTCGGCGACGAGGTCGAAGTGCTGCCCGGTCTCCGCGACCTCGTCGACCGTTACCGGCACCTGCCAAGGATCGGACTCGCGGCCAGGGCCGCCGCCCGCATGCCGGCCGGGTTCGTGATTTTCCGATTTGTGTTCAGACATGTTCATGCTCGGCAAGAGGCAAAGGCCGCGGGATTGGGAAAAGCGATCTTGCCGGCGACCACGGCTGCCTCTGCTTCCACGTCCAGCCGCTGCACCGTCGCGCGCGTATAACGCGCAAGCCGCGCCGCCCGCTCATCGACGCCAGCGACTTCGAAGATATTGCGTGCCAGCGCCATCTCAAGTTCCCGCTCGTCGGCGGCGACCAGGGCCGCGCGGTAGGCCGCCTGCCGCCCATAAAACGCCTCGCCGAAGCGCCGCATTCTCTTGGGCACTGCAAGGTCGCCGACGCCCATTTCGCGCAGATTCGCATCGAGATCGCGGCAAAACAGGTCGAACAGCGCCTGCCCAAGCCTCTGCGCCGGCTTAAAGGTCGCCCCGCGCCCGCGGGCCGGCTCATTGTCGCCCTCAAGCCGCCGCAGGAAGAGCACCAGATGGAGCACGATTAACTCAAACCGGCCCTGCACCGTATCGGCGACCCCGTAATCGACGTAGAAAGCCGCCGAACGCGCCTGCGCCACGATGGCGCCATAGAGCGCGGCAATGTTGCGGTCCTGCGAATTGCGCCGAAATGCCGATAGGATCATTGAATTAGCTTAGTCTTTCGCCGCGGCGGTGGCGATCTGCCGGGGGCCGGCGGATCGCCGCATCCGGTTTCGGGGTTATGGCAGGCGGCGGGTGGACGCAAGGTGGGTGTGGGGTAGCTTGGGCATGGCGGGGGAATTTTCGCGGATCAAAGGCGGGCGCGCTGCGACCTACGCGCTGGCTTTCGCGCTCGCGCTGACGCTTGGCGGCTGCTTCCAGGAAACCTTCCAACGCGGCTACGTGCTGCCGGACGGCGCGTTGCAGCAGATACCGCTCGGCGCCTCGCAGGAGCAGGTGCTGATCGTGCTCGGCACGCCGTCGACGGTGGCCACGGTCTCGGGCGAAGCCTTCTACTATATTTCGCAGACCGCCGTGCGCCCGGTATCGTTTCTGCAGCCGCACATCACCAATCAGCGCGTGATCGCCATCTATTTCGACAGGAACCGGCGGGTGGAGCGGGTCGCCTCCTATGGCCTCAAGGACGGCAAGATTTTCGATTTCATCAGCCGCACCACGCCGACGGCCGGCTCCGACTACAGTCTGCTCAAGGCCCTGTTCCGGACTCTGGAAGGCGCCCATATCGGCCTGCCGTTCTGATGGGCTGGGCTTTTCCCCGGACAAGATGCACCGCGGGAGACGTGCATCGCCGATCCGGGAACTTCGCAAGCTCAGAGTGACTGAAGGTCGCCGCGGTCCTCCAGCGCATCACTTCGTCCTGCGCTGCGCCCGGGGAACGTTCACAAACGTTGTAACCAATCCGTCGTCCGTGAAGATCGGCCCAAAGGGTTGATCGAGAGTCGATTTTCCGGGCGAAGCAGGCTTTGAGATTGCAAGCTTTTGGGCGCTGGCGGGCCAAAGGCTTGCAATTTTCATTTTCCGGATTCCGTCGAATCGCGAACCGTGATTCCGTCGTTGCGTCGGAGGGAAGAACGATGCGACCCAAGGACCGACGCGACACCGGACAGAGCGATCTTCTGCGTTCGCGACTGGATGCGATCATCGACATGAGCCACCCGCTGGTGAAGCTGGCGGCGACGATCGACTGGCGCTTCCTCGAGCAACGGTTCGGGGCGGTTTATGAGGACAAGGCTGGCCGACCGCCGTTGCCGACGCGGCTGATGGCCGGCTTGGCCATCCTCAAGCACAGCTACGACCTCTCCGACGAGGTGCTGTGCGAGCGCTGGGTGGAGAACCCCTATTATCAGTTCTTCTGCGGCGAGGCGTTCTTCCAGCACCGCCTGGTGTTCGATCGCTCCTCGCTGACCCGCTGGCGCCAGCGCATGGGCGAGGCGCGATTGCAGGCCTTGCTGCAGGAAAGCCTCGCGGTTGCCGCCAAGACCGAAGCGATCAAGCCCTCCGACCTCAACCGCGTCATCGTCGACACCACCGTACAGCCCAAGAACGTCCTGTTCCCGACCGATGCCCGGTTGCTCAACCGCGCCCGCGAGATCCTGGTGCGGCTCGCGCCGCAATGCCACGTCAAGCTGCGCCAGTCCTATGCGCGCGTCGGCAAGTTGGCGCTGATCAAGCACCAGCGCTATGCCCACGCCAAGCAGTTCAAGCGCGCCAACCGGGCGCTGAGGAAGCTCAGAACCTATCTCGGCCGCATCATCCGCGACATCGGCCGCAAACGCGGCGGCAATGTCGATCTGCTCAACGAGATCGCTCTCGACCGCATGCTGGTGCGGGCCAGACGCGTGCTTGAGCAGAAGCAGCGCCAGCGCGGCTCCAAAATCTATTCGCTGCATGCGCCCGAGGTGGAATGCATCGGCAAGGGCAAGGCGCACAGGCCTTACGAGTTCGGCGTCAAGGTCTCAGTCGCAACGACGCTATCGCATGCCAAAGGCGGCCAGTTCGTCACCCACGTCAAGACGCTGCCGGGCAACCCCTATGACGGCCACACGCTGGCAACCGTCATCCCTGAGATCGAGGCGCTGGTCGGCAACACCATCGAACGCGTCCTCGCCGACAAAGGCTATCGCGGCCACAATGCCCCGCCCGATTACAAGTTCCGGGTGTTCACCTCGGGGCAGAAGCGCCGCTTGACGCCGAAGATCAAACGCGAGCTACGCCGGCGCTCGGCGATCGAGCCGGTGATCGGCCATCTCAAATCCGAGCACCGCATGGGCCGCAACTATCTCTGGCACCCCCACGGCGATGCCGCCAACGCCGTCCTCGCCGCCGCCGGCTACAACTTCCGCCGCCTCATC
>DATJTL010000420.1:0-4223 GCA_035503415.1 Xanthobacteraceae bacterium
GACGGCTACACCCTGCTATGGACGACCTCGGCGGATGAGATCAACGCGGCGCTCTACCGAAAGCTCAATTATAATTTCATGCGCGACGTCGCGCCGGTCGCCAGTATCGACTTGCTGCCGCTGGTCATGGAAGTGAACCCGACTGTGCCGGCCGAGACCGTGCCCGAGTTCATCGCCTACGCGAAGGCCAATCCAGGAAAGATCAACTTCGCCTCGGGCGGCGTCGGCTCGTCGCAGCACGTCGCCGGCGAGCTGTTCGACTTCATGACCGGGGTCAAAATGGTGCACGTGCCCTATCGCGGCGCGGCGCTTGCGGTGAACGATCTGCTCGCCGGGCAAGTGCAGGTTACCTTCAGCCCGATCCCGCTGTCGCTCGGCTACATCCGCGCCGGCAAGCTGCGCGCACTGGCGGTGACCAGCAAGGTGCGCTCGCAGGCGTTGCCGGACGTTCCGACCGTGGGCGAGTTCGTACCGGGTTACGAGGCGGTCGCCATCGACGGGCTCGGCGCGCCGGCGGGCACCCCGCAGGAAATCGTCACCACACTTAACCAAGCGGTCAACGCCGCGCTGGCCGATCCACAAATCAAGGCGCGGTTGCAAACGCTCGGCAGCGTGCCAAATCCGATGTCGCCCACGGGCTTCGCGAAATTCATTGCCGGCGAGACCGACAAGTGGGCAAAGGTGATCAAGTTTGCGAATATCACGGCGGAATAAGCAATAATATCCGGCCATAAAAGCCGGGGAGGAATCGTCATGAGTTTTGCGCGCAGGACGTTTCTGCGCCTTGCGGCCGGGACGGCCGCATCGGCGGCATTGCCATCGCTCGCCAAAGCGCAAAGCTACCCGGCGAAACCGGTGCGACTGATTGTTCCATCACCGCCCGCCGGCACCTTCGATATCGTTGCCCGGCTGATTGCGAACCCGCTGGCGCAGCGGCTGGGCCAGCAATTTGTCGTCGAGAACCGCGGCGGCGCCGGCACCAATCTCGGCACCGGTCTCGTCGCGCACGCGGCGCCTGACGGCTACACGCTGCTGCTGGCTGGTTCTCCGGGGGCGATCAATGCCACGCTCTACCACAACCTCGACTTCAGTTTTGCTCGCGACATCGCGCCGGTCGCCAGCATCGAGCGAGCACCGCTGATCATGGTGGTCAATCCGTCGTTTCCGGCCGGCACGGTTTCGCAGTTTATCAGCTACGCCAAGATCAACCCCGGCAAGATCAACATGGGCTCAGGCGGTATCGGCTCGACCGGCCACGTCGCCGGCGAGCTGTTCAACATGATGGCGGGACTCAAAATCGCCCATGTGCCTTACCGCGGCGAAGGCCCCGCGGTGAGTGATCTTTTGGCCGGTCAGGTTCAGGTGGTTTTTTCGACGCCCGGATCGGTGATGTCCGACGTCGCGGCCGGCACGCTGCGGGCGCTCGCCGTCACCAGCGCGACGCGGATGGACGTGCTCCCAAAGGTACCGGCGCTTGCCGAATCTTTGCCGGGCTACGAGGCAGTCTCGTGGGCCGGCCTCGGCGCGCCGGCCAACACCCCTGCCGCGATCATTGATACGCTCAACCGGGAAACCAATGCCGCGTTGGCGGATTCCACGCTCAAAGCGAAGCTCGCCAATTTCGGGGCCGCGGTGATGACCGGATCGCCTGCCGATTTTGGCAAATTCATCGCCGCCGAAATTGACAAATGGGCGAAGGTCATCAGGTTCGCAAACATCAAGGCTGCGTAGTCTGCGCGGCCGAAAAACTTCAACGGAGGAACACCATGAGAATGCCACGCCGACAATTTCTGCAGCTTGCCGCCGGTGCAGCCGCATTGCCTGCGGCCGCGCGCTCGGCCTTGGCCGACGCCTATCCGTCGCGCCCGGTGCGCATCATGGTCGGCTTTCCGCCCGGCGCAGCGACCGACATCGTCGGACGCCTGATGGCGCAATCGCTGTCGGAGCGGCTCGGTCAACAATTCTTCGTCGAGAACCGGCCGGGTGCTGGCAGCAATCTCGCCGCCGAGGTGGTCGCCAAGTCAGCGCCCGACGGCTACACGCTCCTGGCGATGACCGTCACCAACGCGGTCAACCAAACGCTCTATACCAATCTCGACTTCGATTTCATGCACGACATCACCCCGATCGATCGCACGATCCTTTCCGCCAATGTGCTGGTCGTTAATCTCTCGGTCCCGGCCAAAACCGTTCCCGAATTCATTACCTACGCCAAGGCCAATCCCGGCAAGCTCAATTATGCTTCATACGGCTTCGGCACCGCGCCGAACATGGCGGCCGAGTTGTTCAACATGATGGTTGGCACCAAACTCGTACATGTGCCGTATCACACGAACTTCACGCCCGATCTGTTGAGCGGACAAGTGCAGCTCGCGTTCCTGCCCGTACCGCTCATCATCGGATTCATCCGATCGGAAAAAGTACGGGCGCTGGCGGTCACCAGCGCCACGCCGTCGCAAGCTTTGCCGGGCATACCCACGATCGGACAATTCGTGCCGGGATACCAGGCCGACATCTGGCACGGCATCGCCGCGCCGAAGGGCACGCCGCCCGACATCGTCGACAAGCTTCATCAGACCATCAACGCCATCCTCACCGACCCGGCGATGAAACCCAAATTCGAGAATCTGGGCGCCGAACCGGCGCCGATGTCGATTCCCGATCTCAACAAGTTCATCGCCGCCGAGGTCGACAAGTGGGCCAAAGTCATCAAGTTCGCCAACATCAAGGCGGGATGATCCAGACCGGCGCGAGCCGGAACGACTAAACGATAACAAGGAAACATAAGGAGAATGCCGATGGCTCACATCGATCGCAGGGCGGTGTCTCTGCTCGGCCTCGGAGCTATGCTGTCACCGCTGCGCGCCTTCGCGCAAGGTGGCTACCCCTCGCGTCCCATCCATGTCGAAGTCGGTTTCACGCCCGGATCATCCTCCGACATCGTGGCGCGCATTTTCGCCAAGGGTGCCAACGAGGTCCTCGGCCAGGACGTGATCGTCGACAACAAAACCGGAGCCGCCGGCAGCATCGCGGCCGGTTATGTCGCCCGCGCCGCCAAGGACGGATACACGCTGTTTGTCTGTCCGCTGTCGACGGTGACCAACAAGATCGTTCACCCGGATGAACCGTTCGACATAGAAAAAGATTTCACGCCGATCGCGCTGCTCGCCACCGGCGCCATCGTCATGGTCGTCGACCCCAAGCTCGACGTCCACAGCGTCGCCGATTTCACCGCTCTCGCAAAATCAAAACCGGGACAGATTCTGTTTGGCTCGGTCGGTCCGGGCAGCCTGCCGGATCTGTGCGGCGAGTTGTATGCACAGCGCGCCGGCGTGAAGCTCGTGCAGGTGCCCTACCCCGGCAGCCCGCAGGTCATCATCGATCTGATGGCGGGGCGGGTGGCGATGAATTTCGCCATCGCCTCGTCGGTCCTCGGCCAGATCGCGGCAGGCCAAGTGCGACCGCTGGCGATCGCCGCCGACAAGCGGTCGGATCTGCTCCCGGACGTGCCGACAATGGCGGAAGCCGGCATCGCCGACTTCAACACGCCGCTGTGGTTCGGTCTCGTCGCCCCGGCCGGTACGCCGCGGCCGGTCATCGACAAGCTTGCCGACGCGGCACACAAGGGCATGCATGCTCCGGATGCGGTGTCGCTATTGCATAAGCAGGGGTTTGTGCCGAACGACATGGGGCCGGAAAAGTTCGGCGCCTACATCAAAAGCGAGATCGCCCGCTGGACCGCCGTCGTGAAGGCATCCGGGATGAAGACGTAGTCGAGCGACCCGCGCTCCCCTCACGCCGAGGCCAGAGCGCCCTGCTCGCTGGTGGCGTCGAAAGCGAAGATCCAGGAGCGGTCGAGAAACGGCGGCGGCGGCACTTTGCGATTGTTGAGAAACTGCTGGCGCGATTGCAGAGTGATGCGGGCGGTACGCGGCTGACGTTCGCCGACGTAGCTCTGCAGCGCGGCGTCGACATCATCTGAATGGTGCGCGAGCGCGCGGGCGAGCACGTAACCGTCCTCGATCGCCATGTTGGCGCCCTGTGCGAGCGTCGGCATGGTCGGATGCGCCGCGTCGCCCAACAGCGTCAGCCGGCCGCTATTCCATTGCGGCACCGGATCGCGATCGTAGATGCCCCATTTGAAGACGTGCTCGACGTGGCGGAACATACCGATGAGCGCCTCGTTCCAGCCGGCTTTGGCGGCGATCAACTCGTCGCTGCTT
>DATJTL010000421.1:0-5733 GCA_035503415.1 Xanthobacteraceae bacterium
GTGGCCGACAAGCTGCCGACTTCGGGGCTGGTGGTCATCGACTTGCCGTTCAACGACTGGTCGCGGCTTCACGTCCATGCCGGCCGCCTGGAACACTTCGTCAGCCCGCGCCTGCTCGCGGCGGCGACGGAATAAGACGGACTAGGGGAGAATGGCGCCATGACCATCGAGGTGAAGCCGTTATCGCCGGCGCTCGGCGCCGAAATCTGCGGCGTCGATCTGCGCGAAGATTTGTCGGCGGCCACCGTCGCCGAGATCGTCGCAGCGTGGCATTCCCATCTCGTCCTGTTGTTCCGCGGCCAATCGCTGAACGAAGACGATCAAATCCGTTTCGCGCAACATTTCGGCGTGCTGCAAAAACGCACGCGTCCGCCGGAGGCGATCAACGAGGCCGGTCACACCAAATACCCGCAATTGACCATGCTGGTCTCCAACATCCGCGAAAACGGCAAGCTGATCGGCTCGCTGCCCGACGGCGAAATGCATTTTCATTCCGACCAGTGCTACCTGGAAAAGCCGGCTACCGGCACCTTCCTCTACGCGCTCGAAGTGCCGTCGGCCGGCGGCGATACCTTATTTCTGAATATGTATAAGGCGTACGAGACGCTGCCGGCGGAGCAGAAAGCGCGCATCGACGGCAGGAAGGCGCTCAACGCCTACCTCTACGATTCAACGACGCGCGCGGCGAACGGATCGAAGATCGATTTCTCCGCGCATCCGCATTACGTCCAGCCGATCGTGCGCACCCACCCGGACACCAAGCGCAAGGCGCTCTACGTCAACCGGCTGATGACATTTACCGTCGATGGCATGGACGACGAGGAAGGCAGCGCCCTGCTCAATGAGCTGTTCGACCACATCGAGCAGGACCAATTCATCTACGCCCACCACTGGCGGCCCGGCGATCTCGTGCTCTGGGACAATCGCTGCACGCTGCACGCACGCACCGATTTCTCCGACCAGGAACGCCGGCTATTGCGGCGCTACGTCGTCATGGGCGACCGGGTTTATTGATTTTGTGTTGTCATCGTCCGCGAATGCGGACGATCCAGTAATCACTGCATGTGCGTCTACTGGATGCCCCGCCTTCGCGGGGCATGACAAGGCCCGTCACCCCGC
Organism: Xanthobacteraceae bacterium; assembly: GCA_035503415.1. Taxonomy (GTDB): domain Bacteria; phylum Pseudomonadota; class Alphaproteobacteria; order Rhizobiales; family Xanthobacteraceae; genus BOG-931. The sequence continues at coordinate 1,120 of DATJTL010000421.1, forward strand.
CAGCGCCGCCAGAATCCGCGCCCACGAACGGATGCCCTTGTGAAAGCACTTGAGGTCGAATTTCTCGTTGGGCGAATGTACGCGGTCGTCGTCGAGCGCAAATCCGACCATCAGCGTGTCCATGCCGAGCACGGTCTTGAAGTCGCCGACGATCGGGATCGAGCCGCCGGCGCCGACCGTCACCGCCTTCTTGCCCCACTCTTCGGCGAGCGCCGCGCGCGCCTTGGTCAAGGCCGGATTGTCGAACGCCACGTCGAAGGCGGGCGCGCTGGTGAAATTGCCAAACTCGACCTGGCAATCCGCCGGCAGGCGCGCGCGCACGAAGGCGCGGAAGTTGTCCCGGATCTTGTCGGGGTCCTGCGCGCCGACCAGGCGGAACGAAACTTTGGCCATGGCCTTGCCGGGAATGACGGTCTTGGCGCCCTCCCCCGTATAGCCGCCGATGATGCCGTTGACCTCGGCGGTCGGCCGCGTCGAGATTTGCTCGATCAGCATGCGGCCCTGTTCGCCGGCCGGAATTTTCAGTCCGATCGGGCCGAGGAATTTTTCCGGCGTCAGTTGCAGGCCGGACAGATCGGCCTTGATGTCGGCCGGCAATTCGTGAACGCCGTCGTAGAAGCCCGGAATGGCGACCGAACCGTCCGGCTTGTGCATGGCGGAGAGAACGTCCGCGAGCACGTGGATCGGGTTGCGCGCGGCGCCGCCGAACAGACCCGAATGCAGGTCGCGGTCGGCGCAGGTCAGGCGCACTTCTTCGTAGACCAGACCGCGCAGCGAGGTGGTGATCGAAGGCGTCTGCGCATCCCACATGCCGGTGTCGCAGACCAGCGCCAGATCGCGGCGCAACTCGGCGGCATTGTCGCGCACGAAGCCAAACAGGTGCTTGGAGCCGCATTCCTCCTCGCCCTCGATCAGCATGGTGATGTCGAGCGGAAGCTTGCCGGTCACCGCCTTGAACGCGCGGCAAGCCTCGACGAAGGTCATCGCCTGGCCTTTGTCATCGCAGGCGCCGCGCGCGACGATGATCTTGCGGCCGCCATCGAGCGTCTCCAGGCGCGGTTCGAACGGCGGCGTCCGCCACAGGTCGAGCGGATCGACCGGCTGCACGTCGTAATGGCCGTAGAACAGCACGCGCGGCGCTTTGCCGTTGGCACCTTCAGAGGGCGAACTCTTGCCCACAACCACCGGATGGCCGTCAGTCGGACGCACACTCGTTTCGAAGCCGAGACCGCGCAGGTCGGCGGCAACGTGTTCGGCCGCGCTGCGGCACTGGGTCGAATAGGCCGGATCAGTCGACACCGACTGGATGCGCAGGAGCGCAAACAGCCGCTCCAGACTGGCGTCAAGATCGCGGTCTACGCGTTCGAGTACGGCCGGCAAGGCATTGGATGGAGTAGATGCAGTCATGGATGCAGTCCTGGATGCACTCTTGGATGCAGTCTTGGATATCGTGCAAAATGTAGTCCTGGGATTACCACCGCAATCCTAGCACAGGCGTTTTCGTCATTTTCACGCATGTCGCGCCACGGGCAAGCGTTGCAAGAATGCAACGCCTCGCCGCCTTTCGACCGTACTGGTACTCCTCTGCCGGACCGATTGCTTGACATGTTCTTGTCATGCAGGGTTCGAATGTACATTATGGCGAAAACCCGCCGGTAGTGTGGGTCGGGGCGAGGGGATGATGGGCGGAAGAGCGGACGTCGCAGCCGACGCGAACGGAATGGCTGCCGCACAACCTGTCGATTGTCCTCGGCCGTCTGGTCGAGGTCGGACCAGCCACACAGTTGCCAGCTCTTGGCCAGGCTCCGCGGAGCCGCGGCCAGGATGCCTTTAGAGTGAGTGCGAACGCCGCCGTCGCAGAAGGATTGCGCGTCGGGGAATAGGGATCGATGGCTTATTCCATCAACGAAATTCCAGGCATGGCGACGGACGTAGCCGCAATCCTCAAGGAGGAAGGCATTCGCACGACCATCGGCTTCCTGCGTGCGGCGAATACGCCAAAGCAGAGAATCAAGATGGCGGGCAAAACCGGCATCGACATCAAGCAGATCCTCACCTGGGCCACCGCCTGCGACCGCATGCGCATCAAAGGCATCGGTGCCGAGTACGCGAAACTTTTGGGCGACATCGGCGTCAAGACGGTCAACGACCTGCGCTTCCGTAATCCGCACAACCTGGTCGACAGAATGCAGAAGGCCAACAGGGACAAGCACGTCCTGCTTTTGCCGAAAGAGAAGACGGTTGAACGCTGGATCGAGAACGCCAAAAAGCTGCCGCCGCTGATCCGCTATTGATGGCCCGGCAGCGATCGCCGGCCGCGGGCCGCGGCTGCCGCGCTTGTGCTTGACACCCGCAAACGAGCCGCGCAAAGGCTGGCTAGCAGATCAACGTTTAACGGCATTACGCATGGCCGATAGCACCGCTACGGGCCTCGTTCATCCGACATCTGCGGGCTCGGCCGAGGCGCCCGGCGAAGGGCTGCTGGCGCGCCTTTTGGCCAAGAACCGGCCGCTCGTCATGGGCGTGCTCAACCTCACGCCGGATTCGTTTTCCGACGGCGGGCGCTATCTCGACCCGCGGGCGGCGATCGCGCAAGCAGAGCGCCTCGTCGCCGAAGGCGCCGACATCCTCGATGTTGGCGCGGAATCGACACGGCCCTATGGCGGCGCGGTCGCGGTCCCGCTCGACGAAGAGCGCCGGCGGCTCGATCCGGTGCTGCCGGCGGTCGTAGCGCTCGGCATCCCGGTTTCGATCGACACCATCAAATCGGCCGTCGCTGCCTGGGCGCTCGAGGCCGGAGCCAGCATCGTCAACGACGTCTGGGGCCTGCAGCGCGACCCCGACATGGCGCGTGTGGTCGCCGAGCACGGCGCTCCCGTTATCATCATGCACAATCGGGACGCCGCCGATCCGACCATCGACATCATCAAGGACGTGGACGAATTCTTCTCACGCTCGCTGGAAATCGCTTGGAGCGCGGCCATCCACCGCCATCGCATCGTGCTCGATCCGGGCATCGGCTTCGGCAAGACATCCGAGCAGAGCATGGCCTGCATCGCCCGGCTCCGTGAATTCGAAAGCTTCGGCCTGCCCGTGCTGGTCGGCGCATCGCGAAAGCGCTTCATCGACTCGGTTTCGCCTTCGCCGCCGAGCGAGCGGCTCGGCGGCTCGCTCGCCGCGCATCTTTTCGCGGTCGAAAACGGCGCCGCAATCATCCGTACGCACGACGTGGCGCCGACGGTGCAGGCGCTCGCCGTCGCGGCGGCAATCAGGCACGCGCGATGAGCGACGCGATTTTCGTCAGCGGGCTGGTGCTGCACGCCTACCACGGCGTGATGCAGCACGAGGCCAAGGTCGGCCAGACTTTCAAGCTCGATCTCAAGCTCACCATCGAGCTTGCCGAAGCCTCGCGCAGCGACAAGCTCAAACACACGGTCTCCTACGACACGGTGGTGAAGACGGCGAGCGAAGCATTCTGCGCGCGCCGCTATCGGCTGGTCGAAGCCGCTGCCGGCGCCGTCGCCCAGGCGATACTCGAAAGCTTCGCGCAAGTACGCGCCGTCGCCGTCACAGTGCACAAGCCGCACGCCCCCATCGCCGCAACTTTCGACGATGTCGGTGTCACCGTCGAGCGGGTGCGATGATGACGCCGGCCGCCGCGGGAGGCTGATGCCGATGGCCGAGGCGTTTCTCGCGCTCGGCGGCAATGTCGGCGACGTGCGTTCGACTTTCGACCGCGCCGTCGCTCTGATCTGCGACGGGTCAGCAGTGCGGCTCCTCGCCCGTTCCTCCGACTACCGCACGCCGCCTTGGGGCGTGACCGACCAGCCGGCCTTCATCAATGCGGTCATTGCGGTCGAGACCGCCCTCTCCCCGCACGAACTGTTGTCGCGCGCGCTCGATTGCGAACGTGCACTCGGCCGCGACCGGACCCGCGAGCGCCGCTGGGGACCGCGCACCCTCGACATCGACATCCTCGCCTATGACGACGTTGAACTGCACGACGTTGAAGTGCATGACATGGAGCTGACGCTGCCGCACCCGCACCTGTTCGAACGCGCCTTTGTGCTGGCGCCGCTCGCCGAAATCGCGCCGGATCGGCGGATCTCCGGCGTGCGCGTGCGCGACGCGCTGGCCGGCATGAACGCGAGCTGGATTGAGAAACTGCCGCCGCGCTGACCTTGCGGCAGCGGCCCGCCAATTGCATGGCAAGGACCAGTTGGCCCTTGCCAGTGCTCATGGCATTTTGAACTGATGACCGAGCCTGAAAACAGCCTGTCGCTCGCGGCCGAATTTCCCGCAGCCACCCCCGCGGACTGGCGCAAGCTTGTCGACGGCGTGCTCAAGGGCACCCCATTCGAGCGGCTTGAGACCCGCACCTACGATGGCCTGACCATCGCGCCGCTCTATGAACGGGCTCCGGCCGCGCGCGCGATCGCCGGCCGCGCTCCCGGCGCTGCGTGGACCGTGATGGCGCGGATCGACCATCCCGATCCGGCCGCAGCCAACGCGCAAGCGCTCGAAGATCTGGACAATGGCGCGACCGGCCTCCTCCTCGTATTCGCCGGTGCGGCAAGCGCCAATGGTTTTGGTCTCGATCCCGCGCCGGCCGCG
>DATJTL010000422.1:0-7018 GCA_035503415.1 Xanthobacteraceae bacterium
CAGCGCGAAGGGCAAGGTGGCGTCGAACATCCGCTGGCGCTACGGCCACACCACCATCCCGCGGCATCTGCGCGACATCATCGTCACCGAATACGGCATCGCCGACATCCGCGGCAAAAGCGACCGCGACGTCATTGCCGCGATGCTGTCGATTGCCGACTCGCGCTTCCAGGACGAATTGCTGCGGCAGGCCAAGGACGCGGGCAAGATCGAGCGCACGTTCGAAGTGCCGAACTCAGCGCGCGGCAATCTGCCGGAAGCGATCGAGGCCGACTTGCGCCCGGCCGCCGATGCCGGCCTGTTGCCTACCTTTCCCTTCGGCAGCGATTTTACCGATGTCGAGCAGCGGCTTCTCCCGGCCTTGGCGAAATTGAAATCGGCGACGCAACGGGATCTTGCTGCCTTGCTTTTGCGCGGCCTTTTCTCACGTTCGCCAAAGGACGACGAATGCCTCGTGCGGCTGGGCTTGGCGCAACCGAAAACCTTGTCCGAGCGGCTTTATGCGGCGCTCGTGCGCGGCGCGCTGCAGTGATAGTACCCGCACGATGATCAATGCCGCCATTGTCGGGCTCGGCCGCTGGGGCCGCTCGCTTGCCACTTCCGTCGGCAAGAGCGGCGACATCCGTTTCCTCGCCGCCGCCACCGGTACGCGCAGGAATGCCGAGGATTTTTGCCGCGCCAACAATATCGCGCTCCTCGACAGCTATGAGGAGATTCTGCGCCGCCCGGATATCGATGCGATCGTGCTGGCCACACCGCACAGCCAGCACGAAGCGCAGGCGCTGGCGGCGCTCGCCTCCGGCAAGCACGTCTTTGTCGAAAAGCCGCTGACGCTCGACCTGGGAAGCGCGCGGCGCGTCGCCGCAGCCGCGGCTGAGAAGCGCCTCACGCTGGCCGTCGGCTTCAACCGCCGTTTTCATCCGAGCGTCTGCGAACTTCGCGCCCGCGTGCGGGACGCCCGCCTCGGCAAGGTCGTCGCCATGATTGCGCAGCACACCACCTCGACCGCGCAGTTTGTTCCGCTCGACAATTGGCGCGCCGCGCCGCAAGAGGCACTCGGCGGTGCCTTTACCGCCACCGGTGTGCATTCGCTCGACCACATGATCGAGTTCGGCGGCCGCGTGCGCGACGTGCGCTGCGTCACTGCGCGTAATTATCCGGGGCCCTCCGACGACACGACCACGATCATGCTGCAATTCGAGAGCGGCGCCTCCGGGTTGATTTTCTGCTCGGTAGCGACCGCCACCAATTTCAACTTCACGCTCTATGGCAGCGATGGCCTCAGCGAGATTTCGCGGCCAGACCTGTCGCGCTTGCGCTTCGTGCCGGCCTCGACCACTGCGCCGATTGGACCGGTGCGGGCGCCGCCCGACGAGATCATAGAATTTCCCGGCTTCGACACGCTCAACGCGGAGCTCACGGCATTCGCGCAGGCGATCCGCGAGAGAAAGCCCTATCCGGTGCCGATCGACGAGGTGCTGCACGGCATGGCGATATTTGACGCCGTCGTGCGATCCGCGCAAAGCGGCGGCATCGCTGCCGTCGCCGAATAGGCTTCCGCGCCAGTCGGGGCAGGGTTTTCAAGACCGCGTTATTTGCCAGTTGGAGCTGGTAGGAGCAGGCTACCTATCGTCGAAAAACGGCGTGTCCAAACAAATGCCTACGCGCCGTTTTCGTTCCATTAAGACTTTGCTGCTTGGCAACATAATTGGCCCCCCACGGTCTTGCACAACACGAGGCTTGCCGCTAAATAGGGCAAATCGAGTTTTCGGCCGAATGACCTGGCCTTGCAGCGACGATAAGCGCGCCTGACTGACGATCCTTCACCAAAATCTCGATCTAACCGGACCGGGCATTCTCGCGCGGTTCAATTCGACGTGTCTATGAAAAGGGGTGCCCCGTGAGCAACGGTACCGTGAAGTGGTTCAACACGCAAAAGGGCTATGGCTTCATTCAGCCCGAGGGCGGCGGCAAAGACGTGTTCGTCCACATCAGCGCTGTCGAGCGCGCCGGTCTGCGCGACCTGAAGGAGGGCCAGCGCGTCTCCTTCGAGATCGTGACGGACAAGAAGACCGGCAAGTCGGCTGCAGAAAACCTGAAGACTGCCGGCTGATTGTGCGGTTGCGCGTTCTCGCGAGCGCGCAGCCGGACAGCCAAGGCCGAGAGCACGGTCCGAACAGACCGGACCAGGCTGAGGCGGCATAGTCGCAGTAATCGCATTGAGGGCCTGTCGCGGCAGACGCGACCGGCCCTCTTTGGCTATTTGTACCACGCCACCGGGCGGCAGAAGAGGCTTGCGGCACTCATAGAGAACTCGCCGGTCAGCCGATGTTGGTTACTGCGCAGCTTTAGTTTGCCGCGGTTTAGTTTGCCACGGGCAGGCCTGGAATCGGAACGCCGCAGGTTTCCAGGATCAGGAAGAGATTGAGGAAGAGCACGACGGCCGTGCCGATCATCGCCGCAATTTGCGTGAAACGGCTGTTGGCGAATTGACCCATGATGTCGGCGCGCCGTGTGAAGATCAGAAGTGAAATCATCGGCAGCGGCAGCGCGATCGACAGCACCACCTGACTGAGCACCAGCGCGTTCGTGGCATTGACGCCCAGCGCGACGACAACGAAGGCCGGCACCATGGTGACCAGGCGGCGCAGCCAGATCGGGATACGGAAGCCGACAAAACCCTGCATGATCATCTGCCCGGCCATGGTCCCGACGGTCGACGAGGAAACGCCGGACGCGATGAGCGAGAGCAGAAACACGCCTGCCGCGGCAGCGCCGAGCAGCGGCGTGAGCGTGTGATAGGCGGTTTGAATCTCGGCGACCTCCGGGTGGCCGGCGTGGAAAGCGCTTGAGGCCATCATCACCATCGCCATGTTGACGAGGCCGGCGGCGGCGAGCGCGATGATCACTTCCCGGTTGGAAAAGCGCAGCACCTTGCGCCGCTCAGCGTCGTCGCGCACCGGCATGCGCGCCTGCGTGAGACCGGAGTGCAGATAGACCGCGTGCGGCATGACGGTGGCGCCGATGATGCCGACCGAGAGCAGCAGCGCCTGAGCATCGGCGATCTGCGGGACGAAGGTGTGCACGCCGGCCGCGATCCAATCGACCGGGGCGATGAACATCTCGACGACGTAACAAAGCCCGATCAGGCACACCATGCCGCCGATGATCAGCTCCAGTGGGCGGAAGCCGAAACCTTCCACCATGAGAAGGCCGTAGGTGATGATTGCTGTGATCCCCATCCCGGCCGGCAACGGCAAATGGAACAGCAATGACAAGCCGATCGCGCCGCCGAGAAACTCGGCGACGTCGGTGGCCATGGCGGCGATCTCGCTGACCAGCCACATCGCGATGACCACCGGCCGCGAAAACTGTTCGCGGCACATTTCCGCAAGGTTGCGGCCGGTGACGATGCCGAGCTTGGCGGAGAGCGCCTGATAGAGCATGGCGATCAGGTTGGCGAGCAACACCACCCAAAGCAGCGCGTAGCCGTATTTCGCTCCTGCCTGGATGTTGGTGGCGAAATTGCCGGGGTCCATGTAGGCGATGGAAGCAATCGCCGCCGGGCCGGCGAAGGCGAGATAGCCACGCCAGCCGCCGCGCCGGCCGGCCAGCACCCCCTGCGCCGTGGCGATGGTCCGTTCGGTCAGCGATGCTCTGCCCGGCGCCGCGCCGGCAGCCGCCAGGCCATCTGCCGCAAGACCGTCATCGGGAACCCGGCGAAGCATCGCTATCGACCACTCACACCAAAGTGTAGCACGCGGTACAAGTAGGAGATCAGGGCATTCCTGTCAACGGCTATAAAATGTTGCCTTGTCTACACTTTGACACGAAGAGAAATATATGATCTTGGCTGGCGCATGGCGCGTTCACCCTCCGGTTTTGTTTCCGATCATCCCGCCCTGCCAAGACTCCCGGCCGAGGGCACCCAGGCGCGGCGTTTCGGCAAAACGCGTTCGGCGCAATCGACCGCTCTGCTTGAAGATTACGCCGAGTTGATCGCCGATCTTCTGGCGAGCGAGGGTGAGGCGCGGCCGACCGACATCGCGCGCCGGCTCGGCGTTTCACACGCGACCGCAATCAAGACGATCTCACGGCTCAAACGCGCGGGGCTGGCCACGGCACGGCCCTATCGCGGTGTCTTTCTCACCGAGAAAGGGCAAGCGCTGGCCGAGCGCGTGCGCGCGCGCCATCGCCTTGTCGTCGATGTGTTGTGCGCGCTGGGCGTGCCAACCGAGGCGGCGGAGGCCGACGCCGAGGGCATCGAGCACTATGTGTCGGAAACGACGCTGAAGGCGTTCGCGCACTTCTTGAAGACGCGCGGCTGATTTTGCTCCACTCGTCCGTGCGAAGGCGCGGACCGAGCGCCGGATTTCCGCTGCGCGGGAACGAGGGGAGTTCGCCTACACCGAATGCGCGGTGAGCGCGTCGACGATGTTGTCGACGATCTCCTCGATCATCGCCTTGTCGTCGCCTTCGCCCATGACGCGAATGACGGGCTCGGTTCCTGACGGCCGCACCAGCAGCCGGCCATGGCCATTGAGCCGCTTCTGCGCGCTTTGAATCGCCGAACGCACCTTGGCATGTTCGAGCGGCTTGCCGCTTTTGTAGCGCACGTTCTTGAGCACTTGCGGCAGCGCGTCGAAGCGGTGGCACACCTGGGAGACCGGCTTGCTATGCTTTTGCACCACAGCGAGCACCTGCAGGGCGGCGACAAAGCCGTCGCCGGTCGTGGCGTAGTCGGAAAGGATGATGTGACCGGATTGCTCGCCACCGACATTGTAGCCGTGCTCGCGCATGTGCTCGAGAACGTAGCGGTCGCCGACCGGCGTGCGAACGAGTTCGAGCCCGAGCGAGCGCAGGTGCCGTTCCAGCCCGAGATTGGACATCACGGTGGCAACGATGCCCGGCTTGGCGAGGCGACCGTCGTCGCGCCAGCTTTCCGCGATCACGGCGAGAAGCTGATCGCCATCGATCAAGTGGCCGTGCTCGTCGGCTATCAGCACGCGGTCGGCGTCGCCGTCGAGCGCGATTCCGACGTCGGCGCGCATCTCGCGAACCTTGCGGCAGAACGCTTCCGGGGCGGTCGAGCCGCAATCGTGATTGATGTTGAAGCCATCAGGCTCGACGCCCATGGACACGACATCGGCGCCAAGTTCCCAGAGCGCGTCCGGCGCCACCCGGTAGGCAGCCCCGTTGGCGCAGTCGATGACGATGCGCAGGCCTTCGAGCGAGAGGTTGCGCGGCAGCGTGCGCTTGGCGAATTCGATATAGCGGTCGTGTACGCCGTCGATGCGCTTGGCGCGGCCGAGGTCGCGGCTGCCGGCGAGCCGCTTGGTCGGGTCCGCTTCCATCAGCCGCTCGATCTCATGCTCGGCTTCGTCGGTCAGTTTGTAGCCGTCCGGGCCGAACAGCTTGATGCCGTTGTCGTCGAACGGATTGTGCGAGGCCGAAATCATGACGCCGAGATCGGCGCGCATCGAACGGGTGAGCATGGCGACCGACGGCGTCGGCATCGGGCCCAGCAGCAGCACGTCCATCCCGACCGACGTGAAGCCGGCCACCAGCGCCGTCTCGATCATGTAGCCGGAGAGCCGCGTATCCTTGCCGATCACTACGCGGTGGCGATGCTCGCCGCGGCGGAAAACGAGCCCGGTCGCCTGACCGACCTTGAGCGCCAGTTCCGGCGTGATCACACCGTTCGCGCGGCCGCGAATGCCGTCTGTGCCGAAATACTTACGCGCCATCTGCCCCGCCGACTGCCTGTCCGGTGTCGGGATACTAGCTCTTTTCCCGCTTCATCCGCTTCAAAAAAGGTGCAGTAATCTTACCGCCGTGAGTAGCCTGCCGTTGAGCATAGACCAGGAAATCTGCCAGAGCGTCAACACGCCGCGGGCGGAACTCGGACGAACTACCGCACCCCGCAGGCGGCTCACCCGCAGGCAGCCGAGACGGATTTAACGCTAGGCACCATGCTTGTCGAAGGGACTGCGCGCAGGCTGGGTGACCGCCACCGGGTCCGACGCGGGAAACGTGTCTTCCAATCCGGAGTCCAGTGCGTCCTCAAGCGCCTTCTTCCGCGCGGCCTCCGCGGCACGGCGGTCGCGGTGATCGACATCGGCGCTGCGGTCCTCCCGCCGCGGGTGGCCGCCGTCCCTATGCCATGCCTCGCTCATGCCTTCATCCGAACCAGTCAACCCGCCGCCGCTTGCCTGAGAATCCCCCTTCAAAAGCTAACGATCGAGCCGGCTGCGCGTTCCCGGCCGCCGAATCCCCCGTGCGTTGTGCTATCAAGAACGAACGTGAGGAGCCGGGAATCACGATCCATGAAGACCATGACCTGCATCGAGGACCTGCGACAGCGTTACCACAGCAAGGTCCCGCGCGCGTTCGTCGACTATTGTGAATCAGGCTCCTATGCCGAGCAGACGCTGCGCGCCAATCGCGCCGATCTGGAACGCATCACGTTGCGCCAGCGCATCCTGCACGATGTCGGGCGGCGCAGCACCGCCACCACGATCCTCGGCGAGCCCGCAGCGCTGCCGCTCGCGCTCGCACCGGTCGGGCTGACTGGAATGCAGCATGGCGACGGCGAAATCCACGCCTGCCGCGCCGCGCTGGCCGCGGGCATTCCTTACACTCTTTCAACAATGTCGATCTGTTCGATCGAGGACGTGGCCGAAGCGGTCGGCAAACCGTTCTGGTTCCAGCTCTACGTCATGAAGGACCGTGGCTACATTCGCGCCCTGATCGAGCGGGCGGCAGCGGCCAAGTGCAGTGCGCTCGTTCTCACGGTCGACCTTCAGGTCATCGGTCAGCGCCACCGCGACATCAGAAACGGCATGACCGTTCCGCCGAAAATTCGCCTGGCAAATCTACTCGATATCGTCACCAAGCCGGCCTGGATGCTGAGCATCGCGCGCGGCAAACGAAAGACCTTCGGCAATATCGCCGGCCATTATCCCGGCATGGCGAACGTCACCGTGCTGTCGAAATGGATCGCCGAGCAGTTCGATCC
>DATJTL010000423.1:0-3580 GCA_035503415.1 Xanthobacteraceae bacterium
AGCGGCGAGGAGGACGATCCCGCCGTCATCCTCGATCTCGATTATTGGGCGCTGATACCGAGATAAGGTCGCCGCCTGACGCTACGACCTGCTTCAGCGCGCCGCTCGCGCATCGTTTCCTGCTGTTAAATGCTCCACGAGTTGCCGCGCATAAAGCGGCAGCTCGCCGAGCTTGCGAATGCAGATGGTCAACTCACGCACCGCCCAGGGATCGGTGAGCGGGACGACGGCGATTGCCATGGTTTTTTGCACGCGGCGCGCAGTGGTTTCGGGCACGATGCCGATGCCGACCTTGCATTCCACCATGCGGCACACCCCGTCGAACGAGCGCAGTTGTACGCGCAACCGCAGCGGACGGCCGATGCGCGCCGCCTTGCCGGCGAGGAATCGCTGCAAGGCGCTGGCGCGATCGAGCCCGACGAAATCGTGGTCGAGCACGTCCTCGAAGGCGATTTTGGCGCGGCCGGCGAGCTTGTGGTCGCGCGCCACCACCAGCACGAAACGGTCGCGGCGGAACGGATAGGTTTCCAGGCCGCCGGCGTCGACAGTGCCGGCGACAATGCCGAGATCGGCAGAGCCTTCGGCAATCAGACCGATGATCTCGTCGCTCAGCCGCTCTTCCAGATCGACGCTGACGTTACGGTGCGCCAATAGAAACGAGCTGAGCGCCTCGGGCAGGAATTCGGTCAACGCATTGGTATTCGACAGCACGCGGATCTGGCCAGCAAGGCCGCCCCCATAGGCGCTGAGGTCATCGTGGAGCCGCTCAGCCTCGCGCAGGATGGTGCGTGCGTGCTGCAGCAAAGTGCGCCCCGCCTGGGTGGGGACGACGCCCTGCCGACCGCGCGTGAGCAGCGCCACTCCCAATGCCTCCTCCATGTTGCGAACACGCGTCGAAGCTGCAGCGAGCGCCAGATGCGCGCGCTCGGCGCCACGGGTGATGCTGCCAGCCTCCACCACGTGGCGGAACAGGCTGAGATCGGCGAGATCGAAGCGCATGCGAAACCTCGAGCCTTCGGATTACGCGAAATCAGGCTTCAATATATGCCCATTGTTAAACGACAATGCATTGCTAATCTTTCGCATAGCACGAAGCAATCAACCGCGGGGGCGAGGTTCGGTCAGATTGCGGCGTGCGCACCGATTAGAGTAGGAACGGTCGTCAAAGCTTGGCGTCGGCGCCGGGCACGCACGGACGAGTATAATGGCCGAAACACGCTCGCTTGAAGGACGCCCCCCCGCCGAGCGGCCCCTTTCGCCGCATCTGCAAATTTACCGGCCAATGCTGACGATGATGATGTCGATCGTACATCGCATCACGGGCATCGGGCTCTATTTCGGCACGCTGCTTTTGGCTTGGTGGATCAACTCGGCGGCGGGTCCGAATGGTTACGGCAAATTCCAGGCATTCGCTGGATCCTGGATCGGCCGGCTCATCCTGTTCGGCTACACCTGGGCGCTCATCCATCACATGCTCGGCGGCATCCGCCACCTGATTTGGGATACCGGCCACGGTTTGGGGCCGAACGAGCGCGAATGGCTCGCAGCCGCCAACTTGGTCGGATCGATAGCGATTACCGTGCTGTTATGGATCATCGGCTTGCTCACCGTGGGAGGCCCGCAATGACTGCGCCAAGACACATTCGCACGCCGCTCGGCCGTGTGCGCGGTTTCGGCGCGGCGAAGTCCGGCACCGGCCATTTCTGGATGCAGCGGCTGACGGCGATCGCCAACGTTCCGCTGACCATCGCGGTGATCGTCATCATGATCATGCTGCTCGGCCGCAATCAGCCGGCAGTGGCGCAGATTTTGGGTTCGCCCCCTGTTGCCATCATCATGCTCCTGTTCATCGCCTCGATCATGACCCACATGCGCATCGGCATGCAGGTAATCATTGAGGATTACGTGCAGGACGAATTCGCGAAGGTCGGCCTGCTGATCGCCAATAACTTCTTCGTCGCCATCGTCGGGCTGACCTCGCTTTACGGTATCCTCAAGCTCTCATTTGGATTGTGAGCATGGCAGTGAATGCACTTAGTGAAGGCGGGGCGCCGGCGATCAACGGCCGGGCCTATCCGATCGAAGATCACAAGTATGACGTGGTCGTCGTCGGCGCCGGCGGCTCCGGACTGCGCGCGGTCGTCGGCTGCAGCGAGGCTGGGCTGCGCACTGCTTGCATTACCAAGGTGTTTCCGACGCGCTCGCACACGGTGGCCGCGCAGGGCGGCATCGCCGCTGCGCTCGGCAACATGGGCGAGGACGATTGGCGCTGGCATATGTACGACACCGTCAAGGGCTCCGACTGGCTCGGTGACCAGGACTCCATCGAATATCTGTGCCGACATGCGCCCGAAGCGGTCTACGAGCTTGAGCATTGGGGCCTGCCGTTCTCGCGCCGCGAGGAAGACGGCAAGATCTATCAGCGCCCGTTCGGCGGCATGACCACCCATTACGGCAAGGGCACCGCGCAGCGCACCTGTGCCGCCGCCGACCGCACCGGCCATGCCATGCTGCACACGATGTACGGCCAGGCGCTGCGCCATTCGGCCGAGTTTTTCATCGAGTATTTCGCCATCGACCTGATCATGGATGAGGAGGGCCGCTGCCGCGGCGTGGTCGCGCTCAATCTCGACGACGGCAAGATCCACCGTTTTTCGGCGCAGATGACCATTTTGGCGACCGGCGGCTATGGCCGTGCCTATGCCTCCTGCACCGGCGCGCACACGCAGACCGGCGACGGCAACGCCATGGTGTTGCGCGCCGGCCTGCCGCTCGAGGACATGGAATTCGTCCAGTTTCATCCAACCGGCGTCTACGGCGCCGGCGTGCTCATTACCGAGGGCGCGCGCGGCGAAGGCGCCTATCTGGTCAATTCGGAAGGCGAGCGCTTCATGGAGCGCTATGCGCCGTCCGCCAAGGACCTCGCCTCACGCGACGTGGTGTCGCGCGCCATGACGATCGAAATCCGCGAAGGGCGCGGCGTGGGGACAAAAAAGGACCACATCTTCCTTCATCTCGATCATCTCGATCCGAAGATCCTCGCCGAGCGGCTGCCCGGCATCACCGAGTCCGCCCGCATCTTCGCCGGCGTCGACCTCACGCGCGAGCCGGTGCCGATCGTCCCGACCGTGCACTACAACATGGGCGGCATCGCCACGAACTATCACGGCGAGGCGATGACCAAACGCGGCGGCAATCCCGACCACACCGTGCCCGGCCTGATGGCGCTCGGTGAAGCGGCCTGCGTGTCGGTGCACGGCGCCAACCGCCTTGGCTCCAATTCGCTGATCGATCTGGTCGTGTTCGGCCGCGCGGCGGCGTTGCGCTGCGCTGAAATTTTGACCCCGAACGACAAGCAGCCGGAGTTGCCGAAAGATTCCGCCGAGCGGTCGCTGTCCCGCCTCGACAGGTTCCGCAATGCCTCCGGCGGCACACCCACCGCGGAATTGCGCGCCAAGATGCAGCAGGTGATGCAGAACAATTGCGCCGTGTTTCGCACCGGCGAGGTGCTGCAGGAGGGCTCCAAGCTGATCCACGAGGTCTTCACCGGAATGTCCGACGTGCGCGTGACCGACCGCTC
>DATJTL010000424.1:0-5987 GCA_035503415.1 Xanthobacteraceae bacterium
ACCGGGACCTGACAGGATCGGGTGGCAACGCCGTCGATGTGGACGGTGCAGGCGCCGCATTGCGCAATGCCGCAGCCATATTTGGTGCCGGTCAGGCCGATCGTGTCGCGCAAGACCCAGAGCAGAGGCGTATCGGCCTCGGCATCGACGTTATAGGATTTTCCGTTAATAGAGAGCGCAGTCATGCTTGTCCCTCCCGGACATATGGCTCGGCATGCCGCTTACGGCGCGCACGCTCAGTGGATACGCAATCGCGTCCACGTTGTAAGCTTATCCCTTTCCGGCGTGATGAAAAAGCCGAAAACCATGCGATGGGATCGGCGGCCGAAGGAATTACGGCCTAACCGTGGTGTTTATGGCGCCCCGCTGCAAAGTGCGGTCAAGACAGAGTCCGATCAGCCATCATCTGGCCGCGAAGAGCCATTGGGGTGCAATTGGAGCGCAATTGGAGTGAACGTCTCGCGGCGGATGCATCGCCCGCGCGTACGATCGCACAACGCGTCCGGCGGCAAACATTTTAAGCACTCGCACCGGCATCCCTGGAATCGGAAATTCGCAAAGCAAGCGCGATGAGAAATGGGCTATGCGTCTATGGCACGCTGCGGCAAAAGGCAGGCCGGTCTGGCTGGAGTGCCGCACAAACCCTCAGGCCAGGCGGCCGGTCTCGAACGGTAGAACGGAGGAATTCGATGAGCGATGAGTTCGAAGACCATTGCTGGAAGGACATTGTCACGCCGGACATTCTGGAGGTGTATTCCTGCTACCGGCGCAAAACGTTCGTCGGTCCGGCGCCGGCGCTTTTGGCGATCGACCTTTATGAACTCGTCTATCGCGGCGGCGCCGAGCCGCCGGCCAAGATCGCCAAGGATTTTCCAAACGCGTGCGGCATCTACGCCTATGAGGCGATCGAGCCGACCAAAAAACTGTTCGCCGCCGCGCGCGCCGCCGGCTTGCCGATCTTCTACTCGACCGGCGATGTGCGTAACGAGAGCCGACCCGCTTTCGTCTCCGCCACCAAGCGCGTGAAGCCATCAATCGACGCCGCCGACTACGCGATCAGGCCGGAATTCAAGCCGCTGCCCGGCGACGTCGTCATCACCAAGCAGCGCGCCAGCGCCTTCTATGGCACTCCACTCACGGCGCATCTCACGCAGCTCGGCATCCAGACACTGATCGTCTGCGGCGAAAGCACGTCGGGTTGCGTGCGCGCAAGCGCGGTCGACGCCTATTCGCACGGCTATCACGTCGTGCTGGCGGAGGAATGCTGCTTCGACCGCAGCGCCCTTTCACACAAGGTGAACCTGTTCGATCTGCATCACAAATATGCCGACGTCATGCACGTCGACGAGGTGACCGCGCATCTCGCCAAGAACCCGACGATCAGGAAGGCCAGCTGACATGAATCCTTCGCGCTACGGTCCGTTTCCCTATTCGCCGATCATTCATCGTCCGCCGCTCAAATGGCCTGACGGCGCGTATGTGGCGTTGTGGGTTATTCCGAACATCGAATTCTTCGCGCTCGACGAGAAGGTGCCGGCGGGCTCCGGCGGTACCGGTGCGCCGGTGCCGGACATTCCGGCCTGGTCGTCGCGCGATTACGGCAACCGCGTCGGCGTGTTCCGGCTCATGGATGTTCTCGAACGCCACGGCATCCGTGCCACGGTGGCGCTGAATAGTGAATTGTGCGCCGAGCATCCGGCTATCATCGAGGAAGGCAACAAACGGCAATGGGAATGGATGGGCCATTGCGAAAGCAATACCCGCCGCCTGAACGCCGCGGCCCCGGGCGAGGAGCCGCGCATCATCAAGAACGCGCTGTCGACCATCGAAAACGCGTCCGGCGCGCGGCCGCGCGGCTGGCTCGGCTCCGGCCTGCAGGAAACCTGGGATACGCTCGATCTACTTGCCGCTGAAGGCTGCGACTATGTGTGCGACTGGACGAACGACGATCAGCCATACATCATGACACTGGACGGCGGCCGCACGCTGGTCAGCGTACCCTACAGCCACGAGATCAACGACAAGCCGGCGTTCGAACGGTTCAACCGCACCGCCGATGAATTCCGTGAGATGATCTGTCGGCAATTCGACGTGCTTTACCGCGAGGGCGCCCAATCGGGCAGGGTCATGGCGATCGCCATTCATCCGTATCTCACCGGCGTTCCCCATCGCATCGACGCTTTCGATGCGGCTTTGCGCTACATCGGTCAGCATTCGCGGGTCTGGAAGACGACCGGCACGGAGATTGCTGCTCATTACCGCGCGCAAGCTGGAGCGCAATAACTGGAGAGACCCATGCGTCTTGAGGCAATGCGTCTTGAGGCCATCGTGCGTTTTGTTCCGGCACTGCTAGGCGTGCTGCTTGCCTGCGCCGCTGTGGCGCCAGTACGGGCCCAGGAGCAAAAAGTCACGCTTGGTACCGTGGGACAGGCCTCCGCCAATATGTGGCCGGCCCTGATCGCCATCGACAAAGGCTTTTTCGCCGCCGAGGGACTGAAGCCCGATATCGTTTACGTGCAGTCGAGCGCGGCGCTGGTGCAACAGGTCGCGGCCGGCTCGCTCGACATCAGCATCTCCACCGGGCTGGCCGATCCGCTCCGCGCCGTCGGCATGGGCGCACCGGTCGCGATCGTGCGCATCGAGGTTCAGGCGCCGCCTTACGATCTGGTCGCCAAGCCGAGCATCAAAAGTCTCGCCGACCTCAAGGGCAAGCTCATCTCGCTTGGCGGACCCAAGGATATCACCCGCATCTATGTCGAACGGATGCTGGCGCCGAACGGGGTCAAGCGCGGCGATTTCGATATGGTATTCGCCGGCTCGACTGCGGCGCGCACCTCCGCGCTTGTCGGCGGCGCCGTCGACGCAGCCATTTTGTTGCCGGCGTTCAACTTCCAGGCCATTGCGAAGGGCTTTCACAGCCTCGGTCTGACCGTCGATTACGTCAAGGATCTGCCGTTTTCCGGGATGGCAGTAAACGTTCCCTGGGCCAATGCTCACAAGGACATCGTGGAAAAAGTGTTGCGCGCGGAGAACCGTGGCGTCGCTTGGTTCGAGGATCCGAAGAACCGCGCCGAGGCGGTTGGGATCTTGAAAACGGCAAGCGGTCTTACCCAGGACGACGTGGAAAAATCCTATGATTTCTTCCGCAACGGACATTTCTTCGAGCCCAGCGGCAAAGTCTCCAGATCGAAGCTCCAAGCGCTCGCCAAGGCGATGGAAAGCCTGGGCGACTTGCCAGGCGCGCTGAACGTCGACAAGGCCATGCTGCCCGGCGTCACCCAGGTCAGCGATTAAACAATGCGGCCGACACGCCTCATGCGCTTTGCCGCGGCGCTCGCCGGGCTCGCGATATTGCTCGCGTCCGCGGCGCGCGCCGCGGACACCATCGAGGTCGGCTCTGTGGACCCGACATCCACGTCGCTCTGGCCGCTCCATATCGCCATCAAGAACGGCTACTTCGACCAGGAAAACATCAAGGTTGACCTCATCTTTGCGCAATCGAACGCCTCGGTCATCCAGCAGCTTGCCGCTGGCTCATACAATGTCGCGCCGAGCGCCGGGATGGTTGATCCGATCCGCGCGGTCGCCCACGGCGCCTCCGTCGCGCTCGTTCGCATCGTCATCCAGGCCCCGCCCTATGCGCTATTGGCCAAGCCCGGAATCGCCAAGATCGAGGAGCTCAAGGGCAAGACCATCATCATCGGCGGCCCGAAGGACATCACCCGCATTTTCACCGAACGGATGCTCGCGCCGCATGGGCTGAAAACCGGCGACTACGATTACGTGTTTGCCGGCGCCACCAGCGCGCGGTTCGCGGCGCTCAAATCGGGCGCGGTCGATGCGGCGCTGCTCACCATGCCGTTCAATTTCTTTGCCGAGAGCGAAGGCTACCGCAATCTCGGCTTCACCTTCGACTATCTGCCGCAAATGCCGTTCGCCGGCATGGCGGTGAATCGCGACTGGGCCGCGGCCCATCCGGATCTCGTACGCCGTTTTCTCGATGCCTATAATAAGGGCGTCGCCTGGTTCGACGATCCGGCCAACCACGAGGCGGCCGTCGCCCTTCAGCTCCAAGTCAGCAAGATCGACAAGGGCGACATTGAAAAGGCCTATGCCTTTCTGCACGACAAGCATCTGTTCGAGCCGACCGGCAAAGTCTCGGAGAAAAGCGTTGCGGCTGTGATCGACGCGCTGCGCGGTCTCGGCGACTTGCCAGGCGATTTCAAGCCCGACCGTGTGCTGCTGCCGGGCATAACGCAGATTTCCGAGTAGCGGATTCCGCAAAGATGAGCGGAATGAGTGAAAGTATCAAAGCGGCAAGCGTGCCGGAGCGGCCGGGCCAAGCCGGGGTCCTGTCTCGGCTCCTGGCCGCACTGCGGCGTCATTATCTCGCCAGCCTGTTGTCGATCGTCGGCGGGCTCGCGCTCTGGGAAGTGATCAGCCGCTTCGTGGTCGCCAACGCCCTGTTCCTCGCCGCGCCCTCGCAAATCGCCCTCGCCATCATCAATCTGGCGCGTAGCGGCCAGCTCTGGCACCACGTCAGCGTCAGCGCCGCCGAGTTCGCCATCGGCTATGTGATCGCCAGCGTGATCGGCATCGGGCTCGGTCTGTCGATGTCGTCGAGCGTGACAGCCAAACAGGCGCTCCAGCCATGGGTGTCCGGACTGTACGCCACGCCCACCATCGCGCTGGCGCCGCTGTTCATTCTCTGGTTCGGCATCGGCATCTGGTCGAAGGTTTTGGTGGTGATTACGCTGGTTCTATTTCCGGTCGCCATCAACACCGAGGCGGGCCTGCGCACCACCAGCGAACGGCTGATCGAGATGCTGCGCTCCTTTGGTGCGACGCCGCGGCAGATCTTCTTGAAAGTATCGCTGCCTTCGGCGTTGCCGTTCATCCTCGCCGGACTGAAACTCGGCATCGGCCGCGGCCTGATCGGCGTCGTCGTGGCGGAGCTGTTCGGCGCGCGCGCCGGGCTGGGCTACCTGATCAGCCAGTCGGCCGATGCTTTCAACATGCCGGAGCTGTTCGCCGGCGTCGTCGTGCTGGCGGTCGCCGGCATCGTCATGACAGCGGGATTCGGTTGGCTCGAGCAGCGGCTCGTGCCTTGGACGCACGATTGAAAGATTTGGACGCACGATTGAAAGATGCGGAGTTGAACGTGCCGTCGAAGCTCGCGATATCGCGATTGTGCAAGTCCTTCGGCGGCCTGGACGTGTTGCGCGGCGTCGATCTTGCCGTCGATCGCGGCGAGTTCATCTCGGTCGTCGGACCGAGCGGCTGTGGCAAGACCACCTTCCTGCGCATCATTGCCGGCCTTGAACAAGCGACCTCAGGCGAGGTGCTGCTCGACGGTCACGCGGTGCGCAAGCCGGGCGGCGACCGCGGCTTCGTTTTTCAGAACGATAGCCTGCTGCCGTGGCGTACCGTGCTCGCCAACGCGCTGATCGGCCGGGAAATCGCCGGCCAAGTAGGACCGGCGGAGCGCCGCCACACGATGGAGCTTCTCAAGCTCGTCGGTCTTGAGGGCTTCGAGCACTATTACCCGCGGCAACTGTCCGGCGGCATGCGCCAGCGGGTCAATCTCGCCCGCGCGCTCGCCATCGATCCGGAAATCCTGCTGATGGACGAGCCGTTCTCGGCGCTCGACGCGCAGACTCGCGAGATCATGCAGACCGAGTTGCTGCGGATCTGGGATGAGGGCCGCAAGACCGTGCTTTTCGTCACCCACCAGATCGACGAGGCAGTGTTTCTGTCCGACCGCGTGCTGGTGTTTGCGCGCCGTCCAGGCCGGCTGCAGGCCGATATCAAGATCCCGCTGCCGCGCCCGCGCAGCCTGCCGGTCAAGCGCACCGGCGATTTCGTGGCGCTCGTCGACCGCATCTGGCGGATGATCGAAGACGACGTGCGGGCGGCCGCCCTTTACGAAAACGCGTGAGGCGGATGGGCGAATGGGCAGGGACACCCCGAAAAGCCCCGAAATTCGC
>DATJTL010000425.1:0-28662 GCA_035503415.1 Xanthobacteraceae bacterium
GATCGTTCACCATTGGGTGTGGCGCGACCGCACGCTTGTGCGGATGCTGCCGGGAAAAGCCCAGGCGGCCAGCCGTTAGCCCTTAACCACCTTGAGTGCCGCGGCTGCACCGGCGCGCAGCATGTTGAGATCGCTGGAAACGGCGAGAAATTTTATGCCGCGCTTGGCGAGCGCCGCCGCCCGCTCGGCCGAATGGCAATAGGCGCCGGGAATTTTATTCGCCTTCTGTGCCCCGGCGATCATGCCGTCGAGAAGGCCGTCGACCTCCTTCGACATGGGATCGACGGACGCACCGTTTGACAGCGCGATCGACAGGTCCGACGGACCGAGAAAGAAGCCATCGATGCCGGGCGTGGTGATGATGGCCTCGAAGTTCGCCAGCGCCGTGCGTGTTTCGATCATCGCCAGCGTCACGACGTGATCATTGGCCTCGCGCAGATAGGTCGCCATGTCGGGCACGCTGCCCAGCGTCATCGCCCGGTGCGGGCCCCAGCTGCGTTCGCCGAGCGGGGGAAACTTGGCGGCTGCGGCGAACGCGCGCGCATCGGCGGGCGTGTTGATCATCGGTGCGATGATGCCTTCAGCGCCGAAATCGAGCGCGCGGCTCACCAGCGCGAAGTCGCCGAGCGGAACGCGCACGATCGGCGCAGCGCCGCCCTGACGGATCGCCGCGACGCCGTTAAGGATGCCGGCGACGTCCCAAAGTCCGTGCTGGCTTTCGATCGTCACCGCAGGAAAGCCGTCGCGCGCCAGAGTTTCGGCGACGAGCGGATAGGGCAAGCCGCACCAGCCGGAGAAGACGGTCTCGCCGGCGCGCAGCTTGCGCGCCAGAGTGAAAGCGGCAATAGCCATGGCTAATTTCGTGCTCCCCGAATCGATTGCCGACGATGCGGCTTCGTCACCTGCTTGTTTTCACTTGCCAGCCCTAATGTCGGTGATCGCCTGCGTCATGAACTCGCTCATGTGGCGGGCTATCTGGTGGTCGGACTGGGCTACCCCCTTGGCGTCGAAATCCCTGCGAATTCTGGCCATCACGTCCTGCTTGCCGGCCTCTTCGAAAGCCGACATCACGACGGAGAGCGCGTAGCTGTCCGCGTCGGCGCCTTGGAGCCCAAGCTGTTCCGCGGCCCACAACCCAATCAGCTTGTTGCGCCGCGCGGTGGCCTTGAAGCGAAGTTCCTCGTCGTGCGCGAACTGCTTCTCGAAAGCCTCCTCGCGTTTGTCGAACGTGGTCATGACTTCGCCTCGATGGAGCTTGCAAGTAAGGTTGGAACGGCGCAACCTGCCGCCTTGCATAGCGACGCCACCTCGTCAAGGCAACCGGGATCGGGCGCGGACCCCGCGGTTGCGCCGGGCGGCGCGCGAGACTATCTCGATTGTACTCCGCGCCTCCATCGGCTAGCTTTGACTCGCGGAGGGGCGTTAGATCGAGTCGAGCCGCCCCTTGCCGCCGCCGCGGATCTCGAACGCGAAAACTGGAGCCACGGCAGATAAAATGGATTTCACCAAGCAACGGTACACTCCGATGAGCCGCCGTCGCCGCATCTACGAAGGCAAGGCGAAGGTCCTCTATGAAGGACCCGAGCCGGGAACGCTGATCCAGCATTTCAAGGACGACGCGACCGCCTTCAATGCAAAGAAGCATCAGGTGATCGAGGGCAAGGGCGTCCTCAACAACCGCATTTCCGAGTACGTCTTCCAGCACCTCAACGACATCGGCGTGCCGACGCACTTCATCCGCCGGCTCAACATGCGCGAGCAACTGATCCGCGAGGTCGAGATCATTCCGCTCGAAGTCTGCGTGCGCAACGTCGCCGCCGGCTCGCTGTCGACCCGGCTCGGCATCGAGGAGGGCACGCAGCTGCCGCGCTCGATCATCGAGTTCTATTACAAGAACGATCAGCTCAACGATCCGATGGTGTCGGAAGAGCACGTCACCGCTTTCGGCTGGGCGACGCCGCAGGAGATCGACGACATCATGTCGCTCGCCATCCGCGTCAATGATTTCCTTTCCGGGCTTTTCCTCGGCGTCGGCATCCGTCTGGTCGATTTCAAGATGGAGACCGGGCGGCTGTGGGAGAACGATCTCATGCGCATCGTCGTTGCTGACGAGATCTCCCCCGATTCCTGCCGATTGTGGGACATCAAGTCGAACGAGAAGCTCGACAAGGACCGCTTCCGTCGCGATCTCGGCGGCCTGCTCGAAGCCTATACCGAAGTCGCCAAGCGGCTCGGCATCATGAGCGAAGGCGAGCGACCGCAAGGCACCGGTCCGGTGCTGGTCAAGGGCTGAGAGTTCCTTTCCCTGGCGCCCCGGTAACTGGATGGCCACACAGCGGACCATCGGCCTCGTCGTCCCGTTCGCTACGGACGAGGTGCCGTTCGAAGGCCCGCTCATGTATCCGGGCGTGCGCTTCATCCCCCGCGGCGTTGGCGTCCGCGCGCTCACGCCCGAGGGTTACGAGCCGGCCTGGAACGCGATCCTGCCGGCGGCCGAGCATCTCGCCAAGCAGGGCGTCGACGCGATCATGGTGATCGGCACCTCGCTGACCTTTTACAAGGGCCCGCAGGCGCATGAGTCGTTGCTCGCAGAGTTGCGGCGGCGGACCGGCCTGCCGGTCAGCACCATGAGCCAAGCGATCATCGACGGCCTGCGCGAGGTCGGCGCCAAGCGCGTCGCCGTCGCCACCGCCTACAGCGATATCGTGAACAATCGGCTGCGTGATTTGCTGACGGCGGCGGGCATCGAGACGCTGTCGCTCGAATGTTTCGACCTGCTCGAATTCGGCGGTCCGAGCAAAAAGAGCGAGGCCGACATCATCGCGCTGAGCGGTCGTGCAGTCGAAGAGGCCGACAAGCCGCAGGGTATCCTGATCTCCTGCGGCGGATTGCGCACGCTCGGCGTGGCCGAGCCGCTCGAAGCGCGTCACGGCATTCCGGTCGTGTCGTCGGCGACAGCCGCGTTTTGGGCTGCCATGAGGCTCGTCGGCGAGAGCGGCCGTATCCAAGGCTACGGGCGGCTGTTCGCGCAAGCGCGGGAACCGATGCACTGAGCCGTAACGATCTGTAGCCCGGACGAGCATCAGCGGAATTCGAGGTCAGCCTCACAGCGCTTCGTTTGTCCCCGATATCGCTTTGCTGCAGGTTGCGATTCCGCCGATTCATCCATATTGAATGGGTGATGAAGGCGCGCGTCACCGTCACCTTGAAATCCGGTATTTTGGACCCCCAGGGCAAGGCCATCGAAGGCGCCCTGAAATCGCTCGGCGTCGGCGGAGTGGCCAGCGTGCGCCAAGGCAAGGTTTTTGACATCGAGATCGACGGGGCTGACCGCGCCGGTACCGAAGCGGCGCTCAAGGCTGCCGCCGAAAAGTTGCTCGCCAACACCGTGATCGAGAATTACCGCATCGAGGTTGTCGGATGAAATCCGCCGTCCTCGTCTTTCCCGGCATCAATCGCGAACGCGATATGGCGCGAGCGCTGCGGCTGATCTCCGGGCGGGAGCCGGCGATGGTCTGGCACGCCGAGACCCAATTGCCGGCCGGCACCGATCTCGTGGTGATTCCCGGCGGCTTCTCTTACGGCGATTATCTGCGCTGCGGGGCCATTGCGGCGCGCGCCCCGATCATGGATGCGGTGCGCGCCTTTGCGCAAAAGGGCGGCCTCGTCGCGGCGATCTGCAATGGCTTCCAGATCGCTTGCGAAGCCGGTCTGCTGCCGGGCGTGCTCATGCGCAACGCACAACTGCGTTTCATCTGTCGGGACGTTTATCTGCGCGTCGAGCGCTCCGATACGCCATTTACGCGTGGCTACAATGCCGGGCAGGTGATCCGTGTGCCGGTCGCCCACGGCGAAGGCAATTACATCGCCGATGGCGAGACCATCGCGCGGCTCGAAGGCGAGGGCAGGGTGGTGTTCCGCTATTCCTCGCCGGACGGCATGATCGACCCGAACTGGAACCACAACGGCGCCATCAACGCCATCGCCGGCATCGTCAACGAGCGCGGCAACGTGCTCGGCATGATGCCGCACCCCGAGAATCACGTCGAAGCCTCGATGGGCTGCACTGACGGCCGCGGGCTGTTTGCCGGACTTGTCGACCACCTCGAGCAGGCAGCCTAGCAGGTGCAAGTGGGTGCGGGGCATCGGATATGAGGCCCAATGCAGTCGACTTACGCGCCGCTTAATACCCTTAAGCCCGTCACCGAAAACGTTTGGATCGTCGATGGTCCCCTGATTCGCTTTGGCATGCCTTGGCCAAGGGTCCAGTTTCCGACCCGAATGACGGTGGTTCGGATTGGCGGTGACCTGTTCATTCACTCTCCGACGCCGCTTTCGCCGGCGCTTCGTTCTGAATTAGAGCGGGTCGGACGACCACGTTGGATCATCGGTCCGAACCGCCTGCACTATTGGTGGATTCCAGAATGGCACGCGAGCTTTCCTGATAGTGCGGTCTATCTGGCGCCGCGCATCAAGGAGCAGGCGCGCGGGCGAATCGACTTTGCGGCCGCCACCTTGACCGCCGACGCCGGCTATCCGTGGGACGCCGACATTGCCACGCTGCCGGTTGCCGGAAGCTTCATGACTGAGGTCGATTTTTTTCATCGGCCAAGCAGGACCCTGATACTGACCGACCTCATCGAAAATTTCGAACCGGCCAAGGTCGGTTCGTTCGTCATGCGCTGGCTGACACGGCTCGGCGGGGTGCTTGATCCCGCCGGGCAAATGCCGCGCGATATGCGCCTGACGTTTGCGCGCTCTCGGCTCAAGGCAGCGGTCGAGACCATGATTTCCTGGGATCCCGAACGCATCATTCTCGCCCACGGCCGCTGGTACGACACCGGCGGTACACGCGAGTTGCGCCGGGCGTTCCGGTGGCTGCTTGGGGACGACCACGCAATTTCCGCTTTTAATGCTTAAATTATTGCGTGGACGGGCGGGATTGCCTGGCCAGAACGGATGAAATTGGTCTCTGTGCGGATTAGAAACTCGGCTGTGCCTTCCAACGACCCCCGCATCACACCTGAACTGATCGCCGAACACGGGCTGAAGCCGGACGAGTATGAGCGCCTCGTAAAGCTCATCGGCCGTGCGCCAAGCTTCACCGAGCTCGGTATCTTCTCGGCGATGTGGAACGAGCACTGCTCGTATAAGTCTTCCAAGATCCACTTGCGCACGCTGCCGACCAAGGCGCCATGGGTGATCCAGGGGCCGGGCGAGAATGCTGGCGTGATCGACATCGGCGACGGGCTCGCCGTCGTTTTCAAGATGGAGAGCCACAACCACCCGAGCTACATCGAGCCCTATCAGGGCGCGGCGACCGGCGTGGGCGGCATATTGCGCGACGTCTTCACCATGGGGGCGCGGCCGATCGCCTGCCTCAACGCGCTCTCCTTCGGCGATCCGAAGCATCCAAGGACACAGCATCTCGTCTCCGGCGTGGTGGCCGGCATCGGCGGCTACGGCAACTCGTTCGGCGTGCCCACGGTCGGCGGCGAAGTGCGCTTTCACCGCCGCTACGACGGCAACTGCCTGGTCAACGCCATGGCGGTCGGCCTCGCCGAGAAAGACAAGATCTTTTATTCCGCTGCATCGGGCGTCGGCATGCCCGTCGTCTATCTCGGCTCCAAGACCGGGCGCGACGGCATCCACGGCGCCACCATGGCCTCGGCCGAGTTCGGCGCCGATGCCGAAGAGAAGCGGCCGACCGTGCAGGTCGGCGATCCGTTCTCGGAAAAGCTTTTGCTTGAAGCCTGTCTTGAGATCATGGCCAAGGGCTGCGTCATCGCCATCCAGGACATGGGCGCAGCCGGGCTCACTTGCTCGGCGGTCGAGATGGGCGCCAAAGGCGATCTCGGCGTCACACTCGATCTCGACAGCGTGCCGTGCCGCGAAAGCGGCATGAGCGCCTACGAGATGATGCTGTCGGAGAGCCAGGAGCGCATGCTCATGGTGCTCAAGCCAGAAAAGGAAAAGGAGGCCGAGGCGATCTTCCGCAAATGGGGGCTCGACTTTGCCGTCGTCGGCGAGACCACGCCGGTCGAGCGCTTCATCGTCCGACACGGCGGCGCCACCATGGCGGACCTGCCGATCAAGGAACTCGGCGACGAGGCGCCGGTCTATGATCGTCCCTTTGTGCAAAGCGCGAAGCAACGTGAGATCGACGCTGGTTCAATCAAGCCGCCGGTCGATATTGCCGAGGCGCTCGAAAAACTCATCGGCTCGCCCGATCTCTGCAGCAAGCGCTGGGTGTGGCAGCAATACGATCACGTCATTCTTGGCAATACGGTGCAGCGGCCGGGTGGCGACGCGGCCGTGGTTCGCGTCCAGGATGGTCCGAAGGCTCTCGCGCTCACCTCCGACGTGACGCCGCGGTACTGCGAAGCAGACCCTTACGAAGGCGGCAAGCAGGCGGTCGCCGAGGCTTGGCGCAACATCACCGCCGTCGGCGCGCGGCCGCTGGCGGTGACCGACAACCTGAATTTTGGCAATCCGGAGCGGCCCGAAATCATGGGCCAATTGGTCGGCTGCATCCGCGGCATCGGCGAGGCCTGCCGCACGCTCGATTTTCCGATCGTGTCGGGCAATGTCTCGCTCTACAACGAGACAAACGGTCGGGCCATTCTGCCGACCCCCACGATCGGTGGCGTCGGCCTGCTCGACCAGTTTACGCGATCAATGACGGTCGCCTTCAAGGCCGAGAATGAGTCGATTCTCGTCATCGGCGACACGCAAGGCTGGCTCGGCCAGTCGCTTTACCTGCGCGAGATCTGCGGTCGCGAGGAGGGCGCGCCGCCGCCGGTCGATCTTGCCGCCGAGCGCCGTCACGGCGACTTCGTCCGCGGCCTTATCGCCGATGGGCTGGTGACGGCGGTGCACGATATTTCCGACGGCGGCCTCCTGGTCGCGATCGCCGAAATGGCCATAGCGTCGCGCATCGGCGCCGTTCTTGAAATTGCGCCGAACGCGTCGGCGCGGATTCCCGCCCATGCCTTCTGGTTCGGGGAGGATCAGGCGCGCTACGTCGTCACCGCGAAGGATGCCGACGCGGTGGCGCGGCGGGCGCAAGCGGCCGCCGTGCCGCTCGTGCGGCTCGGAGCAACCGGCGGGCGCGTTCTTGCCGCTGACGGCTTGCGTCCGCTGCGCGTCGATGCGCTGATCGAGCGCTTCGAGGCATGGCTGCCGGCCTACATGGCCGCGCCGGTGTAACGCGAAGATGCATTGACGCTTTTGGCCGCGCGGTTCTATTCAATACCTGCCGGTTTGACAGTGCGAGGCGCGCCATGGCGATGGCTGCTGGCGATATCGAACGGCTTATCCGGGCTCATATCCCGGACGCCGAAGTCACCATCCAGGATCTTGCCGGCGACGGCGAGCATTACAAAGCGACCGTTGTCGCCGAGTCGTTTCGGGGCAAGAGCAGGGTGCAGCAGCACCAGATCGTGTATGCGGCGCTCAAGGGCCAAATGGGCGGCAAGCTGCACGCGCTGGCGCTGCAGACGGGTACGCCGGAGCGCTGACCTCTCGCGGCGGCGGGGCTGGCGCGCGCTATTGGCGGGCGAAGGCCCGCAATCTCCTATGCGTTTTCTCCCATGGGCTTTGCTGGTGCTTTGCGCTACATATATTCAACGGTGACAGAATGGATTCGGCGCGGGGTGGATTGGGCCCGGGCCGTCAGCCAAGGGTGATCGCGATGTCCATCGATCAATTCATCGATAATGAGCTCAAAGGAAATCCGGTTGTGCTGTTCATGAAAGGCACGCCACAGTTCCCAATGTGCGGATTTTCCGGTCAGGTTGTGCAGATTCTGGATTATCTCGGCGTGGCCTATAAGGGGCTCAACGTGCTCGAGAACGACGACCTCCGCCAGGGCATCAAATCGTATTCGAATTGGCCGACCATCCCGCAGCTTTACGTCAACGGCGAATTCCTCGGCGGCTGCGACATCGTCCGCGAGATGTTCCAGTCCGGCGAGCTGCAATCGGTGCTGAAGGAAAAGGGCGTCGCCGTCAAAGAAGGCGCGCAGGCGTAATTTCCGGCGGGCGCGGCGCGCGCCGCCTCAGCGCCTGCGGCTTGTGATCAACAGCACTAACGCGAGCACGATCGCGAGGCCGACCAGGCTCTGCGCGGGGATGGCTGCGGCGAATTTCAGCACGTTGTCCGCAACCGCGGAGACAAAAACCCCGGAATTCGCGCCGAGGATCAAATAAATCAGGATGATCGACAGGACGGTGAGAAAGCCGACTTCAACGAATACCCAAAGGTATTGTTTGGCCTTTTGCAGGTAGTCCAGCATCGCACGGCCTCAAGGCGTTGGGTGGGAGATGGCTCGCCACCCAACGTTTCTCGATGACGCTTATGGTGAAGCTAAGTTGCGCTCAACTCGGCTCAGGCCATTTTCCGTTCCGAGAACAGCCAGATGATGACGCCGAGTGTGATCAGTCCCACCAGCCCGCCGTCGCCGAGACCCTTCACGAGGGCCATGATGTTGCCGGTGACATTGCCGAAGAACGGGAGGCTCGCGCCCACCAGGAGTGCTGCCACGATTGCCAACGCCAGCAGCATCAAGCCGATTTCCGTCAAGGCTCCGATCCACGTTTTGACAGTCCGCAACGCGTCCATGTGCGTTTTCCCTGTTTGATTTGTCAGAATTGCCAACCCCGAACGCACGCTTACGCAACTGCTACAATTAACCGCAGCATGCTAATCGAATTTGGGCAATTTTTCAAGAGAACGTCACAAAACAGCCAACTTATTGGGCGCGTCGCCCAATCTCGCAGCTGCGAACGATCAGATTCGGAGCAGTGCGTGACGCACACGTAGGCTTTCGCTTTGCCAAGCGAATTCGCCTACCTTTTGCGCTCTACGCTGTTGCTGCGCTGCAATCGTCAGCGCGAGTAATATTCCACCACCAGGTGGGGTTCCATCATCACCGGGTAGGGCACGTCGCCGATCGTTGGCACGCGGCTGAGCTTGGCGGTCATTTTGCTGTGGTCGACTTCGATGTAGTCGGGCACGTCGCGCTCGGCGAGGCCGGTTGCTTCCAGCACCAACGCGAGTTGCTTCGACTTGTCCTTGACTTCGACCAGGTCGTCGACCTTTACGCGATAGCTCGCAATGGTCACGCGCCGTCCGTTCACCTTGACGTGGCCGTGGCTGATGAATTGCCGCGCCGCGAACACTGTGGGGACGAATTTGGCGCGATAGACGATCGTGTCGAGCCGCCGTTCAAGCAGCCCGATCATGTGGGCGCCGGTATCGCCTTTCAGCCGGCGCGCCTCGTCGTAGATGCCGCGGAAATGCCGCTCCGACATGTTGGCGTAATAGCCCTTGAGCTTCTGTTTGGCGCGCAATTGCACGCCGTAATCCGACAGCTTGCCCTTGCGCCGCTGGCCGTGCTGGCCGGGGCCGTATTCGCGTTTGTTGATTGGTGACTTTGGCCGGCCCCAGATGTTCTGGCCCAGCCGGCGGTCGATCTTGTACTTCGCCTCGTGGCGCTTGGTCATTCGCGTCCTCTGATTGGTTTGGGCATGATCTCATCCGAAAACCGGAAGACCACTTTTCGGGATCATGCCCTTGTTAACAATGTTGAGGATCGCGCCCTCCTCTGTCCGCGCCTACCTGCCTTTCGGAAGGGGACGGAACCGACAGGTTTTGCGCCGAAGCGCCGGCCAAACAAAACCACGGGTCGCGAAACACGACGCGGGCCCACTGGGTCGTCCCCGTGGGCCCGCGCAGCGCGGCGTAAATAGGGGCAAACGCGCGGGGTGTCAAACCGCGGTGGCGGCGTCGCCGGCTGGGCCAGCCCTTGGTCCTAGTCCCTGGTCCTAGTCCCTGGTCCTTGGACCTATCCCTCGGCCAAGTGCTTTCGCCGCATGCTTCGAAGAGCCGTGATCGCCAATAGAGCGGTCAGCACATCGAGGATCGCCACCACGACGAACACGGTGAGCCAGCTTCCAGTCGCCTGCTTGAGGAAGGCGGCCGCCGGACCGCCGAGGATCGAGCCGACGCCCTGCGCGATATAGAGGAAGCCGTAATTGGTCGCCGCATATTGGGTGCCAAACGTGTCGGTCAAGGTCGAGGGAAACAGCGAAAAGATCTCGCCCCAGCCGAAGAAGACGAGCCCGGTCAGCACCACGAACATCGCGGGCTGTTTGATGTAGGCGAACAGGACGACGATGGCGACCGCTTCGAGCGAGAAGGCGAGCGCCATCGTGGCTTCCCGGCCGATATGATCGGAGACCCAGCCGAAAAACGGCCGGGTCAGCCCGTTGGTGACGCGCGACAAGGTCAGCGACAGCGGCAGCGCGGCCATGCCTAGCACCAGCGTATCGGCGACGCCGTATTCCTTGGCAAACGGGCCGACATTGGAAACGATCATCAGCCCCGACGTCGACATCATGCTCATCATCACGAACAAGAGATAGAAGATCGGGCTTTTCAGCATTTCACGCGGCGAATAGCTGCGCCGGCTCTGCTGTGCTGCGCTTGTCGCCAACGGCATACTAGCCGGCTGATCGTTCGCCGGCGGTACGCGCAGCCACTGGGCGGCGAGAATTCCGATCACGCCCTGAATGATGCCCCACACCACCAGCGTCGACGCGTAGCCGGAGCTCTTGATCATGCCGTCGATGGGAAAGCTGGTGAAAACCGCGCCGAAGCCGTAACCGGCTGCGGCAAGTCCGGTGGCCAGTCCGCGGCGGTCGGGAAACCATCGCACCATCAGCCCGATTATGCCGACGTAGATGATGCCGGTGCCGAAGCCGCCGAGCACGCCATAAGTGAGATAGAGCGCCCACAGATTCTGCGCATAGGCGGACAGCACCCAGCTGGCGCCGGACAATAGCGCGCCGATCGAAATCAGCAGACGCGGCCCGAAGCGATCGACCAAATAGGCCTGGAACGGCGAGAACCAGGTCTGCAGGATGATGAGCAGCGAAAACGTCCACTGCAGCTCTGCGAGCGAGGTGCCGAGCTTGGCGTTGAGCGGACCGGTGAACAGTGTCCACACATATTGCGGGCTTGAGATCGCCATCATCGCGATCACGCCGAGGAGAAGCTGGCTCCAGCGGTTCGCATGCCAAGCCGCCTGCTCTGTTTGAATGGCGACGGTCATGTCCACGTCCCTTCCGTTCGAGGCACCCGGCAGAGCAAACCATAGCAGGGCGATGAGCCGGGCCAAGATGAATTTAACTGCAGGAAGTGACTTCCGGCCGGGCGATACTCAGCCGGCCGCGGTCGCTGCCGTGGTCTGCGAATGGATGCCGAAAACGGCAAGAACGCCCTGCGGGACGCGGCCGGAAGTGAAGATCGCGCGGGCGGTCCCCGGCTGTGCCGACGGCGGTGCGGCGCCAAGCAGCGCGATCACGCGGCGCGCGATGGCGGGCGCCGGATCGACGAAATTCACCGGCCAGGGCGCGAGCTTGCGCAAGCGGTCGAGCAGGAGCGGGTAATGGGTGCACGCAAGGACGACGGTGTCGGTGCGCTTGCCGTCGTCGCAGAAGCAGGGTGCGATCTCAGCCTTGATCGCCCCGTCGCTAACCGGGCTCCCACGCAGGTCGGCCTCGACGTAACCGGCGAGCGACTTCGAGCCGACCAGCGTCACTTGGCAATCCTGCGCATAATCGCGAATGAGCGCACGGGTATATTCGCGCGCGACGGTGGCTTCGGTGCCAAGCACCGACACGCGGCGGGTGACGGAGGTGGCGCAAGCCGGCTTGATCGCTGGGACGGTGCCGACAAACGGCACCGAGAATGTCTTGCGCAGATCGGGAAGGACGATGGTCGAGGCGGTATTGCAGGGAATGACGACGAGATCGGGCCGGTGCGCCTCGATCAGTTCCCCCATCAGCCTGACGACACGGCCGAGCAGGGCGCGCTCATCGAGCGCGCCATAGGGAAAGGCCGCGTCGTCGGCCACGTAGATGTAATCCGCCTGCGGCCGCGCCGCGACGACTTCGCGGTAGACAGTGAGCCCGCCAAGGCCGGAATCGAACAGCAGGATGGTCTCGCGCCCCGCCATGGCGGGACACATGACACAAGGAAACGGGCGTCGGCAATATCTGCGGCTCGGGCCGGATCGCAGCCCCCTGAACCCCAGGGAGCGGCCGAGGGCCGCCCCGGGAGGAGCTTCGGCAAGTCGCGGAGAAAGTCGCGGAGTAAGTCGCGCCTAGGCGGTCAAACTTTCGACCAGACGCGGGCCGTCCTTCGGCACCACTTCCTGCCGTTCCGATTGCCGCCTGAGCCTGCGCGCGCGCGGCGCCACCAGCCCACTCACCGCCGTGAAGGTCAGCACCAGGATGGCGGCCAGGTTGCCGTCATGATGGTTGGCGAAGGCGACCGCCCCCATCAGGTAGGCCCAGAACGGAAAAGCGATGGTCGACACCAAGGCGTTGGTCAACCAGGCATCACCGTCCTCGCGGACGTACCAGCAGAATAGCGGGGTCAGGACCAAGCCCAGCAGCAAGGCGCCGACAGCGATGGTGCTGACCGGAAAGCCCGCCATCGAGGCGTTCTGGCCGGCTGATTTCATGGCCTGATCGAGGATGGAGTTGATCAGCATCGAGCCGGCGATGATCTCGGCCGGCACGTATTTCACCATGCGTTCGAGATAATTGTCGCCCGGATCGGCATTCGCCATCGGTACGCCGGCAATGCCGGATTGCAGCACGCCTTCCAGCCCCGCGATCTGTAGATCGAGGTCCGGCATCTGCGGCTTACGAACTAAACGGCCCATGATTTTTCCCCCACCGACCAGTGTTCCGATTGCGAAGTTCGCGTCATCGCGCGGTACGCCCGCTTGCGAACTTCGCAATCGGACGACGCTAAGCAACTGATTGAAGCAACTGACTGAACTTGGGTGGCTTTGGTTCGCAAATCCGCACAAGGGGCGCGGCACTAATGGTGCCGAGTCCTGAACCGCCACACTGTGATCACGTTACGTCAGCGGGCACGAGTCGGGCAAATAATACCGCTGAAAAAGCTGTGGAGTGGGTGTTGAAAAGGCCGATGCGTGTGAGCGCGGCAACAGTCAACGGCCGGTGGCGCCGGCCTACGCGCGGTCGAATACGCGGCGGAAAATTTCGTCAACGTAGGCGAAATGAAAGTCGAGGTCGAAATTGGCCTCAAGTTCCGCCTCGCTCAAGTGCTTGCGCACCTCCTTGTCGGCCTTCAAGAGCGCCAGCAAATCGCCCTCATCGGCCCAGCTTTTCATGGCGTTGCGCTGCACCAGGCGATAGGCGTCCTCGCGGGCGACGCCTTTTTGCGTGAGCGCCAGCAGCACGCGCTGCGAATGAACGAGGCCGCCGAGGCGATCGAGGTTCTTGCGCATGTTTTGTGGGTAGACGACCAGCTTCTCGATCACACCAGCGAGCCGGTTGAGCGCGAAGTCGAGCGTCACCGTGGCGTCCGGCCCGATCATGCGCTCGACCGAGGAATGCGAGATGTCGCGCTCGTGCCAGAGCGCGACGTTCTCCAGGGCCGGCGTCACGTAGGCGCGCACCATGCGCGACAGCCCGACCAGGTTCTCCGACAGCACCGGATTGCGCTTGTGCGGCATGGCCGAGGAGCCCTTTTGTCCGGGCGAGAAAAACTCCTCTGCCTCCAGCACTTCGGTGCGCTGCAGATGTCGAATTTCGGTTGCCAGCCGCTCGACCGAGGAGGCAACGACGCCGAGCGTGGCGAAATACATGGCGTGACGGTCGCGCGGGATGACCTGGGTGGAGATCGGCTCGACGCGGAGCCCCATTTGTTTGGCCACGTGGGCTTCGACCCGCGGATCGACCTGCGCGAAGGTGCCGACCGCCCCTGAGATAGCGGCGGTCGAGACTTCGTTCTTGGCGGCCTCGAGCCGCTCCCCGGCGCGGGCGAACTCGGCATACGCATAGGCGAGCTTGAGCCCGAACGTCGTCGGCTCGGCATGGATGCCATGCGAGCGGCCGATTGTCGGCGTGTATTTGTGTTCGTCCGCCCGTTTCTTCAGCGCTGCCTTGAGCCGCTCCACGTCGGCAATGAGCAGATCGGCGGCGCGCACAAGCTGCACATTGAGGCAGGTGTCGAGCACGTCGGAGGAGGTCATGCCCTGATGCACGAAGCGCGCCTGCGGCCCGACGATTTCCGCCAAGTGGGTCAGGAAGGCGATGACGTCGTGCTTGGTCTCGCGTTCGATCTCATCGATGCGGTCGAGATCGAACTTCGCCGTTTTGCCCTTGTCCCAGATTGTCTTCGCCGCCGCCTTCGGGATCATTCCGAGCTCGGCCATGGCGTCGGCGGCGTGCGCTTCGATCTCAAACCAGATGCGAAAGCGGGTCTGCGGCGACCAGATCGCCGCCATTTCGGGCCTGCTGTAACGGGGTATCATCGCTAGGCTGCCAGCCGCGCGCGGTCGTGCGGCAGGCTCAGATTGATCGGCGTTCCCTTCGGAATGACGCCGGTCGGGTTGATGCGCGAGATCGAATAATAATTGATGACGTAATAGCGCGGCTTCACCGTCTCGGCCACGCCCGGCACCTGATAAAGCTCGCGCATGTAATTCGACAGATTGGGAAAGTCGGCGATGCGGTTGCGGTTGCACTTGAACAGGGAAAAATAGGCGACGTCGAAGCGCAGCAGCGTTGGCAACAGCCGCCAGTCGGCCTCGGTGATCTGATGGCCGACCAGATAGCGCTGGCGGCCGAGCCGGGCCTCAAGCTCGTCGAGCGTTGCGAACAGCGCGTCGTAGGCGGCCTCATAGGCGGC
This sequence comes from Xanthobacteraceae bacterium, assembly GCA_035503415.1. Classification (GTDB taxonomy): domain Bacteria; phylum Pseudomonadota; class Alphaproteobacteria; order Rhizobiales; family Xanthobacteraceae; genus BOG-931. The sequence goes on from DATJTL010000425.1 coordinate 14,737, forward strand.
CTGCGATTTGGCGAAGCCGCAGCGATAGACGCCATTGTTGACGTTTGAGTAGACCATCGCGTTGAGGCGGTCGATCTCCCCACGCAGCGCTTTCGGATAGAAGTCGGTGTGCTCGCCGCCGATGGCGTCGAACTCGCTGTTGAGCATGCGGATGATTTCGGACGATTCATTGTTGACGATCCGCCCGGTCTTTTTGTCCCACAGCGTCGGCACCGTCACCTTGCCGGTGTAGTGTGGATCGCTCGCCGTGTAGGCCTCGTGCAGATAGCGGAAGCCATTGACTCGGTCGGGCGTGCAGTCGGGGAAGGCCGGATTGTCCTCGTACATCCAGCCCTGTTCTTTCATGCCGGGCAGCGCGTAGGCCACGCTGATTGCGCCGGTAAGCTTCTTGACGGCGCGATAGATCAGCGTGCGGTGCGCCCACGGGCAGGCATGCGCGACGTAGAGATGATAGCGGCCCGGCTCCGCCTTGAATCCGGACGAGCCGTCGGCGGTGATGCGGTCGCGGAATTGACTCTCGGCGCGCAGAAACTCGCCGGCCTTGCCGGTTTCCGCGGCAAGCTGCTCGTCGGTCCATTTGCCGTCGATCACCACACCCATCAGGCAGCCTCCCCGCGCGCGAGCGCCGCGGCGTTGCGGATCGCCGCAATATTGGCGCGATATGACTCGGCGTGGCGATCCTTGAATACCGCCGAGCCGGCGACAAAGGCATTGGCGCCGGCGCGCGCCACCGAAGGCGCGATCTCCGGCGTAATGCCGCCGTCGACTTCGATGTCGATCGGCCGCCCGCCGGCCATGGCGCGCAGATTGCGCACCTTGTCGAGCGCGCCGGGAATGAACGACTGCCCGCCGAAGCCGGGATTGACCGACATGACGAGGATCAGATCGACGATGTCGATCACATGCTCGATCGTGCTCTCGGGCGTCCCGGGATTTAACGTCACGCCGGCTTTCTTGCCGAGCGCGCGGATCGTCTGCAGCGAGCGGTGGATGTGCGGGCCAGCCTCGACATGCACGATGATGTGATCGGCGCCGGCCTTGGCGAAGGCTTCCAGATAGGGATCGGCCGGCGCGATCATCAGATGCACGTCGAGCGGCTTTTTGGTGTGCGGGCGGATCGCCTTCACCACCTCCGGGCCGATCGAAATGTTGGGCACGAAATGGCCGTCCATGACGTCGACATGGATCCAGTCGGCGCCGGCTGCGTCGACCGCGTGTACCTCCTCGCCGAGCTTGGCGAAATCGGCGGACAGGATTGACGGCGCGATGATGAGCGGACGGTGCATGGCGCGCTTCCGGAGATTACCCGCTCGCCTATCACGCCGTCGGCAGGGCGGCAAATTCTGCCGGTATGCTTTCGGCGGCGGCAGGTTTTAACCCTCCGGCGCGCGGCGGGCGGCGCAAATCTCCTTCCTTTTCGGCAACTTACCGGGCGGCCTCGGTCTTGCATCGGTACTTGCCAACGCGGCGAACCGCCGCTCGCCGTGCGCAGGAGCGTGCCAATGTCGCTATCGGTCAACGGTTCCAACTCCAATCCCTTCGCCTATCTGCAATCCCTCTGGCAGCAGCAGGGATCGTCGGCGAGCGGGACGCAGTCGCAGTCCGATCCGCTCTCGGCGCTGTTGGCATCTCTTGGCGAGCAGACATCTTCCGCGACCTCGGCCACGGGCGCAACGACGCCGTCCGCTGTTGGGGCTTCGCCGACCGGCTCAACCTCGCCGCAATTCGGTCCGCAGACCTTGCAGGCCTTGCTCGCGCTGCAGGCCAACGGTTCAAACGCCCAGCCGTTGGCCTCGCAATTCGGCAACGCCACGACCGGCGACGACCCCTTGTCCGCGCTGCAGAGCCAATCGAGCCAAGGCGGGCATCATCACCGCCATCGTATGTCCGACAACGGTACCAACGGGCAGACGGGCAGCGGCGCATCCGGCACCTCAAATTCGTCGGGTCAAAGCGGCACCGGGACGAGCAATAATATCTTGTCGCAATTGTTGCAGATGCAGGCTCAGTTAGCGCCGGCTGCCGCCGCGCAAAACATCACCACGGCTTGACGCCCTGCAGCGCCGTGCGCCGGGGGCTTGATCGAGGCGCGCAAAACCGGATAGCCGGTGAGTGCAGCGGAGGTTTTTGCCGTGGCGCGCACCGATGTCATTGTGTTGGGAGCGGGGATCGTAGGGACCTCGATCGCGCTCCATCTGGCCAAGCGCGGCCTTGCGGTCGCACTCGTTGATCGTGGCAAGCCGGGGGAGGGGACCTCCTATGGCAATACCGGCATCATCGAAGGTAATACGATCTTTCCGCAAGTGTTTCCGTCCAACTGGATGGCGCTGTTGCGCATCGCTCTCAAGCGCGCACCGGAGGCCAATTATCATCTGACATTTCTGCCGAGAGTGGCGCCGTGGCTCGCGGCGTTCCGCGCCGCTTCGCGGCCTGAGCGGCTAATCGAGACCGCGGAGTTGATGCGGCCCTTGTTTGCGCGTGCCATCGCCGAGCACGACGTGCTCGCCGGGGAATCAGGCGCCGAGCGCTATCTGCGCAGGAATGGCTGGCTCAAGCTCTACCGCGCCGACCATTCGTTTGCCGCGCAGGCACGCGAACTCGAAATGGCCTCGCGGTTGGGCATCGCCAATGTGCCGCTCGGCGGCGAAGCGGCACGCGTGCTCGAGCCCTCGCTTAATCCGGTGTTTCGTCACGCCGTGCATTGGACCGGCGCAGTCAGCGTATCCAATCCGCTGGCGCTCACCCGCGCCTATGCCGCGCGCTTTACCGCGCTCGGCGGCATCGCGCTTGCCGGCGACGCGCGTTCGCTGCATCGCGCCGAGCCCCATTGGCGCGTCGATACCGCCTCCGGCCCGCTTGATGCGTCCGATGTCGTAATTGCGCTCGGCCCGTGGACGCCCGACGTCCTCGATCCGCTTGGCATCAAGCTGCCGCTGGCCGTCAAGCGCGGCTATCACCGGCATTTTCGCGCGCAGGGCAACGCCGCGCTGAGCCGTCCGGTGTTGGACGCCGACAAGGGCTATTGCTTGGCGCCGATGGAGCAGGGCATCCGGCTCACAACCGGCGCCGAGTTCGCCGCGCGCGATGCGGTGCCGACGCCGGTGCAGTTCGATCGTCTGATGCCGGCTGCGCGCGAGCTGTTCGCGCTCGGCGAACCGGTCGAGGCGCAGCCCTGGATGGGAGCGCGGCCGTGCTTTGCGGATTCGCGTCCGCTGATCGGCCGGGCGCCGCGAAGCCGCGGACTGTGGCTCGCCTACGGTCACGGCCATTGGGGCTTGACGCTTGGTCCGGCGACCGGTCGGCTCATCGCCGAGATGATCACCGGCGCGACGCCGTTCTGCGACCCGCGCCCTTACGGCGCGGAACGATTTAGCCGGTAACTCAGTCGCCGCTGATGGTCTTGACCACGCTCGACTGCGGACGCGTGTTGGTCACGTCCATCTTGTCCTGCTGGCGAACCATGTCGTCGTATTTGGCGATCGTGGTCACCGGGAAGGCCGGCACCATGTGGACGACCTTAAAGCCGTTGGCTTTGAGCTGCCGCAACAGCTCGGGCAAGGCCTCCGCGGTCCCACGCTGGAAGTCGTGCATGAGCACGATGCCCTTGCCGCGCTTTTTCAGCTTCGTCATTACGGACTGGATGACCAGCTCGGGGCGGTGGATCTTCCAGTCGAAGGAATCGATGTCGGTCGAGAAGGTCGAGATGTTGCGCGTACCCAGATAGGCAAGAATCTCGGGCGGCTGTTGCAGATCGGGGAAGCGGAAGAACGGCGCAATCGGCGCGCCGGCCGCGCGGGTCACCGCGCTCACCCCCATCTCGATCTCCTGCTTGGCCTGCTCGATGTCGCTCGCGTAGGGATTCTTGGCCAAATCCTTGTGCGACCAGGTATGGCTGCCGATCGTCATACCGGCTTGCGCGACCAGTTTGGACAGTTCCGGATGCCAGGTCGCGTGCTCGCCGATCTCAAAGAACGTTCCTTTGACGCATTGATCGGTCAGCGCCTTGATGACCATTGGGGTGTTCACCGGCCAGGGACCGTCGTCGAAGGTCAGCACGACCTCGCCCTCGCGCAGAAAATCGTACTGCTTGAAGTGCTCGAAGCCGAAGGCGGGACCGCCGGTGGTGTCGATCTGCACGATGCGCTCAAGCCCCATGCCACCGGGCTTGTCGCAGGCCGGAATGCCGTTCGCCGCCTTGGCGGAATTTGGTGGCGTCGCGTTGGTGGTTGCAGCGGCGGCGGGCGCTGCGGGCGCAGCCGGAGCAGTGGGCTTGATCTGTGCGGACGGGATTTGCCCAGACGAAATTTGCGCTTGTGCAATCTGGGTCGGTTCGGCGGCCGTCGTTACGGGAGGCGCCGCAGTGGCGGTGAGGGGAGCGGGAGCAGCAAGTGAAGCGGGAGGAAGATGCGCCGACGCCGGTGGGGCACTGGTGTTCCTGGCAAACAGGATCGGACCGCCGGAAACAGTCGCCTGTTGGGTGGCCACCACACCGAAGGCCGCAAGACCCAAGGTCGCCACAGCGGCGATCACTACGAAGAACAATCGCACCGCACGCCTCCACGCACGAACCGACACCACTGCGAGCAAAGTGAAAGCGCAATCCGGAGCCGAGTCAACCTAAACGGACGTACTAGTGCGGCGTCCGAAGGTGAAAGATTGCAATTGTGGTTTCCGCGGCACTGTGGGCTTGCGCGCGTTCGTCAGCTACCAAATTGATCCTTCCAGCTTTTGACGGCGCCCGGATACGGTAGCGCCTTCGCCTCATAGACTGCCCGCGCAATTGCCCGCGCCACGACAACGGTGGCGAGTGCCCCGAGTTTCGTCAAAGCCAACATCGGATCGGCCAGTGGCCGCCGTCCCGTGGCGACGGCAAAAACCACGTCGCCGTCGAGCGGCGTGTGTATCGGGTAGATGGCGTGCGACAGGCCGGATTGGGCCATGATCGCGAGCCGCTTGGCCTCTGTCTTGGTAAGGATTGCGTCCGTTGCCACGACCACCAGAGTCGTGTTTGCGCGCGCAGTGATCTTGGTGCGCGGCTCCAGCGCGCTTGCCGGAAACGGGTTAGGCAAACCGCGCCCGCCGAATTCGCCGTCCCGCTCGAACGGCGCCGCCCAAAACCATGGGCCGCGATCGACGAGCACGCTGCCGACGGCGTTAACGACGGCGAGCGCTCCGACGAGGTGGCCATCTGCATTGCGTGCCGACGCGGACCCAAGGCCGCCTTTGCAATTGACCGTGGTGGCGCCGGTGCCGGCGCCGACGCTGCCGAGGCCGAAGTCGGCGCCGTCGGCAGCCGCCGCCGCGGCCGCCGCGTAGCCAAGCTCCCGGTAGGGCGGGAAACGGCCCCATTGCTTATCGCCACCATTATTGAGGTCGAACAGGATCGCCGCCGGCACGATCGGAACGCGCGCGGCGCCGACCGCAAAGCCACGGCCCTGGTCCCGCAGCCAAGCCTGCACGCCGGAGGCCGCGTCAAGGCCAAAGGCGGAGCCGCCCGAAAGCGAGATGGCGTCGATGCCTTCGATCGTCTGGGCAGGATCGAGCAGCGAACTCTCGCGCGTCCCCGGGGCGCCGCCACGCAGATCGATCGAGCCGACCGCGGGCTCATCGAAGATGATTGCGGTCGCGCCAGATCCCAGCCGCATATCCTCGGCGTGACCGACCCTTAATCCGGCGACATCGGTGATGAGATTGCGCACCAGGGCCTCGCAAGCGGATGAAGCGGAGACGATTTTTGCGGCAACGTCAACCGCTTGCGTAGGACCTGTTGAAGTTCATGTGAACCCTGAAGAAGCGTCCATCACATCCTCGCGGCCAAATCGCCTCGGTCTTGCGCCTACCCCCCGAGCCGGGCATGAGTGCCCCATGCCCAACGTGACCATCCTTGCCGCGCTCGTCGCCGGCATGCTGAGTTTTCTGTCGCCCTGCGTGCTGCCACTGGTGCCGCCCTATCTCGTTTACCTGACCGGCACCTCGCTTGAGCGTTTAGCTGGCGCCGAATCCGAACCGCGAGTGCGGCGCGAGACGCTGGCGGCCGCGTTTGTGTTCGTGCTTGGTTTCTCGACGGTGTTCGTGGCTTTGGGTGCCAGCGCCAGCATCGTCGGGGAGGTGCTGCGCGCCTATTCGGGCGAACTCGCCATCCTCGCCGGCATCGCCATCATCGTCATGGGGCTGCATTTTCTCGGCCTCACGCCGATCGCCTGGCTGATGCAGACAAAGCGCCTCGACGTCGCCAAGCCCGTCGGCCTGTGGGGCGCCTACCTGATGGGGCTCGCTTTCGCGCTTGGCTGGACGCCGTGTATCGGACCGATCCTGGCGGCGATCCTGGCGATTGCTGCCTCGGAGGCGACCGTCGCCAAGGGCGCCGGCATGCTCGCGGTCTACTCGCTCGGCCTCGGCGTTCCGTTCATCGTAGCGGCATTGGCGGTCGAGCCCTTTGCCGCCTTCCTCACCCGCTTCCGCTCCCATCTCGGCCTCGTCGAGAAGGCCATGGGAGGCCTGCTGGTACTTACCGGCATCGCCTTTCTGACCGGCGCGGTCGGCGACGCGAGCAATTGGCTACTGAGCACGTTTCCGGGGCTCGGCAAGATCGGCTAGCAATCGATAACAAAAAGCCCGCTCAGTAAGCGGGCTTTTCAATCTCGCGGAAGAAACAAACAGTTACATCGTGCAGCCCGAATTGGGGCACTCCGTGTAGGTGATCTTGCCGCTCGCGTCCTTCTTCCAGATGTACATCACGTAATCGAGCCGGGTGATATCGCCCTTCTTGTCGTAGGAGATATCGCCGATGACGGTGTGAAAGTGCATGCCGGAATGCATCATGTCGGCGACTTTCTTCGGATCGAGCGATTTGGCGGCGGTCGCCGCCTGGGCGATGATCTGCACGCCGGCATAGCTGTAGAGCGTGTAGGCTTCCGGCTCGAATCCCTTGGCGCGGAATTTAGCCACCACGTCCTTGGCCTCCGGCCGGTTGCGCGGATCGGGACCGTAGGTCATCAGCGTGCCGACCACGCCTGGACCGCCGACGGTGGCGTATTCGTCCGAAGTGATGCCGTCGCCGCCCATCAGCGGCGCCTTGACTCCCTGGTCGCGCATCTGCCGCACGATCAGGCCGGCCTCGGTGTAGAGGCCGCCGAAATAGACGAGGTCGGCGCCCGATTGTTTGATCTTAGAGATGAGCGCCGAGTAATCCTTCTCGCCGGTGTTGATGCCCTCGTAGAGCACTTCCTTCATGCCGCCTGCCCGGATCGTCTTCAATGTCTCGTCGGCGAGGCCTTTGCCGTAGGTGGTCTTGTCGTTGACGAAGGCGATCTTCTTACCCTTGAAGTGCGCCAGGATGTAGGTGCCGGCTACCTTGCCCTGCTGATCGTCGCGACCGCAGGTGCGGAAGATGTTCCACAGCCCGCGCTCGGTAACGGTGGGATTGGTCGAGGCCGGCGTGATCTCCACGATGCCGTTCTCGTGATAGACCTCCGAGGCCGGGATGGTGACGCCCGAATTGTAGTGGCCGATCACGAATTTGACCCCGTCGGCGACGAAATTGTTGGCAACCGAGACCCCTTGCTTGGGATCGGATACGTCGTCGCCGAACTCGACGCTGATCTTCTGGCCGAGAATGCCGCCGGCGGCGTTGATGTCTTCGGCGGCTTGCTGCACGCCATTCTTCATCTGCGCGCCGGTCGCGGCATTCGGGCCGGTGATCGGGCCGGCGACGCCGAACTTCACCTGGGCGGCGGCCGATCCTGCCAATGCGCAGGCAAAACCCAGAGCAAGTCCGAGTGTGACGATCTTCCTCATTGTCGTTCCCCTCGAAGTGAAGCCGGTAGTTTCAGGCTCAGAGCAAACCTACGTCAATGCGACTTACGGCGCCAGCGCAGCGGGCCGTCCGGCGCGTTGATCCAGGGATATTGCGCGACCATTTGCGCCGCCCGCGCAAAGCGGAAGCCGAGCAAGCCGAAGACGAGGCAGATGGCACTGTCGACGGCATAGTAGTGGATGGATAGCAGCGTGCCCTCGAACAGGGCGAAATGAATGAAGCGGACCGCGGCGCCGAGCACGAGCGAATAGAAGATGACCTGCCACCATGGCCGCCACGTTGCCGCCACGGCGCGGCCGGCGAGCAACGCCGCGCCGCCGCCGAGAATGGCAGTGACCAAAACGAATACGCCGAACGAGTCTTCCTCGTAGAGGAAGCCGGCAATCGACGTGAACCACGCGGCGGAATTCGTCATGTCGCTTGCTGCCGTCCGCCTTCGAGGTACGCGGCCTTGACCTCGGGCCGTTCGAGCAGGTCGCGGCCGCTGCCGGACAGCGTGATCAGCCCGTTGACCATGACATAGCCGCGATGGGCGAGCTTAAGCGCATGGTAGGCGTTCTGCTCGACCAGGAACACAGTCAGGCCGTTATCGGCATTGAGCTTTCTGATTGCGTCGAAAATCTGCCGCACGATGAGCGGCGCCAGCCCGAGCGAAGGCTCGTCGAGCAGCAGAAGCCGCGGCCGGCTCATCAGCGCGCGCGCGATCGCCAGCATCTGCTGCTCGCCGCCCGAGAGTGTGCCGCCGCGCTGGCCGAGGCGCTGCTCGAGACGCGGAAACAGCGCCAGCACGTGTTGCAGATCGCGGTCGAATTGCCCCGTATCGGCGACGGTCGCGCCCATTTGCAGGTTTTCCAGAACGGTCATGCGCGGGAAGATGCGGCGGCCCTCCGGCGCTTGCGCGAGCTTCAGCCGTGCAATCTCATGGGTCGGCAGGTGGGTGATGTCGCGGCCGTCGAACAGAATGTGGCCTTCGCGGGCGCGCGGATTGCCGCACACCGTCATCATCAAGGTGGATTTGCCGGCGCCGTTGGCGCCGATCAGCGCGACGATCTCGCCGGCATTGACGTCGAGGTCGACGCCCTTGAGTGCCCGCACATGGCCATAGAAGGCGGTGACGCCACGCACGGAGAGAAGCGGAGCGCTCATAGGCCTACCGCAGCCTCGACCTGCGCTACTTCCTCGTCGGCGACGCCGAGATAGGCGGCGATCACCTTGGCGTCGTTACGCACGGCTTCCGGCGTGCCGTCGGCAATTTTGACGCCGTAATCGAGTACGACGACGTGATCGGAAATCTTCATGACCACGCTCATGTCGTGCTCGATAAGCAGGATCGAGATGCCGCATTGCTCGCGGATCACGAGCAGCAGATCGTTCAACTCGGCGCTCTCGTGCGGATTAAGCCCGGCGGCCGGTTCGTCGAGGCAGAGCAGCACCGGATCGGTGCACATGGCGCGGGCAACCTCGAGCCGCCGCTGCGCACCGTAGGGCAATTCGCCGGCCGGATCGTCGGCGCGGTCGAGCAGACCGAAGCGGTCGAGCCAGGAGCGCGCCTTGTCGATCGCCGCGCGCTCGGCGGCCGCATAGGAGGGAAAGCCGAGGATGCCGAGCAGCGTGTAGCCGGAGGCGAGCATCAGCGTGTTGTGCTGGGCGACCAACAGGTTCTCGAGCACCGTCATGCCGGAGAAGAGCCGGATGTTCTGGAACGTGCGGGCAACGCGCGCCTGCTGCGCCACCTGATAATCGGGCATGCGTTCGAGCAGATAGAGCGCGCCATCATGGGCCGCCGTGCCGCGCTTGCCGCTGTCGGTCAGGGCTTCGAGCGCGCTCCAAGCCTGCGGGGCGCCACGCCGCAGCGCGATCCGTCCCGCGGTCGGCTTGTAGAAGCCGGTGATGCAGTTGAACACCGTGGTCTTGCCCGCGCCGTTCGGTCCGATCAGCGCAGTGATGGCGCCGCTTTTGACCTCAAAGGACAGATCGTCGATGGCAACAAGGCCGCCGAAGCGCATGGTCAGGTGCTCGACGCGCAGCACGGGGGAGGGATCGCGCGCCATCAACCGTGCCCCTCCTTGACCAGATCGACCGAGATCGCCTTGCGTTCTTTTAGGAACACCGAGGGGTCGCGCCGCGAGATCAATCCGCGCGGCCGCCAGATCATGATCAGTACCATGGCGAGCCCGAACAGCAGCATGCGGTACTGCGTCGGATCGAAAGTGGCGCCGAATATTTCCTTGAGAAAGTCGAGCTGGCGCAGGATTTCGGTGCCGCCGATCATGACGATGGCGGCGATGGCGACGCCGATCTGGCTGCCCATGCCGCCGAGCACCACGATTGACAGCACGGTCGCCGATTCAAGGAAGGTGAAGGATTCCGGCGAGATGAACGCTTCGCGCGCGGCGAAGAACGAACCGGCGAAGCCGGCAAACATCGCGCCCATGGCAAACGCGGTAAGCTTCGTATTGGTGGTGTTGATGCCGAGCGAACGGCAGGCGATCTGGTCTTCGCGCAAGGCTTCCCAGGCGCGGCCGACCGGTAGCCGGCGCAGCCGCACGGTGACGAAACAGGTGAGTAGACCGAGCGCCAGAATGACATAATAGAGGAAGATCACCCGATAAGCCGGCGAGAATTGAAGACCGAATACAGCGGCAAAACCGTTGTCGTCGGCGTTGAACGGGATGCCGAAAAAGGTCGGCCGCGGAATGCTGATGATTCCCGCATAACCGTTGGTCAGCGCGGTCCAATTGATCAGGATAAGGCGGATGATCTCGCCGAAGGCGAGCGTGACGATGGCCAGGTAGTCGCCGCGCAGGCGGAGCACCGGGAAGCCGAGCAGGATGCCCCAGAACGATGACAGGATGCCGGCGAGCGGCAGCAGCATCCAGAACGACAGCCCGAAGTTTTTCGCCAACAGCGCGTACGAATAGGCGCCGACCGCGTAGAAGGCGACGTAGCCGAGATCGAGCAGGCCGGCGAGCCCGACTACGATGTTGAGGCCCCAGCCGAGCATCATGTAGATCAAGATCTGGATGCCGAAATTGTCGATCCATTTCGCCGCGCCGCTCCAGCCGGCCGTGAGAATGACAATGACCGGATAAGCAATGACGAAGCCGATGGCGAAGGGCGTAAACCACTTGCCGAAATAACGGCGCCACGCCGGTGGCGCTTTCGGTGGGCGCGCCGCGCGCTGCGCCAGCCACGGCGCGAGCGCAAAGGCATAAACGAAACGGCAGGCCGCGGTGATGCCGACGAAGGAGAAATACAGCGGCCAGCGCGTGGTCAGGATCAGCTGATCGTTGATGTTGGTGGCGGTCTCAAACGCGATCAGGGGAAGGTACAAGCCCGCGGCAACAAGGGCGGTAAAGCCAGTGGCGCGGAGTGCGCCCGCCAGATCGAAATGCAGGCTTGGCGCGTCGGCCGCCATCGTTAGACCTTCTCGACATCCGGCCGGCCGAACAGGCCCTGCGGCAGGAAGATCAAGACGATCGCCAGGATGGAAAATGCGGCGACGTCTTTGTAGTCGATGGAAAAGTAGGCCGACCACAAGGTCTCGATGAGGCCGATGATAAGGCCGCCGACCACCGCGCCGGGCAGTGAGCCGATGCCGCCGAGCACCGCGGCGGTGAACGCCTTCACGCCGGGTACGAAGCCGTCGGAAAAGGTGACGACCCCGTAATACATCAGATACATGGTTCCGGCGACCGCGGCGAGCGCGGCGGCGATGATAAACGTCATCGAGATGGTGCGGTCGACGTCGATGCCGAGCAGAGCCGCCATTTTCTGGTCCTGCTCACAGGCGCGCTGGGCGCGACCGAGCCGGGTCTTCGACACCAGGTACCAGAACGCCAGCAGCAGCACCGCGGTGATGCCCCAGATGATGAGCTGCTTATAGGACAGCGTGACCGGAAAATTGTTGTGGTTCCGCAACACGAACTCGCCCTGCACTATGGGCGGGATCGACTTGTTGCGAGGCCCTTGCGTCACCTGCACGAAGTTCGACAGGAAGATCGACATGCCGATCGCCGAAATCAGCGGTGCCAGGCGGAATGAGCCGCGCAACGGACGATAGGCGACGCGCTCGATCGCCCAGTTGACAAGCGAGGTGAACAGCATGGCCACAATGAGCACGATGAACAGCGCGAGCGCGATCGAGCCGATGCCGAGCCATGTGGTCAGGATCAAAAACGCGACCAGCGCGATGAACGCCGACACCATGAAGACGTCGCCGTGGGCGAAATTCACCATGCCGATGATGCCGAACACCATCGTGTAGCCGATGGCGATCAGGCCGTAGATGGAACCAAGCGTGATGCCGTTGATCAATTGCTGGACGAAATAATCCATGCGTCCGAGCCTTTCCCGCCGAATCCGGCAAACCTCTTAACAGGGGGCCGGGAGAGCGGCAACGCGACGGATTTGCCACTACCGTCGCAGGCCAAAGCCGCCGCGGGAGCGCCCAGATCCCTTCACGATGCCGCCCGCAATAGGGGAATAGCCTCGCCGCCAAACAGTTCGTGAGCCTGGGCGACCTCGTCGACCGGCGCACTCCAATTGAGCACCGTGAGGAAATTTCCGGCGCCGACGGCCCGGCACTGCGCCATGATGCTTTCCGCGACGTCCTTCGGCGTGCCGGTAATGAACTCGTCGTCGCTAAGGGTGAACCCGCCGGAGGGGGCGGGCGCATCGGGCACGTTCGCACTTAGGCGTTCGTCCTCGGCCACAAAGCTCTTTAAGCGATCAGTCACGGCCTGAGCATAGAGGCGTGCTTGGTCTCTCGTCGGCGCTACGGTGACACGCCGCCGCAGCGCGAAGTAGTCGGGGCCCGCGAGAAAGCCTGTGGCGTCCGCTTCCTCGCGATAGGCGTCAAAGATGCGCTTGATCATCTGCGTGGAATTAAAGCCCGTGCTGATCTTTATCCGGCGTCGCGCGGCCCGCCGCGCGGATTCTGCGCTCACGACGGTGGTCCAGCGCGGCGGAGACGGTTGCTGCAACGGCCGGGGCAGAATGCGCAAATCGGAAAACGAGAAATACTTTCCGTTGTGGGAAATAACGCGATTGGCCAGAGCCGCATCGAGAACCGCGACGATCTCGTCGTTGCGCTCGCGGGCTTCGGCCATGGTCATATTCAGACGGCTTAGCTCCTGCGGCACACCGATCGCGGTACCAATTTCCAGCCGACCGCCGGTCAAGTGGTCCAGCATGCCGGTAGTGTCCTAATTTGGCTTTTTGCACGGGAAGGCACTCAAAAGGGCAGCGCCCACGGCAACGCCCGCCTTATCGGTTGATGCCTTTGGGTTATCCTGTATGAATTTCCGAAAAATAAGCCTTCCTGTTTCGGGCGATATTCCGTCTTCCGGCGGACAATAGCCAACCGTGACCTTGGCGCTGAAGTCGCCGAATAGCATTCCTTCGATGAAGCCCTTTATGTAGTACGCGCACACGATATTTTCGGTTGAACTTGGATCATTGTGCTCGCAAATCTCATATAGCTTTGCACCGTCGAGTCCCTCCGCTTTGAGAGGGGCAGTCGCCAGCATGACAAGCGCCACCGCAGTGAAAGCCCGTCTCATTTGTTACCTCTGGTCTCCGCCACAATAGCCGCCCGCACTGCCTCTACAGGCCCAGTAACCGGCCCCTGGTGCAGCACGGCAAAGAACCGCCGCTTATCGCTTCCCTCAATCGGCGATGACCAGGCGTAGGCTCTATTGGCCGTTAGGTGCCCTTTGATGTCGAACACATGCACGACGCCTTCCCATACCGGCTTGCCCTCAAACGTCTCCGAGACCGGCACAGATTGGACCAGCGTCGCCTTGCACGTGTGCATGCGTTCGACGGCGCGGCATAACTCTTGCTGATCAGAGTCCATTAGATCGGCCAAGTATTTATGGCAATTTTTGCGAGCGTTTTTTGCCGTTCGACAATTTCCTCCCAACCCCACTGAGCAGCTTCAGCGACCTGCTTTGTTAGAACATAAGGTGATTTTGCAAAAAGTGGTTTTTTGTCAGAAAAGGTCGCGCTCTTTGCCGTGGAATTATCACTGGCTCGCATCAAACAGAGATTGCCGACGCGCTTATAGTAGAGCTTCACCTGTTCGTCGGTGAATTGCGGCCAATTTC
>DATJTL010000426.1:0-4428 GCA_035503415.1 Xanthobacteraceae bacterium
GTCGACTTCGCCTTTGCTGACGACGCCTTCGCCGACGAGCTTGTCGCCGTAGATTTCGAGCGTGGTCGGATGCGCGGCAATCGCCTTGTACATCAACGGCTGGGTGAACGACGGCTCGTCGCCCTCGTTGTGGCCGTGGCGGCGGTAGCAGAACATGTCGATGACGACCGGCTTCTGGAATTTCTGCCGAAACTCGGTCGCGATCTTGGCGGCAAACACGACGGCTTCGGGATCGTCGCCGTTGACGTGGAAGATCGGCGCTTCGATCATCTTGGCGACGTCAGATGGATACGGCGAGGAGCGCGAATAGCGCGGGTTGGTGGTGAAGCCGATCTGATTGTTGACGATGAAGTGCACCGAGCCGCCGGTACGGTGGCCGCGCAGGCCGGATAGGCCAAAGCACTCAGCAACCACGCCCTGGCCGGCGAACGAGGCATCGCCGTGCATCAAGAGCGGCATCACCATGGTGCGGTCTTCCGGCGTGGCGCCGAGCTGATCCTGCTTGGCGCGGACTTTGCCGAGCACCACCGGATCGACGATTTCCAGATGCGACGGATTGGCGGTCAGCGACAGGTGCACCTTGTTGTTGTCGAATTCGCGGTCCGAGGAGGCGCCCAAGTGGTATTTCACGTCGCCCGAGCCCTCGATCTCGTCGGGCGTGGAGGAGCCGCCCTTGAATTCGTGAAAAATGGCGCGGTGCGGCTTGGCCATCACCTGCGCCAGCACATTGAGCCGGCCACGGTGCGGCATGCCGATGACGATTTCGCGCACGCCGAGCGCACCGCCGCGCTTGATGATCTGCTCCAGCGCGGGGATCATCGATTCGGCGCCGTCGAGGCCAAAGCGCTTGGTGCCAGTGAATTTCAGGTCGCAGAATTTCTCGAAGCCTTCGGCTTCCACCAGCTTGTTGAGGATGGCGCGCTTGCCCTCCCGGGTAAAACTGATTTCTTTGTCCGGCCCTTCGATGCGCTCCTGTATCCAGCCCTTCTGCGCGCTGTCGGAAAGGTGCAGGAATTCGATGCCCAGCGTCTGGCAATAGGTGCGGCGCAGGATACCAACGATCTCACGCACTGTGCCGAATTCGAGGCCCAAGACCTTGTCGAGGAAAATCGGCCGGTCGAGATCGGCTTCGCCGAACCCGTAGGTGCGCGGATCGAGTTCCTCCTCGTTCTTGACCGGCTCGAGGCCGAGCGGATCGAGCTTGGCATGCAGGTGCCCGCGCGCCCGGTAGGCGCGAATCAGCATGAGCGCACGCACCGAATCGCGCGTCGCCCGCTCGACATCGGCGGAGCCAAGCTCGACCCCGCGCGCCTGCGCCTGCCCCTTGACCTTGGCGCCGAGCGTCCTGCCCGCCTCCGCCCAGTCACCGTCGAGTGCTGCGATCAAGTCGCTGCGGTCGCGCGGCGGCCAGTCCGGTCGCTGCCAGGAGGGGCCATGCGCGTTCTTCGCCACATCGCCGGCGTCGTCCTTTAGGCTCTGGAAAAACGACTGCCATTGCGCGTCGACCGACTGCGGATCGGCCTCGTAGCGCTCGTAAAGGTCGTCGATATAGGCGGCGTTGCCGCCATAGAGAAACGAGCTGATGGCGAAAGCGGCGTTCGCATCCTGACGGGACATTAGCTGATCCTTGCGCGATTCCGGGTGAACCCTGAACGAGGAAAGCAGGAGAAACCTGACGAATTGACTACGCCGATGCTCCTGCTCGGCCCGGCCCGGCGCAGGAGGTCTCTCTTGCGGTGTATTTAATACCGCGATGCGGCAGACAAAAGACGAAAGGAGTGAATCAGCATTCCGATACTTGGAAATTATCCTTTCAATACCTCGGCCAGAGTTTTTCCCAGGCGCGCTGGCGATGGCGACACCTTAATGCCGGCCTCCTCCATGGCGGCGATCTTGGACTCGGCCCCACCCCTGCCGCCGGCAATGATGGCGCCGGCATGGCCCATCCGCCGCCCAGGCGGGGCGGTGCGGCCGGCAATGAAGCCGACCATCGGCTTTTTCCGCCCGCGCTTGGCCTCATCCTTGAGAAACGCCGAGGCGTCCTCTTCGGAGGCGCCGCCAATCTCGCCGATCATGACGATCGCCTCGGTGGCCTTGTCGGCGAGTAGCATTTCCAGCACCTCGATGAAGTCGGTGCCTTTCACCGGATCGCCGCCGATGCCCACTGCGGTGGTTTGTCCCAGACCCTCTTGGGTAGTCTGGAACACCGCCTCGTAGGTCAGCGTGCCGGAGCGCGACACAATGCCGACCTTGCCGGGCCGGAAAATGTTTCCGGGCATGATGCCGATCTTGCACTCGCCCGCAGTCATCACACCCGGGCAATTCGGTCCAATGAGCCGCGATTTCGAACCGGAAAGCGCGCGCTTGACCTTCACCATATCGGCAACCGGAATGCCTTCGGTGATGCAGACGATGAGCGGGATCTCGGCGTCGATCGCCTCACAGATGGCGTCCGCGGCGCCTGGCGGCGGCACATAGATCACGCTGGCATCGCAGCCGGTTTTCTCTTTTGCCTCTGCGACGGTGTCAAAAACCGGCAGCCCGAGATGGGTCGAACCGCCTTTGCCCGGCGAGGTTCCGCCGACCATTTTGGTGCCGTAGGCAATCGCCTGTTCGGAATGAAAGGTGCCGTTCTTGCCGGTGAAGCCCTGGCAGATGACTTTGGTATTCTTGTCGATGAGGATGGGCATCAGTTACCGCCCCGCTGCTGTGTTCTTGAGACCTAGAGGATTATTTGGTCGCCTGAGAAGGTACGCTCCGTTGGCCGCAGAGCTCACGATTACTAAGAGCGCTGCAAGCGCTCCGGCCACCTACGATCTCACCGCCTTAACGATCTTTTGCGCGGCATCGTCGAGATCATCACCTGACGTGACATTGAGGTTCGACTTGGCGATGATCTCCTTGCCGAGCGCAACGTTGGTGCCTTCCAGACGCACCACCAAAGGCACGCGCAGCCCGACATCCTTGACCGCGGCGACGACGCCCTCGGCGATGACATCGCATTTCATGATGCCGCCGAAGATGTTGACCAGAATACCTTTCACATTGGGATCAGAAGTAATGATCTTGAATGCGGCCGCGACCTTCTCTTTGGTGGCGCTGCCGCCGACGTCGAGGAAGTTGGCCGGCGCCATGCCGTAGAGCTTGATGATGTCCATGGTCGCCATGGCGAGGCCGGCGCCATTGACCATGCAGCCGATGGTGCCGTCGAGCGCCACGTAGTTGAGATCGTATTTTGACGCCTCGATTTCCTTTTCGTCTTCCTCGGTCAGATCGCGCAACGCCACGATGTCGGGATGGCGGTAGAGCGCGTTGTCGTCGAAGCCGATCTTGGCGTCGAGGCAGAGCAATTCTCCGCTCTTGGTGACGACAAGCGGATTGATCTCGAGCATGCTCATGTCTTTGGCGAGGAACGCCGCGAAGAGCTTGGGCAGCACGCTTTCGGCTTGCTTGGCGACCTCGCGGCTAAAGCCGAGCGCGCGGGCAACGCGGCGCGCATGATACGGCATGAAGCCAGTCGCCGGATCAATGGAGAAACTCAGGATTTTTTCGGGATGCGTATGCGCGACCTCTTCGATCTCCATGCCGCCTTCCGTGGAGGCGACGAAGGCGACACGCGAAGTAGCGCGATCGACCAGCGCCGACAGATAGTATTCGCGGTCAATCGCTGAACCATCCTCGATATAGAGCCGGCGCACTTCCTTGCCGTGCGGCCCGGTCTGATGCGTCACCAGGGTCGAACCAAGCAGCCGCGCCGCTTCGCGCTTCACGTCGGCGACCGATTTAACGACCTTCACGCCGCCCGCCTTGCCGCGGCCACCGGCGTGAATCTGCGCCTTCACCACCCACACCGGCCCACCGAGCTCGTTGGCGGCTTTTTCCGCCTCTTCGACGCTGAATGCCGCAATGCCGCGCGGCACCGGCACGCCGAACTCGCGCAACACCGCTTTGGCCTGATATTCGTGGATGTTCATTTGAGAGTGACCCGTCATCCTGAGGTGCGAGCGGAGCGAGCCTCGAAGGATGCCGGCCGAGGCACCGGGGCCGTCGCCCTTCGAGGGCCGCGTTGCGCGCGGCCACCTCAGGGTGACGGTTTTACTCTATTTCCCCAGATCGGGGGCGATCTTCTTACAGGCTTCGACCAAACTCTGCACAGCCTGCGCCGATTTCTCGAACATGCCGCGCTCGGCGCTATTGAGCTCGATCTCGACAATGCGCTCGACCCCCTTGGCGCCGATGACGATTGGCACCCCCACGTAGAGATCCTTGATGCCGTATTCGCCGTTCAGCCACGCGGCGCCCGGCAGCACGCGCTTCTTATCGCGCAGATAGCTTTCCGCCATGGCGATGGCGGAACTAGCCGGCGCGTAGAAAGCGGAGCCGGTCTTGAGCAGGCTCACGATCTCGCCGCCGCCATTACGGGTGCGC
>DATJTL010000427.1:0-2720 GCA_035503415.1 Xanthobacteraceae bacterium
GTCGTCATGCACCGCGACGCCGTCCCGTTCCTGATGCTCGATTTTGAGGAATGGCAGGCGTATGGATTTTCACTGGACCGCGTTTCGCTTGCGCCGTCGGGACATGGCCGACCAGCGGCGCGCATCGGCGACAAGAATATAAAGACCTTGCATACGTCATCGCCGACGCAAGGCCATCTGCTGATCGCGAATTGCCGCATGACCGTCCGCAATTTGGACCTGGTCGGGCCGTTCAAGCTGTTCCTTGCCGAACCGCTCCGGCTCCACCAGCTGCAGCTTCTCGCCTCCTTCATGGTCGCGCATGGCGAGGCACTCTTGCGCCTTGGAATCTGCACGCCCGCCGTCCGGCCCGTCGAAGGCTTTGAGTTCGCGACACTATGATCGCCGGCGCTGCTGGGAGCCAATCCGCCCGCGAAAGCGTTACCCTACGGGACAAATTCGGCTAAAGTCCGCGCCGGGCCTGCCGCTGCGCAGGCAGCGCGTGTAGGCCCGAACCGGTAAGAAACGCCATGAACCAGGCCGTCCGCCCGCAGAAGATCGCCGCATCGGCTTGTCCGCACGACTGCCCGTCGACTTGCGCGCTTGAGGTCGAAGTCTTCGATGCCCACACGATCGGCCGCCTACGCGGCGCGGCGGAGAATAAATACACAGCCGGCGTGATCTGCGCCAAGGTCGCGCGCTACGCTGAGCGCGTGCATCATCCCGACCGCCTGCTGCATCCGTTGCGGCGCATCGGGCCGAAGGGCTCCGGCAAATTCGCCGGGGTTTCGTGGGACGAAGCGCTCGATCTCGTCGCCGAGAAATTTGCCCAAGCCGAGCAGAAACATGGCTCGGAGGCAGTCTGGCCCTATTACTACGCCGGCACCATGGGCCACGTGATGCGCGACGGCATCAACCGCCTGCGCCATGCCAAGAACTATTCCGGCTTTTTCTCCACCATCTGCGTCAATTCGGCCTGGACCGGCTTCATCGCCGGAACCGGCAAGCTCGCCGGCGCTGATCCGCGCGAAATGGCGAAGTCCGATCTGGTGGTGATCTGGGGCACCAACGCGGTCAACACCCAGGTCAATGTGATGACGCACGCCACCCGCGCCCGCAAGGAGCGCGGCGCCAAGATCGTTGTCGTCGACGTCTATATGAACGGCACGATGGAGCAGGCTGACCTGCCGGTGCTGATCCGCCCGGGCACCGACGGTGCGCTAGCCTGCGCGGTGATGCATTGCCTGTTCCGCGACCAAAAAGCCGACTGGGATTATCTTAATCACTACACCGATGCGCCGCGTGAATTGGAGGCACATCTGCGCACGCGCGGTCCGGACTGGGCGTCGCGCATCACCGGTTGTCCGGTCGCGACGATCGAAGAGTTCGCTCGTCTGGTGGGCGACAACAAGCGCGCCTATTTCCGTCTCGGCTACGGCTTTTCACGCTCGCGTAATGGCGCATTCAACATGCACGCGGCAAGCTGCATCGCCGCCGTCACCGGCGCTTGGCGTTACGAGGGCGGGGGCGCGTTTCACAACAACGGCGACGTCTTCCACCTCAACAAAACCTTGATCGAAGGTGCCGACGTTCGCGATCCCTCGATCCGCATGCTCGACCAGTCGCGCATCGGGCCGATCCTCACCGGCGACCGGGAGGCGTTGCAGGGCGGCGGACCGGTGACCGCGCTGCTTATTCAGAATACCAACCCGGTGTCGGTGGCTCCCGACCAGGAAGTGGTCAAGCGCGGCTTCGCGCGCGACGACCTATTCGTCTGCGTGCATGAGCAATTCATGACCGACACCGCGAAGGTCGCAGACGTAATCCTGCCCGCCACCATGTTCGTCGAGCACGACGACTTCTACACGGCCGGCGGCAGCCAGTACATTTTACTCGGGCCGAAATTGATCGAGCCGCCCGGCGAGTGCCGCTCCAACCACGACGTGATCTGCGGATTGGCGCAGCGCCTTGGCGCGAAGCATCCGGGCTTCGCCATGACACCGCGCGAATTGATCGATGCCACGCTGCAGAAATCCGGGTGGGGCACGCTGGCCGAGCTTGAAAAAAATCGCTGGATCGATTGCCAGCCGGATTTTGCCACCGCGCACTATCTCGACGGCTTCGCCTATCCGGACAAAAAATTCCGCCTCAAGCCGGACTGGCCGAAAGTGCCGTTCGGCCGCTGGCATCGCACGGTGCCCTCGGCCCCCATGCCGGAATTCCCCGACCATTGGGAGGTGATCGAGGAAGCCGACGCCGCGCATCCGTTCCGTCTCGCCACCTCGCCATCGCGCGGCTTTCTCAACTCCACCTTCACCGAAACGCCGAGCTCGCTGGCCCGCGAGCAGCGTCCGACCGTGATGATCCATCCGAGCGACGCCGCCCCGCTCGGCATTGCCGACGGCGACGCGCTCACCCTAGGCAACGCCCGCGGACAGGTGCGCATTCACGCCAAACTGTTCGACGGCGTGCGCCGCGGCGTGTTGATCGCTGAATCGCTGTGGCCCAATTCCGCCTACCCCGACGGCCGTGGCATCAATACCCTCACCGGCGCCGATTCCATCGCCCCCTTCGGCGGCGCAGCCTTCCATGACAATCGGGTGTGGGTGAGACGCGCACAGGCTTGAATAGCCGGCCCGATCACGCTATTTTAGCCATATGAAGCGGGTGAGCATCTCCGAGGCCAAGAACCGCCTTAGCGCGCTGATTGATGGCCTTAAAGGCGGCTCGGGGTTCTTGAT
>DATJTL010000428.1:0-13664 GCA_035503415.1 Xanthobacteraceae bacterium
CCGACGTGCATCGGGCCGGTCGGGTTGGCGGAGACGTATTCGACGTTGACCGACGCATCGCCACCAATAGTGCTTGTGCCATAGTTTGCGCCGAGCCGCACGACGGCGCGCAGCGCATCGAGCCAGGCTGCGGGCTTGAGCGTGAGGTTGATGAATCCCGGGCCGGCCACATCGACCTTGTCGACGAGAGCGTCGGCGCGAAGTTTCTCCGCGATCTTTTCGGCAAGCTCGCGCGGCTTTTTTCCCGCGTCCTTGGCCAGCACCATGGCGGCGTTAGTGGCCATGTCGCCGTGCGCCGCATCGCGCGGCGGCTCGACCGCGACCCGCGACTGATCAATGCCGGACGGCAAGAATCCATCGGCGACGAGCGCGTCGTTAGCGGCGCGCACACGGTCGAGGATTTCGGCAAAGACGTTATCGACAGCCATCGGAATGCTTCGTTCGGACGCGTTCACAGCGTGGCGCGCCGCTAACGCAATTCCGGGATCGAGTCAAAGAGGCGGGCGTGCTCGACCAATGCGTAGCGGTCGGTCATGCCGGCGATGAAGTCGGCGATGCGGCGGGCGCGCGCCGCCTCGTCGAGCCCCGCCAGGCCCTCCTGCCATTCGGGAGGAAGATCGCCGGGCTGCGCGCTATAGCGGGCGAACAGGTCGCGGACAACGCCGGCGGCCTGATCCATGACCCGCATGACCCGCGCATGGCGATACATGTGCGGCTTGAGGAACGCTTTAATAGCGCGATCCGCCTCGCCGGTGGCCGGAGAAAAGGCCGCGACCGGCGAAGCGGCCTGCCGCACGTCGTCGGCCGAGCGCGGCGCGAGGCTTTGCAGCCGCCGGCCGGTTTCGGCGGTCACGTCCTCGATGAGGAGCCCGATCAGCTGGCGGACGAATTCATGCACCAGGCGGCCCGTATCAAGCTCTGGATAGGCGGCGCGGACGTCGCCGATGATCTTGCCGGCAAGCGCGACGCCGGCGATGTCGTCGAGGCCGAACAGTTCGGCACGCAGACCGTCGTCGATGTCGTGGGCGTCATAGGCGATGTCGTCCGCAATGGCAGCAACCTGCGCCTCGGCGCTGGCAAAGCTCCACAATTCTAGATCCTGCATACGCGAATAATCGAGGATCGTTTCGGGCACCCCATGCGCGCCATAACGGCTGAGCGGCCTGCCCTCACGGTCGGTGAGCGGGCCATTGTGCTTGACCAGACCTTCCAGCGTCTCCCAGGTGAGATCGAGCCCGTCGAAGGCAGGGTAGCGGTGCTCCAGTGTGGTCACCACGCGCAAAGTCTGCGCGTTGTGGTCAAAGCCACCGAAAGCGCCGAGGCACTCGTCAAGGGCGCGCTCGCCGGCGTGCCCGAACGGCGGATGACCGAGATCGTGGGCCAGCGCCAAGGCCTCGGCGAGGTCCTCGTCGAGGCAGAGTGCACGGGCCAGCGCGCGAGCGATTTGGGTAACCTCAACCGTATGGGTAAGGCGGGTGCGGTAATGGTCGCCCTCGTCGAAGACAAAGACTTGCGTCTTGTGCTTGAGCCGGCGGAAGGCGGTCGAGTGGATGATGCGGTCGCAGTCGCGGCGGAAAGCGCTACGGCTTTTGCTCGCCGGCTCGGCATGAAGCCGTCCGCGGCTTTTTGCCGGATCGCACGCGTAAGGCGCGCGCAGCATAGCGGCGTCGGTCGCCATCGTCTTGTCCGGCCTCTGCTTGCCTGGTCCGGCCTCTGCTTGCCTGGCCTCTGCAATTGACCTCGACGTATCGCGCACTTAACTATCAGGCAAATGCCGTGGCAATCGGCGCATCCGTGAGCGCCGCGATGCCCGGCGGGAGAACAGCATGGCGGTCACCGTAACCGAGCGGGCGGCACTGCGGATCGGCGAAATTCTGCGCAAGGAGCCGGCCGGTACGATGCTGCGCGTCTCCGTCGAAGGCGGCGGCTGTTCCGGCTTCCAGTACAGATTCGACACCGAGCACGAGCGGGCCGACGACGATACCGTGATCGAAAAGAGCGGCGCCACCGTGTTGATCGATCCGGTCTCGCTCGACTACATGGCCGGCTCGGAAATCGATTTCGTCGACGACCTGATCGGCTCGTCGTTCAAGGTGAATAATCCGAAGGCCACCGCTTCTTGCGGCTGCGGCACGAGTTTTGCGCTATAATTTCTTCCGGGCTCCGTCGTGCCTGCGCTTGTCCGGGCACGGCAAATTCCAGTCAATGTCACCCATTGCCGGTCAAAGTCATCCATGCGCATTGCCACCTGGAACGTCAATTCGATCAAACAGCGCATCGATTCGGCGCTTGCTTGGCTCGCCGAGCGCAAGCCCGATATCGTCTGCTTGCAGGAGACCAAGTGCGTCGACGACGCCTTCCCGCGGATGGAGTTCGAAGCTGCCGGCTATAACGTCGCCATCCACGGGCAGAAGACGTTCAACGGCGTCGCCATCCTGTCGAAGTTCAAATTCGATGAAGTGACCAAGGGTCTGCCCGGCGACGACAGCGACGATCACGCCCGCTTCATCGAGGCCGCCGTGTCGACGGCCGGCGGCGCGCTGCGGATCGCAAGCATCTACCTGCCCAACGGCAATCCGCCGGAGACTGAGAAATATACCTACAAGATCAGCTGGATGAAGCGGCTTTCCGCCTATGCGCGCGAGCGGCTCGCGCTCGAGGAGCCGCTGGTGCTGGCCGGCGACTACAACGTCATTCCGACCGAAAGCGACGCCAAGACGCCGCAAGCCTGGACCGGTGACGCTTTATTCCTGCCGCGTACGCGTGGCGAATTCCGCGCGCTGATCAATCTCGGCCTCACCGACGCGGTACGCGCAACCAGCGACGATCCCGGCCTTTAGACCTTTTGGGACTATCAGGCGGGCGCGTGGCAGAAGAACAACGGTATCCGCATCGATCACGTGCTGCTGTCGCCGCTGGCAGCCGACCGGCTCGCCGATGTCGGCATCGACCGGCACGTACGCACCTGGGAGAAGCCCTCCGATCACGTGCCGGTATGGGTCGATCTGGATATCGAGGCGAAATAAAATAGCGAGCACCGAATGGGGAGGGCTGGCCTCCATTCGCCATTTGCGGATTACTAGTCGCGCCGCCTGTTGAGCCAATCTTTCAGATAGACAAGCGCCATGGCGCGCTCGTCGTCGTTCGCGCGGCGGAAGGCGCTGTCGTAGAGCGGCTTCACCCAGCCTTCATCGGAACCGACGCAATCGCGGCCGAGCGTGAGCCACATCAGACCACGCGCCGCTTGCCGCGGCATCTCCTCGCCGCGGAACAGAATGTCGCCAAGCGCCGCTTCGGCGCGGCATTGGCCCTTGGTCGCTGCCAGCAGAAACCAGCGCGCCGCCTCGTGCACGTCGCCCGGATTGCCGTCGAGATAGAGCCGTCCGAGTTCATACTGCGCGTCAGCATCGCCAAAATACGAAGCTGCGTAGGCGAACATCTGGTGGGCGCGGGCAGAGTCCGGCTTGATCGCCGAATTGGGAATACCGGTGAGGTAATAGCGCCCAAGCGCCACGAACGCGTTGGCGACGATGTGTGCCTGCGGGGTGCCCGGAGGTTCCTCGGCGTGCGAATTGGCGATCTGGCTGAAATACTCGAACGCCCGCATGTCGTCCTGGGCGACGCCGTTGCTGCCATCCGCATACATGCGGCCGAGCTTCCATTGCGCGGCGGGATGGCCCTGATCGGCGGCATATTGCAGCGCGGTGAATTCCTTCGACTTCTCGGTGTTGTCCGCGTTCTCGACAGCGGCGCCGGTGCCGGTGCGCAACTGATCGCCTGGCGTCAGCGAGGCGGTCGCCGGCGTTGCGGTACCGTCGAAGGCAAGAGCCGGCTCAAGCAGGAGTCCGTGCCCGGAGCCCGCACCGTGCGGCGCTACACCTGATCCGAGACCCATGCACAGGCTGCCGACAAGCGCGGCCAGTGCGGCGCCGGTCGCCAGACGCGTTCTGCGGCTAGATATCCGCATAGCACGCCTTCTCGGCCGAACCGCCCGGATGGGTCACGGCGCCAAAGCGCGCCGAGCCGACCTGCTGAGCGTATTTCCACAAATAGCCGGATCCAAATTCCTCGGCGCGCGGCTTCCAGTCCTTCGCACGCCGCTCGAGTTCGGCCGCCGTCAATTCGACGTCGAGCGTTCCCTTCTCGCCGTCGAGTTTGATGATGTCGCCGTCACGCACAAGCGCGATTGGTCCGCCGACCGCGGCCTCCGGGCCGATGTGGCCGACGCAAAGGCCGCGCGTGGCGCCAGAGAACCGTCCATCGGTGATGAGCGCGACTTTGCCGCCCATGCCCTGTCCGTAAAGGGCAGCAGTCGTGGCCAGCATTTCACGCATGCCGGGACCGCCTTTAGGTCCCTCATAGCGGATGACCAGCACTTCGCCTTCCCTGTACGTTCTGTTCTTTACTGCTTCGAAGCAGGCTTCCTCGCCGTCGAAACAGCGCGCCGGGCCAGAGAATTGCAATCGCTCCATCCCGGCAACCTTAACAATCGCGCCCTCGGGCGCGAGATTGCCCCGAAGACCGATGACGCCTCCGGTCGGCAAGATCGGCTTGTCGGCCGGACGAACGACGTCCTGGTCTGCGTTCCACTCCACCGATTTCAAGTTCTCGGCGATGGTGCGACCGGTGACCGTGAGGCACTCGCCATGGAGGTATCCGTGGTCGAGCAGCGTCCTCATCAGGAGCGGAACACCTCCAGCTTCGAACATGTCTTTGGCGACATAGCGACCGGACGGTTTCAAATCGGCGATATACGGTGTCCTTTTGAGGACTTCGGCAACGTCGAACAGGTCGAACTTGATGCCGCATTCGTGAGCGATCGCCGGCAGGTGCAGCGCGGCGTTGGTCGATCCGCCGGTCGCCGCCACCACCGCGGCGGCGTTCTCCAGCGCCTCGCGGGTGACGATGTCGCGCGGACGAATGTTGCGGACGATCAGGTCCATGATCATCTCGCCCGCGAGCATGCAGAATTTGTCGCGAATTTCATAAGGCGCCGGCGCTCCCGCGGAGTACGGCAAAGCAAGCCCGATCGCCTCCGATATCGTCGCCATGGTGTTGGCGGTGAATTGCGCGCCGCAGGCGCCGGCCGATGGGCAGGCGTTCTGTTCGAGCGTGTCGAGATCGGCGTCCGACATGGCGCCGATCGAGTGCTTGCCGACCGCCTCGTAGACGTCCTGAATGGTGACCGGCTTGCCCTTAAAGGTGCCGGGCAGGATCGAGCCACCGTATATGTAGATCGCCGGCACGTTGAGCCGGCACATCGCCATCATCATGCCGGGTTGCGACTTGTCGCAACCGGCCACGCCGATCAGCGCGTCGTAGGAGTGCCCGCGCACCGTCAATTCGACCGAGTCGGCGATGACCTCGCGTGAGGGCAGCGAGGCCTTCATGCCGCCGTGCCCCATGGCGATACCGTCAGTCACCGTGATGGTGCAGAACTCGCGCGCAGTGGCACCGCCGGCCGCGACACCCTGCTTCACCGCCTGTGCCTGGCGCATCAGCGCGATATTGCAGGGCGCGGCCTCGTTCCAGCAGGTGGCGACGCCGACGAACGGCTGGTGGATCTGCTCGGAGGTGAGCCCCATCGCGTAGTAGAAGGCGCGATGCGGCGCCCGCTCTGCCCCTTCAGTCGCGTGGCGACTCGGGAGCCTTGTTTTCAACTGTGTCTTCGCGTCCATCGAACTTTGCTGGGCCTATACTCATGGCCCCCTCGCCCCCGTCCCCATTCCCCTCCTTCCGAATTCCCGAGCTTTTACGCCCTGAAAACCGGAAGTTCGACAATAACTTGCGTCCGTCAATCGACGTCCGTGCCATTCGGTTTCAAAGAATCCTATGGCTAAAAAGCGGCGCGGTGGGCGCCTTTTCGAGCAAACAACCAAATGTTCCCGCACTGTGTCTCGGCGGCCACACATTTCGCTGCAACCGCCCATTTCCGTTAACGCACGGTTTACCAAAGGGCCACAGGCCTGCGACGATCAGCCATGGCCAGACCCCTCAGCCGCGCCTTCTTCAGCCGCAGCGTTCACGCCGTCGCGCCCGATCTGATCGGTGCTGTTCTCCTGGTGAACGGGGTCGGCGGGCGGCTCGTCGAGGTCGAGGCCTATCACCACACCGATCCCGCAGCGCACAGCTTTCGCGGCCCGACGCCGCGCAATGCCGTGATGTTCGGGCCGCCCGGCTTTGCCTATGTGTACCGCTCCTACGGCATCCACTGGTGCTTGAACTTCGTCTGCGAGCCGAAAGGCTCGGCCAGCGCTGTGCTCATCCGGGCGATTGAGCCGACCGCCGGGCTTGCTGCAATGCGGCGAAGGCGCGGCACGAGCGACATACGCCTGCTCTGCTCCGGTCCCGGCCGTCTCTGCGAAGCACTGGGCGTCACTGGCGACTTCACCGGGCTGGCGCTCAACGCGCCGCCGATCGCCATTTTTGCACGTTCAGGCCCGGTCGAGATCGTCGCCGGACCGCGCATCGGCATTACCAAGGCCGCCGACCTGCCCTGGCGCTATGGCGAGAAAGGCTCGCGCTTTCTCAGCAAGCCGTTCGCGCCTGCGGCCGCTAAACCTTCAGCCTGAACGCCGGATCGAAGCCGAGTTCTCTGCGCGCCCTCTCGATCGAGACGGCACCATCATCGTCAGCGATGTTGTAGATGCCGGCGCCTCCGGTCACCGACAGGAGCGCGGCCTTGGCGGCGGCATCGATGTGTAGCGACGGCTTGCCAGCCGGAGTTTCGGTCCAGGTCCCCGGGCCATAAAACAGGCCGTAGCGTAATACCACCGCTTCCATCCCGGAATTGAGCACCTGCTGCTCCATGTCGGCTGCGGCGCGAACCGTCACCACGCGCGGGCCGTCGGCAACATTGAGCGGATCGGCCTCCACGTGGGGCTCTTTGCCGGGCGCATAAGCGAAAGCGACGCTCTGCACGATGAAGCGTCTGGCCCCGGCTGCCTTCGCGGCGGCGACGAGATTGCGCGTGCCCTCGGTGCGGATGCGCGCATTGCGCGGATATAGGGCGGCGAGCCGGGTCTCGTCGAACACGCGCGGCAAGTCGGTGAGTTGGTGCATAACGATGTCCGGGCGCGCGGCAACGACAGCGCGCGTCAAGCCGTCGGGGTCATACACATCGGCCACGGCGGGCGTGACACAAGCGGCTTGAAGATCGCGCGCAGCATCGGCCGAACGCGTCATGCCGGTGACATCACACCCGGCGGCACGAAGGAGCGGGGTCAGCCGCCGCCCGATCGCGCCGCTCGCTCCGGCAAGAAATATCTTCACGCGATCCTCTTACGTCGACGCATCAAGGCGCTCCAGTGCCTCGGCGATCTTGGCTTTGCGGGCCAACGCCTCTTCGCGCTTTTCCTTTTCTTCCTCGACGACCTCTTGCGGCGCGCGGGCGACGAAATTGGGATTGCCGAGCTTGGCATCGACGCGCGCAATGTCGGCGTCGGCCTTGGCCATTTCCTTGTTGAGCCGTGCGCGTTCGGCGGCGACGTCGATGATGCCGGCAAGCGGCAGCGCCGCGACCTCGCCGCGTACGACGAGTTGCAGCGCGCCTTTCGGCGCCGCGTCGGCGAAAGCAATTGCCGAAATGCGCGCAAGACGCTGGACGAACTCCTCCCAGCGCTGCGCGCGGGCGCGCGTTTGCGAGGACGCCCCCACCAGCACCAGCGGCAGCGGCGTTACCGCCGGGATGTTCATCTCGGCGCGCACCGAGCGGATCGCATTGACGAGATCGACCACCCAGCCGATCTCGGCCTCTGCCGCCGTGTCATCGAGACTGTCGTGCATCGGCCAGGTATCGAGCGCGAGCAGATGGTGGCGCTTTATCCTGCCGTCTTCGGCCGTGACCCGCCAAAGCTCTTCGGTGACGAAGGGCATGAACGGGTGCAGGAGTTTTAGGGTTTCATCGAGCACCCACGCCGCAGCAGCGCGGGTCTCGGTTTTCGCGGCACCGTCGGAGCCCAGGAGTACGGGCTTCGCCAATTCGAGATACCAGTCGCAGTAGACGTTCCAGACGAAGCGATACACAGCGCTTGCCGCCTCGTTGAACTTGTAGGCTTCGACCGCCGCGGTGACCTCGCGGCCGGCCTTCGCGGTCTCATGGATGATCCAGCGGTTGAGCGTTTCCTTGGCGCGGTGCGCGGAAAATTCGGGATCGTGCGCGCAGCCGTTGATCTCGCAAAAGCGAGCGGCGTTCCACAGCTTGGTCGCGAAATTGCGGTAGCCGGCGACGCGGTCGGCCGACAATTTGATGTCGCGGCCCTGCGCCGCCATCGCGGCGAGCGTGAAGCGCAGCGCGTCGGCGCCGTATTCGTCGATCATTTCCAGGGGATCGATGACGTTGCCCTTGGACTTCGACATTTTCTGCCCGCTGGCGTCGCGCACCAGCGCGTGGATGTAGACGACGGGGAACGGCACTTTGCCCATGCAGTACAGGCCCATCATCATCATGCGCGCCACCCAGAAGAAGATGATGTCGAAGCCGGTGACGAGCGCGCTGGTCGGATAAAAGCGGGCGAGCTCGGGCGTGCGATCCGGCCAGCCGAGCGTGGAGAACGGCCACAGCGCCGAGGAGAACCAGGTGTCGAGCACGTCCTCGTCGCGGTGCAGATATTCGTTCGCGAAGCGCGCGCACCGCGCTGGATCGGCGGCGATGTCGTGCCCCTCTTCGGCGGTGATCTCCTCGATGTCGGTATAATGCGCGAGCGCGTCGGCAACGACGTCGTCCTCGGTCTCGGCAACGAAGATCTTGCCGTCGGGTCCGTACCAGGCCGGAATTTGGTGGCCCCACCAGATTTGCCGCGAAATGCACCACGGCTGGATGTTCTCCATCCAATTGAAGAAGGTCGCTTCCCATTGCGGCGGCACGAACACGGTCTTGCGCTCGCGCACCGCCTCGATCGCAGGCGCGGCCAGCGTCTTGGCGTCGACATACCATTGATCGGTGAGAAACGGCTCGAGCACCGCATTGGAACGGTCGCCATGGGGCACGACGTGCGTCGTCGGCTCAATCTTGTCGAGCAGACCGGCCGCTTCGAGCCGCTCGACGATCTTCTCGCGCGCCGCGAAGCGGTCGAAGCCGTGCAGCGCCAGCGTCGCGTCGAGATCCGCCGAAGGCGGCACTCCTTTTAGGAAATCCGCGTTGTCTTTCAGGTCGAGCCCGGCCTCTTCGTCGAAGATGTTGATGAGCGGCAGGCTATGCCGCCGGCCGACCTCGAAATCGTTGAAATCATGCGCCGGCGTGACCTTCACTGCACCGGAACCCTTCTCAGGATCGGCGTAGTCGTCGCCGATGATGGGGATGCGTCGGCCAACCAGCGGCAGCACGGCGGTCTTGCCGATCAGATGCTTGAGCCTTTCGTTGTGCGGATGCACCGCAACTGCGACGTCGCCGAGCATGGTTTCCGGCCGCGTCGTCGCCACCACGATAAATTCGCCCGATCCATCGATCGGGTATTTGATGTACCAGAGCCGGCCTTTGGTCTCGACCTGCACGACTTCGAGATCGGAGATCGCGGTCTTCAACTTCGGGTCCCAATTGACCAGCCGCTTGTCCTTGTAGATGAGCCCCTTGCGATAGAGTTCGACGAACACTTTGCGGACCGCACGCGACAGTCCGTCGTCCATGGTGAAACGCTCGCGCGACCAGTCGCAGGAGGCGCCGAGCCGTTTCAATTGGCCGATAATGGTACCGCCAGACTGCGCCTTCCATTCCCACACCCGCTTGATGAAGGCCTCGCGCCCCATGGCGCGGCTTGACGGTTCCTGACGGTCCCTCAATTGCCGCTCAACCACCGCCTGGGTGGCGATGCCGGCATGGTCCGTGCCCGGCTGCCACAACACGTCGCGACCACGCATGCGCTCGAAACGGCAGAGGATATCTTGGAGCGTGTTGTTGAGCGCGTGGCCCATATGCAGCGAGCCGGTGACGTTGGGCGGCGGGATGACGATGCAGTAGGGCGCGGCGGCCGCGCGCTCGGGCCGGGCCGCGCGGAACGCGCCCGCGTCCTCCCAGGCTTGATAAATGCGGCCTTCGACCGCGGCAGGCTGATAGGTCTTTTCAATCATCGAAGTTTCGCATTTTTCGCGTCGCGGGGTAAAAAGCCCGCCCCGCCCGACGTATCAACGCCCGCAAGACACCGCAACAGCAACTCCCAGCGAACCACACGTGCCAGAACCCCTGCCGATTTCCGCGCCGCCGCCTGCCCGCACACCGACCCGTTCGATCATGCTGCTCGCCGTCGCCGGTTTTGCCGCGCAGGCGCAGGTGCGCGTCACCGATTCGCTGTTGCCGCAGATCGCCACAGACTTTCATACGACCATCGGCGCCGCCGCTATCGTGGTGACGTCGTATGCGATCGCTCACGGCTCGGTCCAACTCGTCATCGGCCCGATCGGCGACCGGCTCGGCAAGTACCGCACTGTCGCGCTGATGTGCGCGATCGGCACCGTCTTGGTCGCGCTCTGCGGTCTTGCCGCCTCGCTGCCGCAATTGGCCGTGGCGCGTTTTGCGACCGGCGCCGCCGCCGGCTGGGTCATTCCGATTTCGATGGCCTATGTCGGCGACGTGATCCCCTATGAAAGGCGCCAACAGATCCTGGGTCGCTACCTGACCGGACAGATTCTCGGTCAGCTCTCCGGCCAGGCGCTTGGCGGCGTGCTCGGCGACCTCGTCGGCTGGCGCAATGTGTTCTTCGTCCTCTCCGCCGTGTTCGCCATTGCGGCGGCCGGGCTCGTGTTCGAACTCGCCGCCGATCCGCGCACGCGTGCGCCGGGCCATCCGAACGAGACGACACGCGGCTTCGTCGCCGACTATGCGGCGGTGCTGAGCACACCGTTCGCACGCATCGTCATCGTCGCCGCCTTCATCGAGAACGCGCTGCTATGGGGAGCGTTCGCCTATATCGGCGCCAATCTGCGGCAGCGCTTTGGCTTAAGCTTCACGCTCATCGGCTTGAGCGTGGGCTGCTTCGGCATCGGCGGACTGATTTACGCGGGTTCGGTACGCCTTTTCGTCTCGCGGTTAGGCCAGGTGCGGCTCGCGATCGCCGGCGGCATCACCATCGCGGCGGGCTATATCGTGCTGGCTGTAGCGCCGGTGTGGCAATTGGCGCCGGTCGGGGCGGCTGCGATCGGGCTCGGCTTTTACATGTTGCACAACACGCTGCAGACCAACGCGACGCAGATGACACCGCAGGCGCGCGGCACCGCGGTCGCGATCTTTTCCTCGGCGATCTTCATCGGCCAGACGTCCGGGGTATTTGCGGGTTCGCTGGTGATCGACCGGCTCGGCGCTGTGCCGCTGTTTATCGCCGCCGCCGCGGCGTTGCCGGTCCTTGCCATCTGGTTCGGCCGGCAATTGCGCCGCCACCAAACCTTCAAGTGACTGGGCTCTCCGCCCTCTCCAGCGACAATCCAAACGTCTCGCTTAGCCCACGCCGCCCGCTCGCCGTGACTGCGAGCGCGCGGCCATCGCGCATACGTTCGATCCAGCCGAGATCGAAACAGCGCTGCGCCAGCGCGGCACCGATGCTGCCGCCCAGGTGCGGCCGCCGCTCGGTCATGTCGAGGCACGGCCGGCAGAAAATACGACGGCGGCTCCGCGCCGATTGAAGATCCACGCCCAATTTTTGGAAGAACGTGACGCCACTTTCGTTCACCTCGCCCCCATCGCCGGACAGCGTGACGTGACCGAGCGCGCACAGCGCGTCGGTCATACCAACGCCGAGCTTGCCGGCGACGTGATCGTAGCAGGTGCGTGCATTGCGCATCGCCTCATCGATTTTCGACAGCGGCCGGTGGCGCGGCGGCGCATCGGCGACCACGGCCATGATGCCCTCGAGCATTTCGGCAACACGCGGCGTGGCGATCCGGTAGTAGCGGTGCCGGCCCTGTTTGACGCAGGCGATCAGGAAGCCATCGGTCAGCCTGGCGAGATGGCCGCTCGTCGTCTGCGGCGACACGCCTGCGGCATAAACCAGCTCGCCTGCGGTAAGCGCCTGCCCGCCCATCAGGGCCGCCAGAATGTTGGCGCGCGCCGGATCGCCGATCAGCGCCGCAACCTCGGCCATTCGCACATCCGCACTCATTCAGACAATCCTTGCAAACAATCCTCGGAGATCATCGGAGAATTCTCCGTGTTCCGAACATGCACCCGGAATGTAGTGCGCCGAAATCGGGTGGTCACTACCGGACGCTTCGGCCACGACCGTACTATCAGAACTTGAGCATGCCTCCCCTGTTCCTCATCTGTCGACCTCGATACGGAATTGCGGAGGCCACCATGACCATGACCGTTACTGCTCCCGCGCGCCACTCGCGCGGCTTCTCTGGCACGTCTTTGATCTTGCTGACCATGTCGCTCGGCGTACTGATTGCTCAGATCGACACGTCCGTCATCAATCTCGCCGTCAAGGAGATCGGCGCGAACCTCAAAGCCGACGTGACCGCGCTGCAGTGGATCGTCGATGCTTATAACCTCGTCTACGCAAGCCTACTGCTGACGGCCGGCACACTTGCCGATCTCTATGGCCGGCGCCGCATCTTCGCGCTTGGCATAGCGCTGTTCGCGCTCGGCTCGCTCGTCTGCGGTCTGGCACCGAATGCCGCGGTACTGATCGCCGGCCGGGCCGTCGCCGGACTTGGCGCCGCGCTTGAAATTCCGACCTCGCTCGCGATTCTCGCCGTCGCCTATCCTGACAGCAAGGAGCGAACGCGGGCGCTTGGGGTGTGGGCAAGCTGCAACGGGCTTGCCTTCATTATCGGGCCGACGCTCGGTGGCGTGCTGGTGGAGTCGCTTGGATGGCGCAGCATCTTTCTGCTGATCATCCCGATCTGCGCTCTCGCCCTGGTGCTGACCGCGACCTCGGTGCCGGAATCGAAGGCCGCCGCGGGCCGCAGACTTGACGCGCCGGGGCAAGCGCTGGCCATAGCCGGCCTCGGCGCGCTGGCGCTCGCGGTCATTGAAGGCCCGCGGTGGGGATGGGGATCGGTCGGCGGCATGGCGGCGTTTGCCGGGTCGGCGTTGAGCGCCGTGCTGTTCGTACTGCGGCAAAGAGACTCCGACGGCGCGCTGATGCCGCTCGCGATGTTTAAGAATCGCATCTTCACCG
This sequence comes from Xanthobacteraceae bacterium, assembly GCA_035503415.1. Lineage (GTDB taxonomy): Bacteria > Pseudomonadota > Alphaproteobacteria > Rhizobiales > Xanthobacteraceae > BOG-931. Next base: position 13,110 of record DATJTL010000428.1, read on the forward strand.
CGAGCCTTGGCATCGCCGCGGCCATGACGTTCGGCATGTACGCCATGCTGTTTCTCACACCGCTCTACCTGCAAGCGGGACGCGGCGACGGCGCGTTTGAGGCTGCAGTGGAGCTGCTGCCGATGTCGGTGACATTCGTGATCGTCTCGCAATTGTCGGGCAAGATCGCCAACGCTTACGGGCCGCGTCTGCCGATGACGCTCGGCATGGCCATGATGGGGAGCGGACTGTTCATGCTGGCGTTGATCCCGCTCAGCAACAGTCTGTTTCTGATCGAAGGAGCGCTTCTGGTGATCGGTTGCGGCCTCGGCCTCAATACGGGTCCAGTCAACGCGGTTGCGGTCGCAAACGCGCCCGTGGCGAGATCCGGGACGGCCTCAGGCCTCGTCAACACCGCCCGCATGGTCGGCGCAACACTTGGCGTAGCAGTGCTCGGAGCGATCTTTGCGATGTTCGCCGGCGGCAGCGACCATATCGCTGCCGGCTTGGCTCCAGCCTTCATCGTCGGCGGCATCGGGGAGATGCTAGGCGCCGCGGCGGCGTTCACGTTCATCC
>DATJTL010000429.1:0-5796 GCA_035503415.1 Xanthobacteraceae bacterium
TTGCTGGTGTCGATCGCGACGTCGCAGCCGCATTCATGCAGCCGCGCCCGGCGAGCCGCGTTGGTCGAACTCCCCATCACCAGCGAGGCGCCCATGAGCTTGCCGATCTGCATGCCCATCAGCCCGACGCCTGAGCTTGCACCCTGGATGAGCAGCGTTTCACCACGCTTGAGCCGGCCGGCGGTCACCACCGCGTTGTGCATGGTCTGGAGCGCCACCGGAAAACACGCCGCCTGCTCGTAGGTCATGTTGTTGCCGGGAATGCGGTGCACGCGCCCGGCATCGGTGACGGCGTACTCGGCGAAGCCGCCTGGCGCCGAACCCATGACGCGGTCGCCCGGCTTGAAGTCCTTCACCTCGGCGCCGACCGCCTCGACTTCGCCGGAACATTCCAGCCCGATGCGCGCGCCGACGCCACCGACGCTGCCGTGCTGAATCCCCGAAGCGACCAGAAGATCGGCACGGTTGAGGCTCGAGGCCCGCACGCGGATCAGCACTTCGTTAGGCTTCGGCTCGGGCTTCGGTACATCGCGAACTTCAATGCCGTGTTCACCCAAGACTGCTGCTCTCATCGCGGCTCCTCCATGCACTCAGGCTTCTTGCGCTCACCGGGAAGATATACTTTACCGGCGGAAGTCGTCCACGGCTCGGCGTGAGCGCGGGACGACAGCATTGGGGAGGACGCCTTGCACGCGCATCTCGTCGGCAGCATCGGCCTTGACACCGTAGACGAGGTTTTTGGCACGGTCGGATCGTTGCTCGGTCCCTATCTGCGCCGCGTTCCCGACGGCGAAGTTGGCGGGCGCAAACTATGGATCAGCTGGCAATATCCGCTGTTGCGCGCGAATGTTTTCCTGCGGCCCGATCCCTCCGGCGCCATCCGCCCGACCAACCGGTTTCCGCTGCTCACGCTGGCGGAAGGCGTCGCGCCGGCCGACGTGCGTTTCGGCGAACTCGGCTATGCCCGCGAAGCACGCGCCTCCTATCTCGACTTCCTCGCCGCCCGCGCCAACGGCACCTTGCCGAAGGACATTCGCTTTCAGGTCTGCCTGCCGACGCCGTTCGCGGTGGTAGCGTCAGTGGTCGTGCCGTCTGCTTTGCTGACCGTCGAGGCCGCCTATGAGCGCGCCATGATTGCCGAAGTAACCGCCTTGTGCCGGCACGTCCCCCACGGCGATCTGTGCATCCAGTGGGACGTCTGCAACGAGATGGTGCTGTGGGACGGACAGCAAACCGACGCAGTACCGGGCGCGGATATTCCGCGCGACCAGCTTCTCGCGCGCATGCAACGGCTTTGCGACGCCGTGCCCGCCGATGTCGAACTCGGCCTGCATCTTTGCTACGGCGATTTCGGCGCCAAGCATTTCGTCGAGCCCAAGGACGCGGCGAGGATGGTCGATTTCGCCAATACGCTGTCGCGCACAATCACGCACCCGCTCGCCTATATTCACATGCCGGTGCCGATCGAGCGCAGCGACGACGCCTTCCACCGTCCGCTTGCCGATCTCAAGCTTGCCGACGGCACCGAGCTCTTTCTCGGCCTCGTCCACGCCAAGGACGGCGTCGAAGGCACGCGCAAGCGGATCGCCGCGGCACGCCGCTACAGGGGAGAATTCGGCATCGCCACCGAATGCGGCATGGCGCGCGCGCGATCAGAGGCGACGGTGCGGGCGCTCTTACAAATCCACGCCGACATTTGCCGAAACGGATGAGCGTCATGCCCCGCAATGTCTACCTTGTCGGCAGTGTCCCGCTGAACAGCGCCACTGAAGTGTTCGAAACGGTTGGCGGGGCGCTCGGTCCACGCATCAAGCGACTGCCTGACGGCGAGACCGGACCGCGCGCCGACTGGATCACCTGGCTCGAACCGGTTTTCGCCGAACACCCGGCGTTCAGGAAATCGGGCGAATTCTTCCGCGTGCACGCAAGCGGCACCGGGCGCGAGCGCTATGCGCTCAAGCCCGGATTTGTCGCCGAGCAGATTCGCTTCGACAATCTGTTCTACGCCGATATCGCCAAGCAATCTTACGCGCAATTCAAGCGGCTCAAGGACGCTGGCAATATTGCACCCGGAACAAAATTCCAGGTCGATCTCGTCCCGGCGCACTCGGTTATCTGGCTGTTTCTGGTCGAGAGCCTGCACGCGCCGATCGATCCCGTCTACAATGACGCGCTCAAGCGCGAGGTCGACAAGATCGCCGCCGCCATCCCGCACGACGAGCTGGCGATCCAGTTCGACGTCGCCTCCGCCGTGTTTGCGCGGCTCGAACGCAACGAAGCGTCGAGCTACGGAGCGACGAAGGCGCAGATGCAGGAAAAATTCAGCGACATTCTGGTCGACCTCGGCAACCGCGTGCCGGCCGACGTCGATCTGCTCTACCACCTGTGCTACGGCGATTCGAACCACCGGCATGTGGTCGAGCCAACCGATATGGGCGACATGGTCGATTTCGCCAATCGCGTGGCGCACGAGATCAAGCGGCCGGTTCAGCTCATTCACATGCCGGTGCCGCGCAATCGCGCCGACGACGCCTATTTCGCGCCGCTGCAGCGGCTAGCCCTGCAGCGGGAAACCGAGCTCTGCCTCGGCCTCGTGCACTACACCGACGGCGTCGAAGGCACCAAGCGCCGCCTCGCCACCGCCAAGCGGTACGCGGAAAGGTTCGCCATCGCGACCGAATGCGGGTTCGGCCGCCGCGACCCGCGCACCATCCCGGAGCTGCTGCGCATCCACGCCGAGGTCGCGGATCTGGACTAACCCTGCGTCCGTCACTGCGGCTGAAAATTCGCCGCCTTGATCGCGTCACGACGGCGCATGATGATCCCCCGTTATGCTCTTTTCCTATACCATTGCGGCGGCCTTCGATGCAGATATAGTTCGGACCGAAAGACGGGTGGAACATGACGGCCAACGACGCGATCCCCACAATCGACCTGTCGCCACTGCTAAACGGCAGCGAGCGCGACCGACGCGATGTCGCGCGGCAGATCGATGCTGCCTGCACGGACATCGGCTTCTTCATGGTCGTCGGCCACGGCGTGCCGCTTGACCTCATTAAGACGGCGCGGCAGCGCGCGATCGAGTTCTTCGGCCTCCCCGACGCCGAGAAGATGAAGGTCCAGCGTCCGCCCTCCAAGATCAGCCGCGGCTACAATTGGGTCGGCGACCGTTCGGTATCCTATTCGATGGGTCAAGCGGCGCCGCCCGATATCCAGGAAGCCTTCGCATTCGGTCCCGACGGCGTCGCCGCCCTGTCTGCCAAAGTCGACAAGGCCAGCGCGCAGATGTACGCGGCCAACATATGGCCGGACCGGCCGAACGGCTTCAAGGACACCATGGTGTCCTATCACACGGCGATGTCGGCTCTCGCGTCGCGCGTATTGCGGGCCATGGCGATGGCGCTCGAAGTGAGCGAGGACTATTTCGCCGATAAGTTCGACCGGCGGCCGAGCGTGGCCCGTCTCATCCGCTATCCGGCGGTGACACAGTTGCCGCTGCCGGGACAACTGCGCGCCGGCGCTCACACCGATTACGGCGTGATGACGTTCGTGCGCGGCGACGACACGCCGGGCGGCTTGCAGGTCAAGCATCGTCACGGCGACTGGATCGACGTCCACATTCCTCCCGACGCATTTGTCTGCAACATCGGCGACCTGATGATGCGCTGGTCGAATGACCGCTGGGTATCGACCTTGCACCGCGTCGCAGTACCTCCGCCGGAAGCAACGCCATCCGATCGCATTTCCTTGGTTTACTTCGAAAGCCCGAATCCCGATACGATCGTTCGCTGCTTTCCAAGCTGCGTAGGCTCGGGGGAAAAGTACCCGCCAATCACGGTCGCCGAGCACTACCTCGGCAAATTGATGAAGGCCGGCCACAGCCGGCTCGACGCCACCGCCGACATCGCCGTGAAGGACGCAAAGCCGCACGAGACACAGACCGCGCACTGATCGCGTGACATGTATTGAAGGCGATTCCCCAAATTACACCCCCGCCTGCGGCGAGAATGCCATGCCCCTCGGCCCACTGACCACGACGAGCGTCGGCAGCTTTCCGCGGCCACCGTGGCTTGCGCACACCAAGCGCAATCAGCTCACCTACCGCCTTGAAGGCGCAGCGCTCAAGGAGGCCATGGACGACGCCATGGCGCTGGTCATTCGCGAGCAGGAAAGGCTTGGGCTCGATCTCCTCACCGACGGCGAAATGCGGCGCACCACTTTCGTCTTTCATGTCGCCGGGCAATGGGACGGCGTCGACATCGAGCGGCAAGTCACCAAGACAGTCTACCGCAATCGCGAGGCCAACCGCTTGGTGCCGCGTATCACCGGCAAAATCGTCCGCCGCTCGCCGGCCGCCGTCGATGATCTACGCATCGCAAAATCACACACCGGCCGGCCGATCAAAGTGGCGGTGCCGGGGCCGATGACGGTGATCGACAGTTCGGCAAACGAATTTTATGACGACGAAGAAGAGCTGGCGTTCGATGTCGCCGCAGCGCTCAACGCCGAGCTGCGCGATCTGCAGGAAGCCGGCGCCGACGTGCTGCAGATCGACGAGCCGGCGATGACCCGCTACCACGACAAGCTGCGCGCCTATGGCGCGCGCGCGCTCGATCGCTGCCTCGAAGGCATCCGCGTCCCGACCATCGTGCACCTCTGTTACGGTTATCCGGGCGGCGGCGCGCTGCAACACCAATATAAATACGAAGGCGTTTTGCCAGTGCTGATGCAGACACGCATCAGCGGCTTTCACGTCGAGTTTGGCCGAAGCTCCTTCGACCCGAAGACGCTGAGAGTCTGCGGCGATCGCATTGTTATCTTCGGCTGCGTCGATCCCGGCGATTCACCGGCACCCACTGCCGACTCGATCGAGCGGCGCATAGCAGGAGTGCTCGAAGTCCTCGATCCCAATCAGGTTTGGCTCGCGCCCGATTGCGGACTGATGACCATCAGCCGCGAGTTGGCACACCAGAAGCTTGGAGTGATGGTCGAGGCGGCAAGACAGCTGCGGGCCAGATTGTGAGAAACGCGACTTTCCGGAATTGCACCATCCTTTGATGCGCAATGGCCATCCTGTTCGTCACCGGCAGCGACAGCGCATTCTTCAACTCACTCCTCATATTCCTGCAATCCTTTGCCGAGCGCATGCCTGGTCAGAGCCTGCTGGTCTGCGACTTTGGGCTCAGCAGCGCGCAGGCGGAATTTTTGCGCAGCCTTGACCTACTGCTGCCACGGCCGCCAGAACTTGCCGGACGCGGCGCTTTTCATTGCAAGGCCAGTCTCGGGCGCTATCTGCAGCGCGTCGGCCAACCAGCCGACAATGTCATCGTCTGGCTCGATGCCGATATCACGCTGATGCACACTGGGCCGAGCGATTTCCAGGCGGTGCTTGCGGATATGACATCGGCCGATGCACAGATTGCCGCGTGTGGTGATCCTGTCGGCCGCAATATTGGCCAGACCATCTCGCTCTTTACCGATGCTGCGCGGATCGCGCCATTCGCCCGGATGGTGGCGGAGGCCGGCATCGATCCCGGTCTACCTTATGTCTCGACAGGCCTGTTCTTCTGCCGCTCGGCCGCTTTTATGGACCGCTGGGCGGAGCTCGCTCAAAACGCCGCCGACCATCCCCTGTTTGACCAGAACGTGTTCAATGTCGTCATGCACCGCGACGCCGTCCCGTTCCTGATGCTCGATTTTGAGGAATGGCAGGCGTATGGATTTTCACTGGACCGCGTTTCGCTTGCGCCGTCGGGACATGGCCGACCAGCGGCGCGCATCGGCGACAAGAATATA
>DATJTL010000430.1:0-23380 GCA_035503415.1 Xanthobacteraceae bacterium
TTCGTGCTGCGCTGCGCCCGGCAAACGACTGTACTAACCGACCGGTAACAGCGGCCTGCCGTCGGGCACCTGCATATCGAAGGCGCACAGCAGCGCCGCGGTCGAGGCGTAAGTACCCATAAGCAGTACAAGCTCGACCAGCTTGTCTGGTGCAAACAACGCTTTGACGCGCGCAAAGGCCTCCGGCGTAACCTTGTGGTCGCGGAACAGCTGCCGTCCCAGTTCGATGATGGCGGCGTCAGCTTCGCCAAGGCCTTGGGTGCTTTTGCGGTACTTGATGACGTCGATCACCTCTTGCGAAACGCCTTCCTTCAACGCTTCCGGCTCATGCGCCGCCCATTCGAAGCGGCTGTCCATTTCGCGCGCGACGGCGAGAATAGCGACTTCGCGCGTCTTCGCATCGAAACACTGAAAGCGCAGATAATGATTCATCACGTTGTGCGCTTCGGCCGTCTTGGGGCTGTAGAGATGGATGCCGGCCGGTCCGCGCAATCCGACAATCGTCTTGCCCGGCGTGCTTGCCCGGTCATAGGCGCGCTTGCCGATCTCGTCTAAATCCTCGCGCTTGGGCAGTGGCAGGCGAAATCCGGATTGCGGGTCGATATCGGAAGGCATTGGCATGTTCTGGCGTCTCCAAGATGACATTGTCATGCCCGCGAAGGCGGGCATCCAGTAATCGCAATGAATGCCATCCCTGTATGGATGTTGCCAGTCTCTTGAGTTTACTGGATCATCCGCTTACGCGGATGATGACAATATACTGGGAGGATGTATGTTTTTCGAAAATTTCACCCGCACCGAGATCAAGACCAGCGGCGCGCGCATCGTGACGGTGTATGGCGGCAAGGGACCGCCGCTCCTGCTCATGCACGGCAATCCGTTCAGCCATTTGTCGTGGTTTAGGATCGCCCCAAAGCTGGCGCAGGAATTTACCGTCGTCGCCACCGATCTGCGCGGCTACGGCGATTCGGAAAAGCCGCCCGGCGGCGAGAACCATGAAAACTATTCGTTCCGCGCCATGGCGACCGACCAGATCGAGGTGATGGCCGCGCTCGGCTACGATCGCTTTTACGCGGCCGGACACGATCGCGGCGCCCGCGTGCTGCACCGCATGTGTCTCGATCATCCCGACAAGTTGGCGCGCGCCGCCATCCTCGACATCGTGCCGCAGCATCACGTCTTCAATCACCCGAACAAAGCCTGGGCGACGTTTTCCTGGCACTGGTTCTTCATGATCCAGCCATACGATTTTCCCGAGCGCCTGATGAGCGCCGATCCTGACTTTTTCATCGAGAAGAAGCTGTCGAAAACCCAAAAAGGGCTGAGTTTTTTCGATCCGGCCGCACTCGCCGAATACAAGCGCTACATACGCAATCCAGCGACGGTCCACGCCATGTGCGAGGACTATCGCGCCTGCGCAGGTATCGATTTCGAAATGGACACGGCGGATTTCGAGGCCGGGCGCAAGATCACTTGCCCGTTACTCCTGCTCTGGGGGGCGACCGGCGGCGTCGGGCGCAACACCAGGCCGAGTCCAGGCGAAGTCTGGCAACGTTACGCCAGCGATATCCGCAGCGCCAAGGCGCTGCCGAGCGGACATTACCTCTCCGAAGAGGCGCCGGAGGAGACGTATCGCGAGCTGCGGGAATTCTTCGCGGCGGGCGAACTGAGACAAGCGAACGCAAAGGGGTGAGAGGATTTCAAGTTCCCCAGTCTCTATTCAGTCTCTATTCCGTAGTCCGGTTTCTCGTCGCTTCCGTTAGCTCGCAGCAAAAGCTGGGCATCGAGGGAACCAAGCGGATGCTGGGCCCGCCAAGTCTTCTATTCCGCGGCTGTCGGCCGGTTCCGAGGGGTCTCACTGGCATGTCCACCGGGCGATCCGCCCCCGACAGACAGGGTGCGACGGACGACCGCCCATTAAGCGGACCGGTCGTGCTCGCGCCGCCACACGACATCTGCTAGTGGGTCGCATCGGCTTGGGACAAGGGCGAGACGGGTCGGTCGATGCACGTGAGGCGGATTCGGAGCAGGCAATGCTGACGCCAAAGCGCGGCGGCAGACCGGCCATCATGGGCGGAACCGCATTCAGCTGGATCAGCTGCGCGTTAAGCCTTGGCATCTTCGTCGTCGCGGTATTCGTGCTCTACCACATTCTGCGCGACATCAACCTCAGCCAACTCCTGGCTGCGCTGAAAGCGACCGATTGGCGGACCCTTGTCGTAGCGGGCGGTTTCGTCGCCGCCGGCTATGTGACTCTCACCTTCTATGATCTGTTCGCGCTGCGCACGATCGGGCGCGCCGATATTCCCTACCGCGTTGCCGCGCTAGGCGGATTCACCAGCTACGCGGTGGGGCACAATATCGGAGCCAGCGTATTCTCCGGCGGCGCCGTGCGCTACCACATCTATTCAAGTTGCGGGCTGAGCGTCGTCGACGTCACCAAAATCTGCTTCGTGGCCGGGCTGACCTTCTGGCTCGGCAACGTCACCGTGCTCGGATTAGGCATCCTCTACACGCCGGCGGCGGGGCGCGCCATCGATCAGCTTCCGCTCTGGTTCAACCGCGGCTTCGCAGTGTTGTTGCTGGCGCTGCTCACCGCTTATGTGAGCTGGGTGTGGGTCAGGCCGCGCGTCATCGGGCGCGATGACTGGAAGGTCCACCTACCCGGCGGCACGCTGACCCTCGTTCAGATCGCGATCGGCATCGTCGACCTCTCCTGCTGCGCCGCGGCCATGTACATGCTGATGCCCGACCAGCCGAATCTGGACTTCGTTACGGTCGCGGTGATTTTCGTCGCCGCCACGCTCCTTGGCTTCGCCAGCCACGCCCCCGGCGGCCTCGGCGTATTCGACGCCGCCATGCTGGTGGCGTTGTGGCAGTTCAACAAGGCGGATCTGCTGGCTGGACTGCTGCGGTTCCGATTGCTGTATTACATCGTCCCTTTCGTGCTCTCGCTACTTATCCTCGGCGTCCGCGAATTCATGCTCAACCGCGGGCCGCGCCGCATCCGGACAGCTTCGGAAGTGACGGGCGCCGGCGAATATGCGCGCGAACAGACGGACGCGTCCTGAACGCCAAGTTCGATGGGTCGCATTACAATCGGATTGCAAGATCGCCTCATGCAAGACTGCCTCATGCAAGACTGCCTCATGAGCATGCGCTATGAGCGTGAATGAGCAACGGGCCATACCCGGCAAGAGGCGCGAGCGCAGCGCACAGTTGATTATCGCAGCCGCGGCAGTCGTATTCGCCGCAATGGCCGTCAGCGGCGCACTTGCCGTCGGCTACGCGATTGCCGGCTTTGCCGTCGTCGCTCTGGTCGGTTTTTTTGCTTTGCGTTTTGGAGAAGGTGCCCGCAGCGTGACGCAACCGCTTGCTATTTCCCAACGCGAGAGCGACCCGCTCCGCGCCATCGTGTCCGGTTTGCCTGACCCCGTCATCGCCATCGACCGCGAAGGCCTCGTTCTCGCGCTCAACGAACCGGCGCGGACGCTGGCGCCGGCGCTTCGCCAGGGCGAACCGGTTTCGCTGGCGCTGCGCACGCCCGAGCTGATCGAGGCGGTCAACCGCGCCTTCGCGCAGGGCGAGGCGCAGCGGATCGAATATTCCGAGCGCGTACCGCTCGACCGTTGGTTCGAGACCATCGCGATGCCGGTCAGGCGTGCGCCCAACGGCGGCAGGCCCGATCTGGTGCTGCTGACCTTTCGCGACCTCACGCCACTGCGCCGCGTCGAAGAAATGCGCGCCGACTTCGTGGCCAATGCCAGTCACGAGCTGCGCACGCCGCTCGCGGCGCTGTCGGGGTTCATCGAAACCTTGCAGGGGTCGGCGCGCGACGACGCCAAGGCGCGAGAACGATTTCTCGCCATCATGCAGGACCAGGCGCGGCGCATGGCGCGGCTGATCGACGACCTGTTGTCGCTCTCGCGCATCGAACTCAATGCCCACCGCCGTCCCGACACGCCGGTCGACCTCGTTCCAATCGTCCGCCAAGTGGCCGATGGCCTGCAGACACTGGCGCGCGACCGCGGCGTGACCGTCAACGTCGAGGCGGCTGGTGCGCTGACCGTGCCTGGAGATCGCGACGAACTGGTTCGCGTGTTCGAGAACCTGGTCGAGAACGCACTTAAATACGGCGCGACCGGAAAGCGCGTCGACATCAAGCTGGCGCCTTCGACCGCACCGGAAGGCGAGCAGGAGGCGATCGTCAGCGTACGCGACTACGGTCCCGGCATCGCGCCTGAACATCTGCCGCGGCTGACCGAGCGGTTCTATCGCGTGGACGTGCGTGAGAGTCGCGCCCAGGGCGGGACCGGGCTTGGGCTGGCGCTGGTCAAACATATTCTCAACCGCCATCGCGGCCGGCTGTCGATCGAAAGCGCATCGGGCGCAGGCGCGACCTTTGTTGTTCATTTGCCGACAAGCACACTTCGCGCCTAGCCGGTAAACGCTTATTGTTCAAATGCTTGGAAGGTCATGCAATTGTCATCTAGCGCTCATAGAACAGTGACGTGCCGAACCTAAGCATCCGTCCCGGTGGTGCCTCAGGGCTGTTGCCGCTTGGAACTGCCCACGGCATCGGCTCTACCTCGGCCGTGCAATCGGCGGGACCATGGCCGCGGTCATCGGCAATGCAGTTGGGGATCTCGGCCTCGATATTCGCGCCCGGCGGCTTCTACCGCGCTACACTCGCCGGCACGCTCAACGAGGCGTTCAGCACTGTGTATGCTTTTGCGCTGAGCGCCGCCGAGCCGATCCTGACCGTTCTTGTCTCGTTCTTTTCGGCGGCGGCGTTTATGATGCTGCTGCGTGTCCAAAGCCGGATGGCGTGTCAGCCCTAATTGTCCAGTTTGCTCTCACTCGAGAACACAGTCATGAACGTAGCCTCCGTAGCCCTATCGGCCGCTAGCAATGCTCCCGCCGATCGGGCCAATGCGCCCGAGAAGGTCGCCATCCGCAACCTCGATTTCTACTATGGCGATGTGCGGGCGCTGAAATCGATCAGCCTCCCGCTCTACGAAAAGAAGGTGACCGCGTTCATCGGCCCATCGGGCTGCGGCAAATCCACGCTGCTGCGCGTGCTCAATCGCATGTACGACCTCTATCCGAACCAGCGCGCGACCGGCGAAGTCATGTTCGACAGCGTCAACATCCTCTCGCCGCAGCAAGACATCAACCTGCTGCGGGCGCGCATCGGCATGGTGTTCCAGCGACCCACGCCTTTCCCCATGACGATTTTCGAAAACATCGCCTTCGGCATCAGGCTTTACGAGCGGCTGCCGAAATCCGAACTGGAAGGCCGCGTCGAGACTTCGCTGCGGCGCGCGGCGCTGTGGGATGAGGTCAAGGACAAACTCAGTGCCAACGGACAGAGCCTCTCGGGCGGGCAGCAACAACGGCTGTGTATCGCACGCACCGTCGCGGTGCGGCCGGAAGTGATTTTATTCGACGAGCCGTGCTCGGCGCTCGATCCGATTTCAACCGCCAAGATCGAAGAACTGATCGACGAGTTGAAAGAGGACTACACGATCGTGATCGTCACCCATAACATGCAGCAGGCGGCGCGCGTATCGGAGTTCACCACCTTCATGTATCTTGGCGAGCTGGTCGAGTTCGATTCGACCAGCAAGGTGTTTACCGCGCCGCGCGATCAGCGCACGCAGGACTACATCACTGGTCGCTTTGGGTGACCGCCACGTAAAACACCCGGATAATTACGATGACCGAATACACGACCAGGATCGATCACACCGCCCGCGCCTTCGATAGCGATCTCCAGGAGATCACGCGCAAGGTCTCCGAAATGGGCGGCCTTGCCGAGAAGCAGATCGCCGACGCCGTCCAGGCTCTCCTGGAACGCGATGCCGAGCTTGCCGAACGCGTCATCACCACCGATCCGGTGATCGACGCGATGCAGCGCGAGACCGAAGAAAAGGCGATCTTGACCATCGCGCGGCGGCAGCCGATGGCGGTGGACTTGCGTGAGATCATCGGCGCCATGCGGATCTGCAACGATCTCGAGCGCATCGGCGACCACGCCAAACACATTGGCAAGCGTGTCGTGGCGCTGGCAAGCGACGTTTATCCGCAGACGCTCATCCGCGGCGTCGAGCACATGGCGGACCTCGTGCTGGCGCAACTCAAGCAGGTGCTCGACGCCTACGGCAGCCGTGATCTGCAAGCCGCGCTGAACGTGTGGAAGGGCGACGAGGAAGTCGATGCGCTGTGCACCTCGCTGTTCCGCGAGCTCCTCACCTACATGATGGAGGATCCGCGCAACATCACCTTCTGCATGCATCTGATGTTCTGCGCCAAGGACATCGAGCGCATGGGCGATCACTCCACCAACATTGCCGAGACCGTCTATTACATCATCGAGGGGCGTCCCATTACCGATCAGCGTCCGAAGGGCGACACGACCAGCTTTCCCTCGGCGCTGATGCAGAAATAAAACGGGGGACCGGGATGGGAGCCAACATCCTGATCGTCGAGGACGAGGAGCCGCTTACTACATTGCTGCGCTACAACCTCGAGGCCGAAGGCTACGAGGTTGACACCGTCGCCCGCGGCGATGACGCCGACACGCGGTTGCGCGAGACCGCTCCAGATCTCGTCGTGCTCGACTGGATGCTGCCCGGCCTTTCGGGCATCGAATTGTGCCGGCGGCTGCGCACGCGACCGCAGACCCAGTCGCTGCCGATCATCATGCTGACCGCACGCGGCGAGGAGAGCGAACGCGTGCGCGGGCTTGCGACCGGCGCCGACGACTACATCGTCAAGCCGTTCTCGGTGCCCGAACTGCTTGCGCGCATTCGCGCGCTGCTTCGCCGTGCAAGCCCCGAGCGCGTCGCCATGGTGCTGACTATCGGCGACCTCGAACTCGATCGCGAGAAGAAGCGCGTGTCGCGATCAAGCCGCCCGGTTGAACTCGGGCCGACCGAATTCCGCCTGCTCGAATTTCTGATGGAGCGCCCGGGCCGCGTCTTTACCCGCGAGCAGTTGCTCGACGGCGTCTGGGGCAGCGAGGTCTATATCGACGAGCGTACGGTCGACGTCCATGTCGGCCGCCTGCGCAAAGCGCTCAATCGCGGCCACTCGTCCGATCCGATCCGCACCGTGCGCGGCGCCGGCTATTCCCTCGACGACCGCTTCGGCAAGGCGAGTTGAGCTTATCATCCGCGAAAGCGGATGATCCCGTAATCACTGCGTCGGAAGCTGTCGGCCGCCGCCTTGCGCGATGCGCGGCATTTGCGGAACGCCCCGCCGGAGCTTGTCATCGGGCCGGCCGAAGGCCGGACCCGTTGGCGAGGCGCGACAAGCTATCGCATCGCGCGTCTATCGCGGCGCCGATCGTTGACCGGCTGGTAGGCCATGCGCGAGTGATAGGCGCAATAGGGCAGACCCGCGACCGTATTGCCGCCGCAGAAAAAGAAATCGCCGCTGCCCGGATCGCCGACGGGCCAGCGACAGGTTTGCTCATTCAGTTCGAGCAGGTTTCGCCGCTGGCCGATCGGAATGATGTTGTCGATCGGCTCCGGCTCAGCCTCGACCTCGATATCATAGGCGTGCGCCAGCGCCGTATTGCCGCGGATAGCGGGCCGCCCGATGCGCAGCATGTGCGCGGGCGATCGCGTCTTGCGCGGCCTTTGTGCGCCGACACTCGCGCTCTTGGCGCGGCCGGAAAGCCCCAGCCGATGCACCTTGCCGATCACGGCATTACGCGTGATCCCACCGAGTTCGGCGGCGATCTGACTTGCCGATAATCCGTCGGACCAGAGCTTCCTGAGAAGCTCTACCCTCTCGTCCGTCCACGACATGCCATCCTCCTCAAAGGTGCGGGCACAGCCTTGACGGAATCGTCCACTGGGTCAGGAAGCGCGTAGCCGCCCAACACGCAAACTCAGGTACCCCTGACGCTTTATAAGACTGTCCGCCGCACGAGATGTCGTACTTGACAAGCAAAAGAGTACAATATGGCGGGAGTCTGACGCAAGAGTCGCCGCCGGGGCGTCCACACCTTCCTGCCCACAAGGCCTCTTGACGGGAACAAATGGAGTCCGCGAGGCCGCTTCTCGTGAGTTGACAGGCGAACTCGCGCCAATAGAATAGTCGAAGGTGCCGCCCAAACGAGGCGGCACATTTCGTTTGACCGCGCGGATTAGTGGCTGCGCGGCGGCCGCGGGCCCTAGCCGTGACATCGCACCTGATGCCGACTTTTGCGCGTGTTCACCTCGCCTTTGAGCGGGGCGAAGGCGTATGGCTCACCGCTACGGACGGCGAGCGCTATCTTGATTTTACCTCCGGCGTCGCCGTCAACGCGCTCGGCCACGCCCATCCGCATTTGGTCGAAGCGCTCAAGCAGCAGGCGGAAAAGCTTTGGCACGTCTCCAACCTCTACGAAATTCCCGAGGACGAGCGTGCGGCGCGGCGGCTTTGCGAAAACAGTTTCGCGGACGTCGTCTTCTTCTGCAATTCCGGCGCCGAGGCGGCGGAGTGCGCGATCAAGACCGCGCGCAAATACCAATCGGTGAGCGGCCGGCCGGAGCGCTATCGCATCATCACCTTCGAAGGCGCTTTCCACGGCCGGACGCTGGCGACGCTCGCCGCCGGCGGGCAGAAAAAATACCTCGACGGCTTCGGACCCGTCGTCGACGGCTTCGATCAAGTACCGTTCGGCGACCTTGCCGCGACCAAGCGCGCCATCGGCGGGGAAACCGCCGCGATCATGATCGAGCCGGTGATGGGTGAAGGCGGCGTCCGCGTCGTCGAGCCGTCGTTCCTGCGCGCGCTCCGCGAACTCTGCGCCCAGCACGGCCTGCTTCTTATTTTCGACGAAGTGCAGTCCGGCATGGGGCGCACCGGAGAATTGTTCGCCTATCAGCGCACCGGGGTGGCGCCCGACATCATGCCGCTCGCCAAGGCGCTCGGCGGCGGATTTCCGGTCGGCGCGTGCCTGGCGACCAGCGAAGCGGCGAAAGGCATGACGGCCGGCGCTCATGGCTCCACCTTCGGCGGCAATCCGCTGGCGATGAGCGCCGCCAACGCCACGCTCGACATCATGCTCGCGCCCGGGTTCTTCGACCACGTCAAGCGGATCTCGTTGTTGTTCAAACAGCGCCTTGCCGAGATCAAGGACCGCTATCCGTCGCTGATCGCCGAAGTGCGCGGCGAAGGTTTGCTCATCGGGCTGCGCGCCCTCATACCCTGCGGCGAACTCGTCGATGCGCTGCGGGCGGAGAAAATGCTGACGGTGGCCGCCGGCGATAATGTCGTGCGCCTGCTGCCGCCGCTCATTGTCAACGAGACCGAAATCGCCGAGGGCGTGGCGCGGCTCGACCGCGCCTGCGCCAAGCTGAGCAGCGCGCAGACAACGCGACGCCAGCAGGAGGCGGTGCGGTGAGCGTCCGCCACTTTCTCGAGTTGATCGATGTGCCGGCTACCGAGCTGCGCGGCATGATCGAGACTGCGCGCGCGATAAAGGCCAAGCCCGACCGGGCGGCGCGGCCGCTCGCTGGAAAAACTCTGGCGATGATCTTTGAGCGCCCCTCGACACGCACGCGCGTTTCCTTCGAAGTCGCCATGCGCCAGCTCGGCGGCGACACCATATTACTGACCGCCGAGGAGATGCAGCTCGGCCGCGGCGAGACGCTGGCCGACACCGCGCGGGTGCTGTCGCGTTACGTGGACGCCATCATGATCCGGACGCTCGACGCCGACGAAGTGCTCGAACTCGCCCGCCACGCCACGGTGCCGGTGATCAACGGCCTCACCCGCCGGTCGCATCCCTGCCAGGTGATGGCTGACGTCATGACCTTCGAGGAGCATCTTGGCCCCATTCGCGGCCGCACCATCGCCTGGACCGGCGACGCCAACAACGTGCTCACCTCGTGGATGCAGGCCGCCGAGCGCTTCGATTTCCGGCTTCGCATCGCCACCCCGCCGGAACTTGCACCGAAGAAGCAGCTCATCGACTGGGCGAAGTCGTCGGGCGCCGAGATCCGTATCGGCACCGATCCAGAAGAGGCGGTGAAGGACGCCGATTGCGTCGTTACGGACACCTGGGTGTCCATGGGCGACCGCAACGGGCCTCGTCGCCACAACCTGCTCAAGCACTATCAGGTCAACGCGCGGCTGATGGCGCGCGCGAAGCCGGATGCCATCTTCATGCATTGCCTGCCCGCCCATCGCGGCGAAGAGGTCACCGACGAGGTGATCGACGGGCCGCAATCGGTCGTGTTCGACGAGGCCGAAAATCGGCTGCACGCGCAAAAGGGCATTCTGACCTGGTGTCTGGCGGTGAACGGCGGCTGACGCCGAGGGCTCACAAATCCGCGGTCATTGCCTATATTGCGTAGCAATGAATGATCCCCAAATCGCCATCCCGGTCCGCGCGCCAGCGACCGAGGCCCTCGATGACAGCATCCTGCCGTTCGCGGTGAAGGCGCTCGACCTGCGCGGCCGCATCGTGCGGCTTGGGGCTGCCGTCGATACCATCCTGACCAGCCACGATTACCCACCGCCGGTGGCAAAGCTCCTCGGCGAGGCAATCGTGCTTACCGTTATGCTGGGTTCGTCGCTCAAATTCGATGGCCGCTTCATTCTGCAGACGCAGAGCGACGGTCCGGTGCGCATGCTGGTGGTCGATTTCACCTCGCCGGGAAAGGTGCGGGCATGCGCTCACTTCGACGCCAAACGCGTCACCGCCGCCATGGCCGCGGGTGCGGCCGATCCCGGGCATTTGCTCGGCCGCGGCAATCTGGCCATGACCATCGACCAGGGGCCGGAAATGAGCCGCTACCAGGGGGTCGTGCCGCTCGAGGGTGGCGGCCTCGAAGCAGCCGCGCACGAATATTTTGCTCGCTCGGAGCAAATTCCGACCCGCGTACGGCTTGCTGTCGCCGAGGAGTTCCGCCCCGGGCAAAATGGCGCGCACAGGCACTGGCGCGCCGGCGGAATCCTGTTGCAGTTTCTGCCCAACTCAATCGAGCGCCAACGGCAGGCCGACCTCGATCCCGGCGATGCTCCGCCAGGCACAGTGGCGCACGCAACCCCTGAAGACGAGGCCTGGGTCGAAGGCCGCTCGCTCATCGCCACCGTCGACGACCTCGAGCTGATCGATCCGGCGCTGTCGAGCGAACGGCTCGCTTATCGCCTGTTTCACGAACGTGGAGTACACGTGTTTCGCCACGCACCGGTGGCGGCAAAATGCTCCTGCTCGCGCGATGGCGTCGAGACGATGCTGCGCAGCTTTCCGCAGGCCGACCGCGATGACATGGTCGAGGACGGGAAGATCACCGTCACTTGCGAATTTTGCAGCTCGACTTACGTGTTCGCGCCCGATGAAATCGCGGCTGCGGAGCCACCTTCGGCCTAGCTTCGGGCTTCAGGGCGGCCGCGTTTTTTCTTTGATGGCTCAGCCTGATCGGCTTTAATTCAGAGTGCGCTTGGACTCGACACTGTCGAGCGAAAAGGCGGGGACCTCGATGTCAAAATGCTCGCCGCTCGCGGTCACCATGCCGTATGTGCCGACCATAAATCCCGACGGGGTCTGCAACGGCACGCCGCTCGTATATTCAAACGCCTCACCGGCCTTGAGTACCGGCTCCTCGCCGACGACGCCGGGCCCCCGCACTTCCTGGCGGCGGCCGTTGGCGTCGGTGATGCGCCAATGACGGGTTTTCAGCTGCACCGTCTCGGTGCCCTGGTTGGTGATCGAAATCGTATAGGCCCAAAAGAAGTAATTGGTCTCCGGCGACGAGCGATCGGCGACAAAGCGTGGAGCCACGACAACTTCGATCCTTCGGGTAACGGCCCGATACATGGTGCTATCCCTGACGATTCCGGCGTAAGTCTTGGCCGACCGCCCACCACCTGATGGAATTGGACGCGTAAATGAATAGATTCGGCCACAATGTTGCAATAACCGTGTGCGCGCGCATTCTCAAGCAGCACCGAAACGATGGGCGGACACTTGTTCCGTGGATTGAGCTTCACCTCGCTGCTGCGGGTCCAGGCAATGGCAGTCGATCCTGAAAGTTATGCCACGCTGCGGCGGTGGCTCACAAAGCCGGCAAACTCCAAGGCGGCACGCGCGGACGCGGCAGCGCTGGCTGCAGCGAGCACGCCCACGCCCGCCCCGCCGGTGCAGAAACTCGCAGGTGGGCGCGATTTGCGGCTCGATCTGTTTCGCGGCATCGCGTTGTGGCTGATTTTCCTCGATCACATTCCCGAAAACATCGTCAATCTGTTCACGCTGCGCAACTACGGTTTCTCCGACGCAACCGAGATCTTCATCTTCATCTCCGGTTACACGGCGGCATTCGTTTACGGCCGCGCCATGCGAGAACGAGGCTTCATCGTCTCCGGCGCCCGCATCCTGCGGCGCGCGTGGCAAATCTATGTGGCGCATATCTTCCTTTTCACGATTTTCATGGCCGAGATTGCCTATGTGGCGGCAACCTTCAGCAATCCGCTGTTTGCGGAGGAAATGAATATCCTCGGCTTCCTGAAGCAGCCCGACGTAACGATCTTCGAGGCGCTGCTGTTGAAATTCAAACCGGTCAACATGGATGTGCTGCCGCTCTACATCGTGCTTCTTCTGTTGTTTCCTCCCGTGCTGCGCGTTCTGCTCTGGCAGCCGGCCTATGCCCTGGCCGGCGCGGCATTGGTCTATGTCCTTGCTCTGCACTTTGACATCAATCTGCCCGCCTACCCGAACGGAGTCTGGCTGTTCAACCCGTTCGCTTGGCAAATTTTGTTCGTGTTCGGCGCCTGGTGCGCGGTGGGCGGTGCGCAGCGGTTGACCGGACTGTTGCGGTCGCGCATCGTTTTTGCTCTCGCGATCGCGTACTTGTTGTTTGCCTTCGGCATCACGCTGACCTGGCGCTTCGAATCGTTGCAGGCTTTCGTGCCGAATTGGCTGGGCGAATTTATTTACCCGATCGACAAGACCAACCTAGACGTGTTGCGGTTTGCGCACTTCCTGGCACTCGCCGCCATCACTGTCAGGTTCGTATCGCACGACTGGCCCGGCTTGAAGTCGCCGCTGTTGCGGCCGGCCATCCGCTGCGGCCAGCATTCGCTGGAAATCTTTTGTCTGGGCGTTTTTCTGGCATTTGCCGGGCAATTCATCATCGGCGAATGGTCGGGCGGCCCGCTGGTACAGACCGCGATCAGCGTCGCCGGCATTCTGATTATGATCGCGACAGCGAGTTTGATATCGTGGTACAAGAACATCGAGGGGCGCAGTCATCAACAACGCACAACCGCGCCTCCGGCGAACCTCGCGGGAGGCGAGGCATGAAATTCTTCACGACTCTGTTCGCCGTTATTGCGCTGATGAATGGTTTCGCATTCGCGGCGCAGGAGTGCGACGTGCCGGCATCGCTGCTGTCGAGCGAGAACGAGATCTTGCGCGTCGCAGCTGAAGTCAAGAACAAACATCGGCTGGACATCGCCGTCGTCGGCACCGGCTCGTCGGCCCTGCCAGGTCCCGACGGCCAGAACTTTGCATATCCGGCGCGGCTGCAAGAGGCGCTTCGGCAGGTCCTGCCGGGTACCGAAATCAAGGTCGTCTCACAAATTCAGGCCCGCCAGACAACCGCCGACATGGCGGCCGGCATGAAAAAAATCCTCGCCGACGACAAGCCGGCGCTGGTGATTTGGCAGGCCGGCACCTTCGACGCCGTCAGCGGCATCGAGCCGGATGAATTCAGCACGAGCCTGATCGCGGGGGTCGACGCCATCATTGCCGCCGGCGCGGATGTCGTTCTCGTGAACATGCAGTACAGTCCGCGCACCGAGGCGCTGTTGAATGTCTCAAGCTACGCGGACGTGATGCGCTGGGTGGCGCAGGAGCACGGTGCGCTCTTGTTCGACCGGCTGGCGATCATGCGTTATTGGAACGACCAGGGGATTTTCGACCTCTATGCGGCGACCAAGAAGTCTGATATGGCTCGCCGCGTTCACGATTGCATAGGGCGGGCGCTGGCATCTCAGATCGTCGAAGCGGCGCATCTGAAGCCATGAGGACGTGACGACGCATAGATGTGTAATTGCGGCATGTCGGGACTCGTCCGCCGCGTTTGGGCTGGAGCGGCAATTCTGGTGCTTGGTGGGCTCACGCCGGTGTGGGCGCAAGTACCTGCCGGCCCGCATTCGCCGCCTCTTGGACTTGCTGCTCCGGCGATAGCCGCGCATCCAGCTGCCCCACGATCGGCGCAGCCTGCTGCACTGCACCCTGCGACCGCACCGATTGCGCCGATTTCCGTTCCTTGCACTGCACCATCGGAATTGACGCGTCTCGATCACCCGCTGCTGCGCACCGCGCAGCGCCTTGCCAGCGGCCGGTCGCTCACCATCGTGGCCATCGGCTCGTCTTCGACAGCCGGCGCCGGGGCAAGCTCATCCGCCGCGAGCTATCCGAGCCGGCTCGGCATCGAACTGAGACAGCTTTTCCCAGGCCGCGATATCCACGTACTCAATCGCGGCGTTAACGGCGAAGAGACGCCCGACATGATGGCGCGGTTCACCACCGGCGTGGTCGCCGAACATCCGCAGCTCGTGCTCTGGCAGCTCGGCACCAACTCGGTCCTGCGCGACCAGCCGCTCAGGCGGCATGCCACGGAGCTGCGCGAGGGCATCGAGCAGCTGAAAAACGCCGGCTTCGACCTGGTGTTGATCGACCCGCAATATGCGCCAAAAGTTCTCGCTAAATCAGAGACGGCGGACATGGTCCATCAGATTGGGCTCGCCGCCAAGGACGAGAATGTCGATCTGTTCCACCGCTTCGCGGTCATGCGTGACTGGTATGTCGATCAGCACCGCTCTTTCGATGTGTTTGTTTCGCCGGACGGACTGCACATGAACGACTGGGGCTATGCCTGCTGGGCGAAGCTGCTCGCATCGAGCCTCGCCGAAGCGGTAAGTGCGCCAGTCGCGTCCGCCGTAACACAGCCGGCGCGCTGATCGGGCGCGCTGCGCCGCCCCGTCGATCACGCCACCTCCTGGAGAATTTCGGCAAGCCGCTCGGGCATGTCGAGCATCACGATATGCCCGCACGGCACCTCGTAAGTACGCCAGGACGGATCGGCCCTCGTCTGCGCGTAGTAACGGTCGAAATGCGGGTGCGGGTAGCCGGTCGCGCGAATGTAGGTTTTTTTGGCGACGCGGTCGCGCGCACCGGTGAGCTTGATAGGGTGCAATGAAACTCCGATCGGCTGCGGCGTCGCCTGCGTCTGCGCCCAGTCCCGGTCGCGCTCATTGATGTTGTAGCGATCTTTGGGAACCGGCGGACGCGAGATCTCGCCCTTTTCCAGCGCCCTTGCCACCGCCGCGCGCGCCTCCGGCGAATTCCAGTCAGACGGCCTCTGGCCATTTTCAGGCAAGAAAGCATCCAGAAAAACGATGGAGGAGACACTTGGCAGGACCCGCTCGATCGCGCCCGAAATGACAACGCCGCCAGACGAATGGCCGCACAGGCACACGTCCGTCAGGCCTTCCCATTTGATGAGATTGACGACGTCAAGAATGTGGGTGTCGAGCGTGATGTCTTTGCTCATCAAATGCGAGCGGTCGGCAAGGCCGGTCAAAGTCGGCGTGTAGACCTTGTGGCCACGCGCCTGCAGAAGATCGGCGACCCTGCGCCAGCACCAGCCGCCGGATGAAGTTCCGTGCACGAGCACGAATGTGTGGCGGGACGCATCGCCGGATAAGGTCGTCATCGCTCCACCTAGTGCGCGCCGGACATGATCGCCGCCGCCTTGGTGACGACGTCGTTGGGCGTGGCATATAGCTCCTTGAGCAGGGTCTCGATCGCCGAGCCGGTCATCGGGCTGATCTCGATGCCAAGATGATCCGCCTCGGCGATGAAGTCGGGATCCTTCATCGTCGCCATGAATGCATCACGCAGCGCAGCCGCTCGATCTGCCGGGATGCCGGGAGGCGCCATGAACGGCCGCGCCATCTTCTCGGTGCTGACGATGAGCTTGACGATCTGCATCGTCTCCTTGTCTTTGACGAAATCGACGATCACCGGAACGTCGGGGAGATCGGGCGTTCCTTCCAGCGCATTCTGCACCAGGATATTGATCGACTTGTTCTTCAGCCAATCCCGATGCCGCGTCTTCAGGGTGCTGTAGGAGATTCCGCACAGACCGTCGACTTCGCCGCGTTCCATCGCCAGCGTCTGTTCGTTGGTGCCGGGATAGCCGGTGACAAGTTTTACCTTGGCGCCGAACAAATTCTTGATCATCAGCGCGTAGGTATCGGGATCGGCGCCCGCGCCCTGGCCCGCGGCGGTGAACGTCTTCGTCATCAGATCGCCCCAGGTGCGGACCTGCGAAGTGCGCCAGGAGATGCAGGTGCTGACATCCGAAGAGATGCTGCCGATCCAGGTGTATTTGGTGCCGTCGAAGTCCTGCTTGCTGAACAGCGGCTCCAAAATCTGGATGCGGCCGACAATGCCGATGAGGGATCCGTCCTTCGGCGCGATGGAGTAGATATAGTTCGCCGCGTTCAGCCCGCCGGCGCCCGGGTGGTTCTGCACAATGACCGTCGGATTTCCGGGAATGTGCTTGCCGATGTGGCGCGCCAAGAGCCGCGCGTTGAGATCATAGCCGCCGCCGGCGCTGTTGCCGACGACGATGGTGACGGCGTGAGTGTGGTAGAATTCCTCGACGCTTTGCGCTCGCGCCGCCGAAATGGCCGCAAGCATGGACAGCGCGACGATCAAAATTCTATGCATGCAACACCTTGCCGGCAGCTGTGTGCATAACGTGCGCCGAGTCAATGCGCGGGCTACACCGCCTCGAGCGCGGCGAGTACGTCCTCCACGATGTCGTCGGGATGTTCGAGGCCGACGGAGACGCGCACCAGGCCGTCGGAAATGCCAAGTTCGGCGCGCTGCGCCGGGGTGAGCCGCTGATGCGTCGTCGTTGCCGGGTGAGTGATGAGACTCTTGGCATCGCCGAGATTGTTGCTGATGCGCACGAGCTTGAGCGCATCCTGAAAGCGGAACGCGCCCTTTTTCCCGCCTTTGATTTCGAAGGCGACCAGAGTTGAGCCGCCGCGCATCTGCTTCTGCACGATCGCGGCCTGCGGGTGGTCCGGCCTTCCAGGATAAATGAGGCGCCCGATCTTGGGATGTTCGGCAAGCGCGACGGCGAGCGTCGCGGCACTGTCGGTCTGCCGGTGCACGCGCACGGCGAGCGTCTCCAGCCCCTTGAGCAGCACCCAGGCGTTGAACGGCGACATCGACGGGCCGGTCTGACGGATAAGCACCTGGATCTTATCCATGATGAATTTCTGCGAAGCGAGCACGACGCCGCCGAGGCAGCGGCCCTGCCCGTCGATGTGCTTGGTCGCCGAGTAGACCACGCAATCGGCGCCGAGCGCGAGCGGGCTCTGGTAGAGCGGCGTGGCGAATACGTTGTCGACGACAAGCGTTGCACCGGCCGCGTGCGCGATCTTCGCCACCTCGGCGATATCGATGACTTCGAGCGCCGGGTTGGTCGGACTTTCGAGAAAGAACGTCTTGGTGTTCGGCCGCACTGCGTTGCGCCAGGCGTCGAGATTGCAGCCGTCGACAAGCGTCGAGGTGACGCCAAAGCGAGGCAGATATTCCTCGACCACGTAGCGGCAGGAACCGAACATGGCCTTCGAGGCGACGACGTGATCGCCGGCCTTGACTTGCCCGACGAGCGAGATGGTAACCGCGGCCATGCCGGTTGCGGTGGCGCGCGCCGCCTCGGCGCCCTCGAATGCCGCCATGCGCCGCTCGAACATATCGATCGTCGGGTTGGCGAAGCGCGAATATTGGTAGCCGGGGTCCTCTCCCTTGAAGCGCGCTTCCGCCTGCGCGGAGTTGTCGTAGACATAACCCTGGGTGAGAAACAGCGCTTCAGAAGTTTCGCCGAACTGCGAGCGCAGCGTGCCGGATTGGACGAGACGGGTTTCGGGGCGATAGGTTTTCGGTGCGGACGAGGACATACGGCCCTCCTTGGCCAAAACAAAACCCGGCCGGGAGGAGCGAATCCTCAGGCCGGGCTCAAGCGTCCCCGGCCTTTTAGCGACTTATTTTACGTGGCTGCAAGCCGGCCGGCTCAAATGACCACGGGATAAGCGGGCTTATACGCCGGCGGCATCTTGGCGTCAAACCGGCGTCGGGTTAGATCGCACATCGTGCCGCTCTCGTTCAAAACCTCAGACCACGGAATTTTGCCCGACCGCATGATCGCGGCGCTGGCAAAGGAGGGCGCCATTGCGGCCGATCGTCCGTTCGCGCCGGACCAGATACAGCCGGCAAGCCTCGATCTGCGGCTCGGCGCCGTCGCCTATCGGGTGCGCGCGAGCTTTCTGCCCGGTCCCGGCATTACCGTCGCGCAGCGC
Source organism: Xanthobacteraceae bacterium (assembly GCA_035503415.1). Classification (GTDB taxonomy): domain Bacteria; phylum Pseudomonadota; class Alphaproteobacteria; order Rhizobiales; family Xanthobacteraceae; genus BOG-931. Next base: position 18,388 of record DATJTL010000430.1, read on the forward strand.
ATTGCCGAGCTGAAGCTGCACGAATTCGCGCTTGCCGGCGGTGCCGTCCTGGAAACCGGCTGCGTCTACATCGTGCCGCTGATCGAGCGGCTCGCGCTTCCCTCCGACATCGCCGCGGCCACCAATCCAAAAAGCTCAACCGGCCGCCTCGATGTCTTCACCCGCGTCATCGCCGACGAGACCCGCGGCTTCGACCGCGTCGCCGGCGGCTATCACGGTCCGCTCTATGCCGAGATCAGTCCAAAGACTTTCCCGGTTCTGGTGCGCCAAGGCACCCGGCTGTCGCAAATGCGCCTGCGCCACGGCGAAGCCGCGCTCGATGAAAGGACGCTTCGCGCACTGCACGCGCGCGAGCGGTTGGTCGACCGCGCCGAGGCGGTAATGGGCGACGGCATCGCGGTGAGCATCGATCTTTCCGGCCGCCCAGGCGGTATCGTCGGTTATCGCGCGAAGCGCCACACCGCCGTCATCGATGTCGAACGGCGCGCCGGCTACGACATCGGCGAATTCTGGGAGCCGATCAGCGCGCGAGCCGATCAGAGCCTGATTCTTGATCCCGACGAGTTCTACATTCTCGCTTCGACCGAGGCTGTGCAGGTGCCGCCGGATTACGCCGCCGAGATGGTGCCTTTCGACCCGCTGGTGGGTGAATTCCGCGTGCACTATGCGGGCTTCTTCGACCCTGGTTTCGGCTATGCGGGCGCCGGCGGCCTTGGTGCGCGCGCGGTTCTGGAAGTGCGCTCGCGCGAGGTCCCGTTCATCCTCGAGCACGGCCAGGTCGTCGGCCGTCTGGTTTTTGAACAGATGCTGGCGCGGCCCGACCAGCTTTACGGCACCGGAATCGGTTCGAATTACCAAGCGCAGGGCCTCAAGCTCTCAAAGCATTTCCGCGCTTGAGGTCGCCGCGGCCGCGGCGGAAGCTGCCGAGCGCACCGTGATCAGCCGCTTGTACAGAAGAGTGCCGGCGCGCCACACCGCGAGCGTACCCGCAAAGGCGGCGATCCACGCGATGCGCGCGCCATAGCGGTTATGCGGGTTGGAGATCACTCCGCACACCGCCGCATTGGCGAGAAGCGCAAGAACAATCGTTGCAGCGAGACGCCCGAGCTCCGCAAAGGCCGGACTGCGCAACCCCAGAAGCATAAGCAGCGGCAAGAACGCCATCGCCGCCCAAGCGACCGGCTGATCGATGGCATTGATGGTCTTGAAATCGAGCTCGCCTTTCTGCTGTCGCGCCGCACGCATCGCCGGCACGTCGGCTGGCGTGTAGTGCTCGATGATGCCGTAGGTGTGCCAAATCGTGGTGAGCACGCCTTCGCCGGTGCCGATGGCCACGAGTTGACGCGCGGTCGCGACCAACGCGGCGCGAAGCTGCATGGCCGGGTAGTCGCGCAGGCTGCCCAGAACGATGCGGCGCATTTCATCCTCAAGCCCGGCAAATCGACCGAGCTTGTTGAATATCCCGCCGCCCCAAAGGAAAACGTCGGCATCGCGCGGCAGCTCGTTACGATACGGGCAGAGCTTGAGTGTCGGGTCTGGACAATGATCGTCGAGGTAGCGGGTGACGATGCCGTCCTGAAGCATCCGCGCGAAGGTGATGCCGTAGCCGCCTGGCGTCCAGGCGATTTCCTTCGCCACGATGTAGTTTCCAGCGAGCAGCATGGCAGCGCCGAGCACCATCGCCATGCTGGCGTGGGCTAGTCCGGTACGCGGGACGAGCTTGGCGCTGACCCACGAGACAACCAGCGCGGTCACACACAGCGCCAGCAGCACCGCATAGGTGCCGCTATGAGTCGAAACCGCGAAAGCGATGAACACGATGAGCGCCGCACGCTCGCGCGGCGAGATGCGGTCGCCGTGGTACACGACGGCATGCAGCGCGAGCACTGCAAGGCCTGCGAAAATATCGGTGAGCAAAATGCTGGCGAGCCAAGGCAAAGCCGTCGTCGCGGCGAGCGCAGCAACGATCGCCGGCAATCCGAACGGATAGGCGCGAAACCGGTGCGTACGCAGCAGCACGGCGATGACCCAAACGGTGGCTGCGGCTTGCAGCACGACGGCGGGCCAAAAATCGAGCGGGGCGGCACCGACGAGGAAAAGGCCGTAGGTGGTCGAACGGCTCAGTACCAGCGTGCCTTCGAACCAGCGCGCCAGATAGCCGCCGGTGTCGTATTGCAGGAGCGGAAATCGATTCCACACCGCCGGCACTATCAGCACGACCACCGCGGCAATGGGCGAAGCGATCCGCATGGCGGCGCGTGCTGGGGGCGACATAAATGCATTTTAGCCGACGCCGTGCAGGCTGGCGGCTCGCCGACATGAGACAATTCGGCGCGCACGCAAAGCAGGTAATCAGGCGCGAGCATCGCGACAAGGTCGCAAGGATCCGTCTGGCTTGGCCAGCGGGGAAGAAATGGCGAAACGCTATTGTGGCATGTCATGCGAACCGGCATTCTTCCTCCGAGTGATTTGCGGGAAGCGACGAGCAGGCACGGAAAGCGCGGCGCGGCATGCGAGCACTGATCGTGGGTACTGCCGTTTTGCTGGCCATTGCGGCGGCCGGCATGGGGTCGAGCCGGGCGCAATCGGGCTACGACCGGCCAGGTGGCGACTACATGCGCTTCCCGGTCGCCAATGGCGATCCGGCGGTGTGCGCATCACGCTGCGAGCACGACAAATTCTGCCGATCCTGGAGTTTCGCCTATCCGCCGGTATCCGGCGGATCGGCGATGTGTTCGCTCAAGCGCGAAGTGCGGCCGCCGGTGATATCGAGCTGCTGCGTGTCGGGCGTGCGAGGCGCCGGCGTCATTGAACCGCGTCTAGGCGGCACGCTCGAATTCTCGATCGATCGCCCCGGCGGCGATTACCGCTCTTTCGAGACCGCGCCCGATCCTAAGGGCAAGCCTTGCGCCGATGCCTGCCAAACAGAAACGCGCTGCCGGGCGTGGACCTATCGCCGACCCGGTTACGGTACGGTCGGCGCGTACTGCTATCTCAAGAGCGTCATCACGCCGCCGCGCCATCGGCCGTGCTGCATTTCAAGCGTGGTCCGCTGACGCATCCGATCGCGGTCCTCGCTGCGATCCGCTTCGCTTCGCACCGCTATAGAACGTGGGTGAAGAATCTCGAGAGCCGTAGTCCGGAAGGCCAATCCCAAAGCGGCCGATGCGCGGCGGCGAGATCCCACGAACCGAGCAGCACGTTGACGCGGCCGACCAGATCGGCAGCCGGCAACAGACCGACACCGCCGAGGCGCACCGGAACGCGGCTGTCATCCGAATTGTCACGATTGTCGCCCATGACGAAGAGGTGACCGGGCGGCACGGTGATTTCGTCCATGTTGTTCATCGGCCCGGCCGTGGTCTCCTGAAAGATCAAGTGCTCACGCCCGCCGGGCAACGTCTCGACGTATTGTGGCACCGGCCGGCGAGTACCATCGTCGCTCTCGTCCTTGCCCATTCCATTTGGAGTGAGCCCGACCGGTACATTGTTGATCCAGACGCGGCCGCCATGGATCGCGATGCGATCTCCCGGCAGGCCGATCACGCGCTTGACCCAGATTTGAGAAAGATCGGCCGGCGAGCGGAACACGACGACATCGCCACGGCGCGGCAACGCGCCCATGATTCGCTGCGTGCCTGGAATGTTGATGAACAGCGGCAGTGAGGCCGTGCTGTAGCCGTAAGAATATTTGGTCGCCAGCAACTCGTCGCCGATCTTCAATGTCGGCTCCATCGAGCCCGACGGGACGTAGTACGGTTCGGCAATGGCGCTCTTGGCAACGGTGATCACCAACAGGATCACCGCCAGATCGACGATCGACTTCATGAAACCGCGCACGCGCGACATCCCCGGGCGAGTCTGTGTTTGCTCAGGCGCTGTCATCGGCCACCCGTCCCGCCAACCGTGATGCCATCGATGCGCAGCGTGGGTTGACCGACCCCGACCGGTACGCCCTGGCCGTTCTTGCCGCAGGTGCCGATGCCGTTGTCGAGCTTGAGATCATTGCCGATCATCGACACGCGATGCAGATCGGTCGGGCCGTTGCCGATCAGCATGGCGCCTTTGATCGGCGCTCCCACCTTGCCGTTTTCGATGCGGTAGGCCTCGGTGCATTGGAACACGTATTTGCCGGATGTGATGTCGACCTGACCGCCGCCGAAATGCACGGCGTAGATGCCGTTCTTCACCGACGCCAGGATTTCGCCGGGCTCGCGATCGCCGGCGAGCATGTAGGTGTTGGTCATGCGCGGCATCGGCACGTGGGCGAAACTTTCGCGGCGGCCGTTGCCGGTCGGCTTCATGCCCATAAGACGCGCGTTCTGCCGATCCTGCATGTAGCCGACCAGGACGCCGTCCTCGATCAGCACGGTGCGGTTGGTCGGCGTACCTTCGTCGTCGATCGAAAGCGAGCCGCGGCGCGCCGCGATGGTGCCGTCGTCGATGACGGTCACTCCCTTGGCGGCGACCTGTTGTCCCATCAGGCCGGCGAAAGCCGATGTCTTCTTGCGGTTGAAGTCGCCTTCGAGGCCGTGGCCGACCGCCTCGTGCAGCATGACGCCGGGCCAGCCCGCTCCGAGCACGACATCCATCTCGCCCGCCGGCGCCGGCGCCGATTGGAGGTTCACCAGCGCCTGGCGCACGGCATTATCGACCGCGCCTTTCCAGGCGCCGGTTGCCAGGAAACGCTCGTAGCCCTCGCGGCCACCGTAGCCGTCCGATCCGGTCTCCTGCCGGTCGCCCTCACCGACCACGACCGAGACGCTGACCCGCACCAGCGGCCGTACGTCGCGATAGGTCTCCCCATCGGCGCGCAAAATCTCGACCGCCTGCCAAGTCGCGGCGAGACTGGCCGAGACTTGCCGCACGCGCGGATCCTTTGCCCGCGCGTAAGCGTCGATCTCCTGAAGAAGCTGCGCCTTGACCTCGAAGCCGGGGCTCGCGAGCGGGCTCTCTTCACCGTAAAGTTTGACGTTGGTGCGTGCCGGCGGCG
>DATJTL010000431.1:0-5583 GCA_035503415.1 Xanthobacteraceae bacterium
TGCCGCCCACCTGATCGCCTATCAGGCCTCCGACGTAATATGTTCCCTGTACCGCCCCCGTCGCATACGAGAGCGAAATATTGCCCGTGCTCTGTCCGACGAGACCACCCGTATAGTAGACACCGGCTGTGCCTGTGACACTCGCGCTCGATGACGAGTAAATGATCGAAGCGGGCGTTGTCAGTTCGCCAACCAAACCGCCTAGACCCTGGTTTCCCCCCGCGACCGCGCCTGAGACCTGTACGTTGCTGATGAGCGTGCCGGTGCCCTCGACGCGACCGGACAATCCACCCGCATAGCCTTGGGCGCCGGCCGTGATACTGATGTTCGACAGGATCAGGTTTTCGACCGTTCCGCCGGTTGAGATGTAGCCGATCAAGCCGGTATATGGAAACGCACCGGTATTATTGATTGTCAGATTCGAAATCGTATTGCCCAGGCCTTCAAACTTGCCCTCAAACGCACTCCCCTTTGCGCCAGCCAGTGCATCGGAAGTGAAAGTCGTACCGCTGCCGTTTAAGCTCGTGGCCAGCGCGTAATAGCCGCCGTCGCCAGCGTGATCGATGCCGGCGATGTCGTTAGTGCCGGTATCGGGACCGGTCGAACCGGGGTTCGCCAGGGCGTACAGCAGCGTGTAATTGTGGCCGTTGATCGTAAGCTTGCCATTCTGCGACGCCGACGTGTAACTCGTGCTGGCGCCTTGCCAGAAATACAGGCCGCCCGCGGTGTTTGCACCGCCGACTTGATTGTTTGTCGTCAGGACCAGCGTGCCTGCGCCGGAAATCGTGATGTTCTGGTAGACGTTGATCGAATTGTAGGCGCTGAGCGTCAACGTCGCATTTGTGCTCCAGCTCAACGCCGATTCGATATCGATGTCGCCGTTACCAGAGGAATTAGTTTCACCGGCGGTGAGCGTGTAGCTCGGTGTCGTGGTGGGACTACTGGTGCCTGATGTTTGCAACGTGACGCTGGTGCCGCCGCTGAGCGAGGCGTCGATCTCGCCGGCGAGCGCCGCATCGATGATCAGATCAACGGGATCGAGCAGCCACGTGCCGGTGGCGCCCTCAGGCGCCGCGGCAGTGACGGTGATGCCGTTCGTATTCAGCGTCTCGCCTGACGTCTCGATCAGGCCGCCATTGCCGCCGTTCGGCCCGCCCATGGCGCTGAAGGCGCCAAGCGACGTGGTCAACCCGCCCGACCAGACGACGATGTGGCCGCCATTGCCGTTGTCGGTGGCGTTGGCGGTGATCACACTGGTGGCATCGATCAACAGCGACTGCGCGTCGGCAAGCGGGACCGTCGCATGCGGACCGCCGCCGATATCGACGGTGCCGCCGCCGGTCGTGCCGGAAGCGTTCACGGTGGCGCCGGTCAGCGTGACAGTGTTGGCGGTAAGCGCGACGGTGCCTCCCTGCCCGCCGTAGCCTTGCGCCATCAAGGTGCCGGTGAGCGCCAGCGCGTTGCTTGCGATCAGCGAGATGGTGCCGCCGTTGGCGCCGCTGGCCGAAAGCTTGCCGCTCGCATCGATGGTGTTGCCGGTAACCGCGATGCTGCCGCCGCTATGATGTCTGCCGCCATTGGCGGCGAGCCTGCCGGTGATGCGCACCCTACCGCCGCCGCCGTTGATGACGATCTTGCCGTTATGGGTGCCGACCGTGTTGACCCGGACCGAGCCGGGGATGTTCACCGCGTTGCGCAAAATATTCGCGGCCGTCGCGGCGCTCAGGAACACCGTGCCGCCGTTGGCGATGATTTTGCCTTTGTTTGAGACCAGCGCGCCGTTGGCGTTGACCAGGTTACCCAACTGGCTCGACGGAACGGCGACCGAGAGAAAGCCATCGCCGGAGAGATCAAGCGTGGCCTGCTCGCCGGCGCCGAGCGCCACAAAGCCGAGCCGCGCCGCGATGATGCCGTTGTTGGACACCTGCCCGCCGAGCAGCGCAACGAAGCCGCCGTCGGCGGTGTTGATGCGGCCGTTATTGATGACGGCGGCCGAGCCGCCGTTGCCGCTGAACCTGTAATTGCCCGACAGATAGTCGGAGTCCGAAATGTTCAACGTCGAGGCGGCGAATGAGCCGGTGTTGACCACGCCCGACTTGGTGATCTCGATTCCGTTGGGATTGATCAGGAGTACGGTGCCGGGCGCGTTGATGGTACCGGCGATCCATGATGGTGCCGAGCCGGTGACCCTATTGAGCGTCGACGATGAAGAACTCGGCTGATTGAAGTTCACCGTATCGCCGCGGCCGACGGAGAAGGTGTTCCAATTGATGATCGCCTGATTGGTGGTCTGATTGATGTTGAGCGTCGTGGAATTGGGCTGCACGATGGTCGTGCCGGGTGTCACCACCGTTCCGCCGGTCGGCAAATGCTGCGCCCGCGCAGGCCCCTGCGGAATAAGGGCAAAGACGACGATGCCCGACGCCAGGACAACGGGCAGGCGCGCCGGCAGATGCCAATTCCGACGAACAACCGAAATGACTGAACGCAACGCCCCCTCACACACCCTGTTACGCACACGACACGCGTTATTATTCTCAGCGCAGGAAATTGCCGGCGCGGGATCTTCAGTTCGGACCCGCGCGTTACCTGTCGTTGGTGCCGGAAATCAGGAAGCCCCCCAGCGTCACCACAGATCACAGTCCGCTGACGACGCCCCGGCCAACCATTAACTGATTTTTTACCGCATTTGGGCGCGCGTGGCTACCGCAGATTGAGGTCGCCGCCCAACAAACAAAGACTATGGTTTCTGCGCTTTCCGCCACTCTTTGGATGGCCGTTAGCTACATGAGAAATATACGGAATTAGCCACTCGACTGGATGGGCCAGCGGGATATCAGCACGCGCAATGTCCGCCACTAACCATGCAAACTGAGGATGCGCAGATGCGGAGAAAGATCGTTTTGACCGCGGTTGCAGTTCTGCTCGGCGCTGGCGGCTCGAGCTTGGCGCAGATGCCGCGGTTGACCACCGCAACCTATGACGATTGGACCGTGCGTTGTGAAATGCACGACACCGTCAAAACCTGCGAAATGGAGCAGAGCTCCCAGATTCAGGGACAGCCGGTTTCACAGATCGCGCTGGGCCGGCCGAGCAAGAGCGCGCCGCTGCGCATCGTGTTTCAGGTGCCGATCAATGTCTGGCTGCCGGCCGGCGTGACGCTTGTCATGGACGACAAGGAGCCGGGCGTCAGCGCCAGCTTCAAGCGCTGCATCGGCAACGCCTGCTTTGCCGACACCGACCTGAACGACGACGCCATCAAGAAACTGCGCACGCGCACCGAGAACGGCAAGCTGTTGTTCAAGGACGCCGCCCAGCGGGACGTTACCGTACCGGTATCGTTCAAAGGGTTCGCCGACGCTTTTGACGTGATGGCAAAGGAGTGCCCCCCAAGCGGCACGTCCGAGTGGGTCCAGCTATTGGCCGTCGTCGCTCCCCACCTGGGCGCATTTAGCCCTACCCCCGATGGGGTGTGACTTGATTGCCATAATCCCCTGAAAATCCCCTGAAATTTGCCGCCTTTGGGCGACCTGCGGTTGAACCAGGCTTTCTAACCTTATACGAATACCTCTCATCGGGGGGTTTCGTGGCGTGGTTTTGCAGACGAGCGGGCATTTTTGCCGCTGGCGCGTGGCTTCTCCTTAACGGGGTAGCGCTGGCGCAAGTCGCCGCGCCGCCGACCAGTCAGGTCAAGCCGCCGGTTATCGTGCCGCCGTCCGGCGGCGGCCAAATCGCGATTCCGCAAGTGCCGGCCGGCGCGCAAATACCGCCAGAGGCCAAGAAACTCGCCTTCAAACTGCTCGGCTTCGACATCGGCGGCGAGTTTACCGAACTCGTCGGGCAGCGCGAGGCAATCGCCGCCCCGCTGATCGGCAAGACCATCACCGTCGCCCAGCTCTTCGAGTTCGCCGATCAGCTGCAGCAAATCTACGTGCGCGCCGGCTATCCGCTGGTGCGCGTTGTCATCCTGCCGCAGCAATTGGCGGGCAGTGCACGCATCAAGCTGCGCGTCATCGACGGCTTCATCGAACGCATGGATTTGAGCGCGATCGGTGCGCCAGTGCGGGCGCGGGTGGCCGCTGTTCTCGCGCCACTGGCGCGTAAGAAGCATCTGAAACAGTCGGAACTGGAGCGGCAGCTGTTGCTCGCCGGCGAGGCGCCGGGCTTAATCCTCAATGCCACGTTCGCTGCCGGCAAGGAGGTCGGCGGTTCGGTGCTGGTGCTGACTGGACGCTATCGGCCGGTATCCGCCAGCGTCTATGTCGACGATGCCATGCCAAAGGCGTTCGGCACCGGTCAGGTGGTGACGACCATTGCGGAGAACGGCCTCGCCGGGCTCGGCGAGCAGTTTATGGTCTCCGTCGCCGGCAATCCCGAGCAGAACTTCTTTCGCGAGTACCCGAACCGCCGCTACGTGAGCGGCACCTATACGATGCCGCTCGGCATCGACGGCTGGAAGCTCGAATTGTTCGCCACCGATGGCAGGACCACGCCGTACGTGATCGATCCGATCACCGCCACCTTCGGGGTGTTCGATCAGGGTCACGTCAAGCTCATTTACGAGGCGATCAAAAGGCGTGATGCCGAGCTGACGTTCCACGTCATGTTCGATCCGGCCAACGAAAGTCTCGAGTCGATTGCATTCAGCCCGCCGATACCGCTTAGCGAGGATCGCGTGCGGCCGGTGCGTGCCGGCTTTGACGGCATCTGGCGAGAGCGAACGGCCGGCCTCACCGTCAGCTACGGCACGGAAATCTCGCAAGGCCTCGACGCCTTGGGGGCGCGCACGGCGGAGGTGGCGGCGCAGAGCTTGCTGCCGCTGTCACAAGTGGGCGCCGATGCCGTGTTCACCAAGCTCACCGGCCATATCGAGATCAATCAACTGCTGCCCTCCGACTTCTTTGCGGCGTTCAAGGCCTACGGCCAGGACTCGTTCCAGCACCCGCTGCTGTTGTCGGAGCAATACGATATCGACGGCGCCAGTATGCTGTCGGGATTTACGACCGGAGAATTTTTCGGCGACAGTGCCTGGGTCACGCGGGCGGAGTTGGGGCGTACGTTCTCGGCCCGGTTCAATCCCGGGACGGGAGCCACGCTGGTGTTCACACCTTATGTGTTCGGCGCCACGGGTGAGGTCGACATTTATCAGCCCACGGCGGTCCAAATCGGCAGCGTCCACGCCTCCAGTTACGGTGTCGGCGCACGCTTTAATGTGCCGTCCTGGGCCGATTATGCCGCTGACACCTACGCCTTCATCGAAGCAAGCCGCGACTACGCCAATCAGGTCATTGCGCCAACGCCCAATTACAGCTCACGCGTATTCGCCGGCATCCTGGTGCAATATTGAGGCGATGCAGCGGCGCGACGGGCCACTTTGGTTAACGCCTGGTACGTTGATAACTAGACTCTTCTCGATGTCCTTTGCCGCGCATTTGCGCTCAGCGGCAAAAGAGCCGCGCTGAACGCGCCCTATTAAGCCGCCGCCAGAAGAGTTCCTCTTAATGAAGCCCCCGCAGGACGGGGACAAGGCCGGCTGTTGAAGACCGCCAAACGCCCCGCCGCAGGGGCGTTGAATGTTGAAGC
>DATJTL010000432.1:0-15502 GCA_035503415.1 Xanthobacteraceae bacterium
TGGGGCTGGCGCGGTGGCTTGTACAATCGTTGGGGCTGGCGCGGCATAGGCTTCCGCACCGGCTTGTATAATCGCTGGGGCTTGGGCTGGCGCGCTCGCCGTTTGGCTTGGGGCGTTCCTTGGCGTGCCGGTCTCTATAACGCTGCCTGGACGACTCCCGGCTGGGGAGGCGGTTGGGGTGGAGGATGGGGCGGCGGATGGGGCGGTTGGGGTGGTGGTCTCTACAATTCTGCCTGGACTCCCGGCTGGGGAGGCGGTTGGGGTGGAGGATGGGGAGGTGGTCTCTTTAATAGAGTCGGCTGGGGTGGAGGCGGTTGGGGTTTGGGATGGCGCCGCGGTTGGGGTGGCTGGGGCGGAGGTTGGCGACGTGGTTGGGGCTGGTAGGCTCGCATAGCCTCTAGCCCAAGCTGTCTCCAGCACATCTGATCATATTTGCGAGCGCGCTCCGTACGGGGCGCGCTCGTTTGCTTGTTGACGTCCGTCCAGATCGATCAAAAATACAACAGGCTCGTCACTCCGCCGGCGCTGGCGGAGCACCGAACAGACCCGGCATCAGCCGGGTGCGCTGACGCAAGGTCCATTGGCCGAGCCGGTCGAGATAAAGATAGAGCACGGGCGTCGTGTAGAGCGTCAGCAATTGGCTGATAAGGAGCCCGCCCATGATCGAGATGCCGAGCGGACGGCGGATTTCCCCGCCGCTGCCGAAGCTCAGCGCCAGCGGAACGGCGCCGAGGATCGCCGCCGAGGTCGTCATCATGATCGGGCGGAAGCGCAGCATGCAGGCCTGAAAGATCGCATCGTAAGAGCTCAGGTGGCGCGACCGTTTCGCGTCGATGGCGAAATCGATCATCATGATCGCGTTCTTCTTGACGATGCCGATGAGCAGAATGACGCCGATCGTGCCGATAATGTCGAACTGGGTGTGAAACAGCATCAGCGCGAGGAAGGCGCCGACGCCGGCCGAGGGCAGCGTCGACAATATCGTGATCGGGTGGACATAGCTCTCATAGAGCACGCCGAGCACGATGTAGACGGCGGCAATGGCGGCGACGATCAGCACGATTTCGTTATAGGCCGACTGGGCAAACAACTGCGCGGTGCCGGCGAGGCTGCCGTGGATGGTGGCGGGCATGTGCAGCTGGTTGACGGCTGCGTTGATCTCCTCGGTCGCTTCGCCCAGCGAGGCCCCTGGCTGCAGATTGAACGAGATGGTCGAGGCGACGAACAAGCCCTGGTGGCTGACCGACAGCGGCGTGTTGCCGGGTCCGTAATGACTGACGGCGGCGAGCGGAATCATCGTCTCCTGCGTGGTGCTGACCGGAGCGCCCGAGGAGGTGTTGCTCTTGCCGCCGGTGGCGAGTGAGTTGATGGCGGCATTGCGCGCCGAATTGGCGTTGGCAGCGGCGTTTGCCGCGACCTCCGCGGACGCGCTTGCCGCGTTGGCCGGCGCGGTTACCGTGCCACCCGGCAGGTTTGAGGAAGCGGTGCCGGAAGCGCCGCCGCCCGACGTCGAGATGTAAATGTCATTGAGCGATTTCGGATCCCGCGTGTAACGCGGGTCGATCTCCATGACCACGTGGTATTGATTGATCGCGCTGTAGATGACCGACACCTGCCGCTGCCCGAAGGCGTCGTAGAGCGTATTGTCGATCTGCGCCGGCGTAATGCCGAGCCGCGAGGCGGTATCGCGGTCGATGACGAGGTCGGTTTCCAGGCCCTTTTCCTGCTGGTCGGAATTGACATCGGCCAGCACCGAGCTGTGCTCGAGCGCGGCGACGAGCTTCGGTGTCCACGTGATGAGGTCGTCGGGATTTTCCGACTGCAATGTGTACTGATATTGCGCGTTGCTCTGCCGGCCGCCGGAGCGGATATCCTGCACCGGGAACAAAAACAGCCGGCCGCCCGGCACTTGCGCCAGCTTCGGCCGCAGCCGCGCGATCACCTGATCGACCGGCGGACGCTTGCCGATCGACTTGAGTGAAACGAACACCGAGCCGGTATTGATCTGGCCAAAGCCGCCGCCGCTGCCGACCCCGGTATAGCCCACCACGTGCTCGACCGCCGGGTCTGCCTGCACGATCGCCATCATCTGCCGCAGCTTGTGCGTCATCGCCTGAAAGGAGACGCTTTGATCGGCCCGCAGCGCGCCGATCAGGCGTCCGGTGTCCTGTTCGGGAAAGTAGCCTTTCGGCACGATGTAGATCAGCAGGCCGTTGAGGGCGATGGCGCCGAGGAAGATTGCGAATACCAGCCGGCTGTGGTGGAGCGCCCAGGCGAGCGATTGTCCGTAGCCGTGCAGCACGCGGTCGAACAGCCGGTTACGGCGAGGCGCCGTGCCGGGCGGCCGCGCGCGCAGGAAGATCGCCGACATCATCGGCGTGGTGGTGAGCGAGATCGCGAGCGAAATGAGGATGGCAAGCGAGAGCGTGAGCGTGAATTCGCGGAACAGCCGGCCGAGAATGCCCCCCAGGAGCAGAATGGGCGTGAACACCGCCACCAGCGACAGGCTGATCGACAGCACCGTGAAGCCGACTTCGCGCGCCCCGCGCAGCGCCGCCTCCATGCGCGGCAGTCCCTCGTCGAGATGCCGCGAAATATTTTCCAGCACGACGATGGCGTCGTCGACCACGAAGCCGGTGGCGATGGTGAGCGCCATCAGCGACAGAATGTCGAGGCTGTAGCCCAGCAAATACATCGCGCCGAAGGTGCCGAACAGCGACACCGGCACCGCGATGCTCGGGATGGCGGTGGCGCGGATGTCGCGCAGAAACAGGAAGACCACCATGGTGACCAAGATGACGGCGATCACCAGGGTCATTTCCGTATCGTGCAGCGACGAGCGGATCGTCGTCGAGCGGTCGATGGCGATCGACACGTCCATGTCGGCGGGCAGGGCGGCTTCAAGATGAGGCAGCTCGGCCTTGATGCCGTCGATGGTCTCGATGATGTTGGCGCCCGGCTGGCGGAACAGGATGACCAGCACGGACGGCTGGCCGTTCGACAGGCCGAGATTACGGACGTCCTCGACCGAGTCGTTGACGGAGGCGATGTCGGAGAGTTGCACCGCGGCGCCGTTGCGATAGGCGACCACCAGCGGCAGATAATCCGCAGCCTTGGTCGCCTGATCGTTGGTGTAGATCTGATAGCGCTGAATGCCGTCGTCGATCGACCCCTTCGGGCTGTTGGCATTGGCCGACGCAAGCGCCGCGCGCACGTCTTCCAGACCGATGCCGTATTTGAACAGCGCCTGCGGGTTGAGTTCGACGCGCACCGCCGGCAGCGCCGAGCCGCCGATGATCACCTGGCCAATGCCGGACAACTGCGACAGCCGCTGCGCCAGCACATTGCTCGCCGCGTCGTACATCTGGCCCTGGGTGAGCGTCTTCGAGGTGAGCGCCAGGATGAGGATAGGCGCGTCGGCCGGATTGACTTTGCGATAGGTTGGGTTGGTTCGCAGCGCCGCCGGCAGATCGGCGCGCGCGGCATTGATCGCCGCCTGCACGTCGCGCGCGGCGCCGTTGATGTCGCGGTTGAGGTCGAATTGCAGCGTGATGCGGGTCTGCCCGATGCCGCTCTGCGAGGTCATTTCGGTGACGTCGGCGATTTGTCCGAGATGGCGCTCGAGCGGCTCGGCGACGCTGGTGGCGACCGTCATCGGGCTCGCGCCGGGAAGCTGAGCGCTCACCGAGATGGTGGGAAAGTCGACCTGTGGCAGCGGCGCCACCGGCAGCCTGGAAAATCCGAGCGCGCCCGCAATCGCGATCCCGAGCGTCAGCAGCGTCGTCGCTACCGGCCGCCTGATAAATGGCGCGGAAATGTTCATTCCGCCGGCTCGCCGCGGATCAGCCGATTGGCGGGCGGAGCCCCGGTCAGACGCACAGCCAGCCGATCGAAATAGAGATAGATCACGGGCGTGGTGAACAGCGTGAGCAACTGACTGACGATCAGTCCGCCGACCAGCGTAAGTCCGAGCGGATGGCGCAGCTCGGAGCCGGTGCCGGTACCGAGCATCAGCGGCAATGCGCCGAGGATTGCCGCCATCGTCGTCATCAGGATCGGCCGGAAGCGCAACAGGCAGGCCTGGTAAATCGCCTCGCGCGGCGGCAGGCCCTCGACGCGCTCGGCCTCGAGCGCGAAGTCGATCATCATGATCCCGTTCTTCTTGACGATGCCGATGAGCAGGATGATGCCGATGATGGAAATGACGTCGAGGTCGTAGCCGAGCAGCATCAGCGAGAGCAGCGCGCCGACGCCGGCCGACGGCAGAGTAGACAGGATGGTGATCGGATGGACGAAGCTCTCGTAGAGCACGCCGAGCACGATATACATGGCGATGATGGCGGCGACGAACAGAAAGACCTCGTTGCTCAGCGAGGACTGGAACGCCGCGGCAGTGCCCTGGAAAGCGGTGATGAAGCTCTCGGGAAGTTTAACGTCGGTCTCCGCCTTCTGGATGGCGGCGACGGCGGCATCGAGCGAATAGCCGGGCGCGGTGTTGAAGGAGACGGTCGTGGCGGGGAACTGGCCGTAATGGGTGATGACCAGCGGGCTACTTCTCTGCTCGACATGGACGATGGCGGAGAGCGGCACCTGGCCGTTGGTCGTGGAAGACGATGACGGCAGATAGATCGAGGACAGTCCGGCGAGCGAACTCTGCAACGAGGGATCGAGTTCGAGAATGACCCGGTACTGGTTCGACTGCGTGTAGATGGTCGAAACGATGCGCTGGCCGAAGGCGTCGTAGAGCGCATTATCGATGGTAGCCGGCGTAATGCCGAAGCGGGCTGCGGTGGTGCGGTCGATGACGAGATCGACGGCCAGCCCCTGCTGCTGCAGGTCAGAGGCGACGTCGGTCAGCTGCGGCAGCGTGTTGAGGTGGGCCACCAGCTTGGGGACCCAGGTGTTGAATTCGGCGGAATTGGCGTCCTCGAGCACGAAATTGTAGGGCGCGCGGTTGATCGTCGAATCGATTGTGAGGTCCTGTACCGGCTGCATGTAAAGCGTGATGCCGCTCACGCCGGCGACCTCGCCCTGCAGGCGGGTGATGATCGCGCTGGCGTTGAGGCTGCGCTGGTCGGAGGGCTTGAGCGTGATCAGGAAGCGGCCGGTATTGAGCGTCTCGTTGGTGCCGTCGACGCCGACATAAGAGCTCAGGCTGACGACGTCCGGATCCTTGAGCACCGCCTCGGCAAGCCGGTTCTGCAAGATCGCCATCTCCTGATAGGAGACGCTCTGCGAGGCTTCGGTGATGGCCTGGATCATGCCGGTGTCCTGCACCGGGAAGAAGCCCTTGGGGATTTCGTAATAGAGCACGATGGTGAACGCCAGCGTGAGCACGGCCACGAGCAGCGTGATCGGCTGGCGGTCGAGCACCCAATTGAGCGCGCGTCCATAGCCCTCGATGAGCGCGTTGATTGCTTGCTCGGCGTACAGGTCGAATCCGCTGCGCTCGGTGTCGGCGCGGTGGCGGATCAGCCTCGCGCACATCATCGGCACCAGCGTGAGCGACACCACGGCAGAGATGACGATGGTGACTGCGAGCGTGATGGCGAATTCATGGAACAGGCGGCCGACCACGTCGCCCATGAACAACAACGGGATGAGCACCGCGATCAGCGAAATGGTCAGCGAAATGATGGTGAAGCCGATCTGCGCGGAGCCGCGGAGCGCGGCATCGAGAGGATTCATTCCGCCCTCGACGTAGCGGGCGATGTTCTCGATCATGACGATGGCGTCGTCGACGACGAAGCCCGTCGCAATGGTCAGCGCCATCAGGGAGAGATTGTCGAGCGAGAAGCCGAGCAGGTACATCGCGCCGAACGTGCCGACCAGCGACAGCGGCACCGACAGGCTCGGGATGATCGTGCCCGGCAGCGTGCGCAGGAACACAAAGATCACGATCACGACCAGCACGATGGCGAGCGCGAGCTCGAATTCCACATCGGCGACCGAGGCGCGGATGGTGACGGTGCGGTCGCTCGTCACCGCAATATCGACGGCGGCGGGAAGCGAAGCGCGCAGCTGCGGCAACAGCGACTGGATGCGGTCGACAACCTGGATGATGTTGGCGCCCGGTTGGCGCTGCACCGAAAGGATGATCGCCGGCGTGGTGTTGGACCAGGCGCCGAGCTTGGTGTTCTCCGGGCCGCTGACGATGTTGGCCACGTCGGACAGCCGCACCGGCCCGCCGGCGCGATAGGCGACGATCAGGTTGCGATATTGATCGGCGCTGGTGAGCTGGTCGTTCGCGTTGATGGTCGAGGCTTGCGAGGTGCCGTCGAAATTTCCCTTCGGCGTGTTGACGTTCAGATTGCCGATCGTGGTCCGGATGTCGTCGATGGCGAGCCCATAAGCGGCGAGCGCCTGCGGATTGAGCTGGATGCGCACCGCCGGCCGCTCGCCGCCGCTGACGGTGACCAGGCCGACGCCGTTAAGCTGCGATATCTTCTGCGCGAGGCTGGTCTCGCTTAAGTCTTCCAGTTGCGTCAGCGGCAGTGTCTTCGAGGTGACCGCGATGGTCAGGATCGGCGCGTCGGCGGGGTTGACCTTGGCGTAGACCGGCGGGGTCGGCAGGTCGCTCGGCAACAGATTGCCGGCGGCGTTGATCGCGGCCTGCACCTCCTGTTCGGCGATGTCGAGGGAGAGATCGAGGCTGAACTGCAGCGTGATCACAGAAGCGCCGGCAGAGCTTGCCGAAGTCATCTGATTCAATCCGGGCATCTGCCCGAATTGGCGCTCGAGCGGCGCGGTGACCGATGACGTCATCACCTCCGGACTGGCGCCCGGATAGAGCGTCTGCACCTGGATCGTCGGATAATCGACTTCGGGCAGCGTCGACAGCGGCAGGAACGTGTAGGCGACAATGCCCGAGAGCATGATCGCGACCATCAGGAGCGTGGTGGCGACCGGCCGCAGGATGAAAGGTTCAGAGACGTTCATCTCATCGATTCACGTTCACGCGTGCAGCCCGCGCGGCCTCGCTTGCCGCTGCCGGCTTCTATTGGCTGGTGCCGGTGCCGGTGCCCTGACGCTGCGCCCGACCGCCTTTGTGTCCGTTACCGCTTGGCGAACCTCCCGGTGCGGGTGCGACCGGCTTGTTGTCGACCGAGCTGACACTGACGTGCATACCGTCGCGCAGGCGGTCGGTGCCGTCGGTGACCACGCGATCGCCCGCCGATAGTCCGGACACGATGCTCGTCATGCTGACATTGTTCGCGTCGGTGAAGAGCGGACCGACGGTGACCTGCTTCACCGACACCGTGTTGTTGGCGTTGATCAGATAGACGTAGGTGCCCATGGCGCCGCCGGGCGTGGCGCCGGGTGCGCCGCGCTGGATGGCGGCGGTCGGCACTGTCACCGCGTTCTGCAGCGTCTTCACGAGCAACTGGGCGTTGACGAACTGATTGGGGAACAGCGCATTATCGGTATTTTCGAACTGCGCGCGCACGTTCACGGTGCCGGTGGTGGTGTTGATCTGACTGTCCACCGCCGACACGGTGCCAACGGCCAGTTTCTTGACGTTGGCGCGGTCGAACACCGTGACCTGCAATTTGGCGCCGCTGTTGAGCTCGGGCATGATGTCCGGCAAGTCGTCTTCCGGAACCGTAAAGATCACCGTGATCGGCTGTATTTGTGTGACGACGGCAATGCCGGTCGCGCTGTTCGGCTGCACGTAATTGCCGGCATCGACCAGACGCAGCCCGATGCGGCCGGTCACCGGGGAAACGATGTGGCAATAGGCGATGTTGAGCGTCTGCGCGTCGATCAGCCCTTGATCCTGTTTCACCGTGCCCTCGTATTGCTGGACGATGAAGACCTGATCTTCGGCTTGCTGCTTGGCGATCGAATTTTGCGCCACCAGCGTCTGATAACGTTTGAGATCCATTTGCGCTTGGCTGAGCAGACCCTGGTCGTGCGCGAGTTGGCCTTCGTACTGGGCCTTCAAAATCACGTAGGGCCGGTCGTCGACCTGGGCGAGTAGATCGCCCTTCCGCACCATCTGACCTTCCTGAAATGGAACTTTGACCAGATAGCCGCTGATCTGTGATTGCACCGTCACCGTGGCGAGCGGCGTGACGGTGCCGAGCGCGTTGACCACGACCGGCACGTTGTTCAACGCGGCCGTCGACGCCCCGACCGACTGAGCCGCGCCTTGGACGAAACGTCCCGGCGCCTGGTGCGGCGCCATCGCCCAGCGGCCGATCTGATAAGCACCCAGCGCCAGAAGCAGCACAACGATCAGCCCGATGCCGATGCGAACTTTGGAATGTGGGCGGCTTTTGATGATCGGTTCCGGCGCCGTTCGGCGAAGATTCGGCGCCAACTCGTCATCCGTCCGCGTTCGCTCGTCCATCGTGGGCGTTCATTCGTTTCGTTATCGGTGACTTATAATGCGGGCCAAGATGCCGCACCTAATGAATAATTGGCAATTTTGGCCCTGCCGGATCGTCCCCCGGCGCCGGAATCTCCTTGAGATTTTCCGTTAAATCAAGGGTTTGGCGGCAATTCGTCGAATTATCGACAGCCCCCGGGCGTTCCTTGCCCCGCGCGGCCTTAATCGGCCGGCAATTTCTGCAGCAACGAAAACGACCCTTGCAGCTCTTTGAGGGTCGGCAACAACGTGGTGTCCCAGCCGCCGCCGAGATCCTCGATCAGCGTGACGCTGGCAAGGAACAGGTCCTGCCGAATCGTCAGCTCGGTCTCTTCGTCGGCCAGCAACGTCAATTCCGCCGTCACGACCGTCGTAAACGCGATCGTGCCGGCCTGAAATTGGTTCAGGTAGACATCGACAGCCGTGCGCGCGTCTTTGACTGCTTGCCGCTGGATCGCCAGCTGTTGTGTCATGAGGCGGATATTGGAAAGCTCATCCTCGACGCCCTGAAATGCGGTGAGCACGGTCTGGCGATAATTGGCCACGCTTTGCCAATAGACGGCGCGCGCCGCGTCGACCTGCGCCGCGGTGAGCCCGCCGTTGAATATCGTTTGAGTTCCCGCCGCGCCGAGCGACCAAATCTCGTTCGCGGTGCTGAACGGCAGCGGGTTCCTGCCGACCCATTCCAATGTGCCGGACAGGGTGATGTCGGGGAAATAGCCGGCTACAGCGACGCCGATCAGGGCGTTCTGCTCCTGCATCGTTCGTTCCACGGCTGCGATGTCGGGACGACGCTCGAGCAGCGTCGAGGGCAGCCCGACCGGAATTTTCGGAATGCTGCCACTCAGATCGTGCCGGGCGATGGTCAGTTCGGCCGGCGGCCGGCCGGTCAGCATGGCGATCGCGTGTTCGAATTGCGCGCGCTGCGCGTCCGCTGCGAACACACTTGCTTCGGTGGTCTCGACGTTGGCTCTTGCCGTGGCCACGTCGCCGGCGGTCACGGAATAACCTGCCTTGAATTGGTTCTGCACGATGTTCAGTGTTCGCTTGTATTCGGTGACCGTGCGTTCAAGCAGATCGTGCAGCGCATCTTCGGTGCGCAGATTGAAATAGGCGGTGGCGAGCAGCGCCTGCTCGGAGAGCGTGGCGTAATCGAGATCGGCCTTGCTCGCCTGCGCGGCGGAGGTGTTGCTCTCGACCTGGCGGCGGACCTTGCCCCAGACGTCAAGATCCCAGGTGCCGTTGAGTTGCGGGACGAACGTCGTGGTGTAGATGGCGCCGACGCCGCCAAGGCGGGAGCCTCCCGATTGGAGACCCACGGCCTTCGGTCCCGTTCTGGTGCGGGTATAGGTGTAGCTTCCGGTCAGTACCGGGAACAGCGACGATTGCGCTTCGCGGATGACGGCGCGCGCTTCTTCATAGGCCGCAGCGTCGGCCGCCACGGTCTGGTTGGAAACTTCGACCTGTTTGATCAGAAAATTGAGTTTGGGATCCTTATAGAGCACCCACCACTCGCCGAGACCCGGTCCAACGCCGGGCGTGGCAACTTTCCAGCCCTTGAGCGGAGCGCCCTTCAGTTCCTTGAAAGTAGTCGGTACCGGCGCGGCAGCGGGTATGTAGTTCGGACCGACAGTGCAGGCGGCGAGGAAAAGAGTGAGCGCCACGGCGATGGGAGCCGTGCAGACCGCGGCGCGCGACTGAGCAGCGCATTGCACCCAACGCGCGCCACGCAAACCAGCATGGGCAAACGCATGCACAGCCGAAGACCCACCGCTACCGAATTTCGAACGCAACCGGGAACTACGCAATCAGCGAAGTATACAAACCATGCCCCGCCGAACGAGCGGCGGGACATGATCACATTGCGCTCGCTTCCGTGCCGATGTCGGCCCCCCAGCGATCACGTTAACCATGCTGCCCGACGCTTTTGCGAATAGCAACATCGCGGCGCGCCACCGGGGGATGACGTGTCGGTTTCTGGGGCACTATGTGATATTTAGGCGACAGTGCGCGAGCCGACGAATGGCTGGCGATGCAGCTTGATGGCGCTCGCGCTGCCATGGAGGTGCAAATGCCGTATTCCTATACGCTGACCAGCGTAATTCCGGCGACCCCACAGGAGATCTACGAGGCCTGGCTCGACAGCATCGGGCACTCCGAGATGACCGGTGGTGATGCGGTCATGTCGGACGAACTCGGCGCCGAGGTCTCGGCTTGGAATGGCTACATCACCGGCCGCAATCTCGAATTGGTCTCTGGCGAACGCATCGTCCAATCCTGGCGCACCAGAGAATTCGGCGATGAGCACGAGGATTCGATCCTCACCGTCACGCTCGAGGCCACCGACGACGGCACGCTCTTGACGCTGGTGCACAGCAACGTGCCCGACGAGCATCGAAGATACGAGCAGGGTGGCTGGCAATCGAGGTACTTCGAGCCGATGCAGGCCTACTTTGCCGGCTTCGATGAAGAGGAGGCCGGCGAGGAGCAGCCGCAGCCCGTAGCACCGAAGCCGGCGCCGAAGCCTGAGCCCAAACGAGCACCGAAGCGAACGCCAAAGCCGGCGGCCAAGGTGCGGCGCGCAGCCGGCAAGAAAGCCAAGAAGACGCCACTGCGCGCCAAAGCTTCGCCGGCCAAAAAAAAGAAGGCCAAGCGCGCTGCCGTGGCGAAGAAAAAGCGCAAAGGCAAAATCGTCAAAAAGCCCGCCAAGCGCGCGGCGGCAAAAAGCAAATCCAGGCGAAAGAAACGCGGCCGCCGCTGACGGCTCTTGCCGGGAGTGCCGGGCGGCTGTCGGCGGCTTCGCCGCATGTCTGTGCCTGAGAAGAACATCATGGGCCGGTTGCGTATGAGCCGCTGGCCCGTGTTTTGCTTCGCAAGAGCGCAGTTTGCGGAGGGTTTGATCATTCCCATCAGCAGCAGGCGATTTGGCGGCGTCGCGCGTCGGCACCGGGCCGTAAGCCTCGTCATGCGAACTCTCTTGGCGCGATTGCGCCGGCGCGTGGCGGCCGTGGTGATTTGCTGCTTGGCGCCGGTGGCTCTCGGCTTCTCCTGCGGCGGCGTGCTGGCGCAGGATTGGCCGACGCGTCCAGTCAAGATCGTCGTGCCGTACGGCCCGGGCGGCATCTCCGATGTGCTCGCGCGGCTGACCGCCGACCGGCTGAGCACAATATTAGGTCAGCGTTTCATCGTCGAAACTCATCCCGGCGCCAGCGGCGCCATCGGGACGGAATACGCAACACGCGCGGCCGCCGACGGCTACACATTGTATTTCGCCGGTGGTGCCGAATTTTCGGTTGTGCCGCTGATGCAAAAGGTCAGCTACGATCCGGTGAAAGACTTGGCGCCCGTCAGTATGGTGGCGCTCAACGGCATGGCACTCGTGATCAATCGCGATCTGCCGGTGCATTCGGTGGCGGAATTCATCAGCTATGCGCGCGCCAATCCGGGCAAGATCAATTACGGCTCGGTCGGCCGCGGCTCGAGCAGCGATTTGACTCCGGCCGCGTTCGCGGCGCGCGAAAGTCTCAACCTGGTCGGCGTGCCCTATACGGCAACGCCGCCGTCGATTCTCGCCCTGATCAGCGGGCAGATTCAAATGTTCTTCGGCAATGTTTCAGACATCGTTGCATCGGTTCATGCGGGCGACGTGCGGCTCTTGGCCGTTTCGACCGCAAAGCGGCTGCCGCAATTTCCGGACGTGCCGACCGTATCTGAGACGGTGCCGGACTTCGTCATGACCGGCTGGAACGGCTACTTCGCGCCGGCGGCAACGCCGCGTCCGATCATCGACTGGCTGTCGCAGGCGATTGCGGTAGCCTGTCGCGATCCTGCGATCGTCGCCAAGATGGCCAACCTCAGCGTCGATGCGGTCGGCAGTACCCCGGACCAGCTTGCCGCCGCCATCCAGGCGGACTTGCCGATCTATCGCAAGGCGGTCGAGGCGGCCGGTATCATTCAAAAATGATCCCGGCGGAAGTGGACCGACAAATAAAGCCGTCTGGCGCGCATCAACGCAACAAGGGGCGAACTCTACGGCGAGGTTTCGCCATCGGAGTGGTTGATAGGATGCAGGACCCTGAAACCCGCAGCCCACGTGGATCTATAGGGCGCCTCGTCGGAGAGAGTGCAGCGTGGTGGAAAATATTCGCTGCTAAACGGATAGACCGCGATTTTTGGTCCGACTGAGTTGCAGGCCAGAGAGTGTCGTACTGATTGTTCCAGATAGATACCATTTCCGATCAAAGCTGACAGCACGTTATCGGGAGGCGTGTGAAAGCTGAAACCGTCGATCGTGCGTGTAGTGTAGATGTTGCAGGAGTTGCCGCTTTCGAGCGTGAATGTAGCATTCTTTAGATCGATGCTGGTCACGAAGCCGACATGCGAGCCTGTTTCACCGGTCGGCACGCCTCTACCCGCTACAGCAATGTCGCCGACGTGGGGGAGTGCATCTTGCGTTCCATATTTGCGCCAGTTCGAGGCGACAGCGGCGCCGGACGGAGGAGTCCCGCCGGCCCGCTTAATTATCGATGCAGCAAATTCCCCGCACCATTCGCCGAATTTAGGATATCCCATGTCGCGCATGAAATTTATGAGCTGAGGCTTGTCGCCAGCGTATTTTGCCGCCGTCGCCAACACACCTTGATCGTCGAAACCGAGCAACAGCGCCAGCGCTGCTGCGCCGCCCAAGGCTGCGAGGCTGGCTGCGAGGCTGAATTTGACGAGGGAGTCCTTGGTCATTGACCGCGTCTGGCCGCAGCGGCACGCCTGTCGTCACCCGTGAGGCGGCGAATTGAGTGAAAGGGAACGCTCCGATTTGTCGAGCAAAGTGGGCCAAACGAAGGCGTGCTTGTCCCTGTCATTTGCGCAAAGATCGCTCCAATCAGCGCTATTTTTCAAAAGTTAACTCGCCCGCTCATGGGGGTCCTAATTCAGCAGGTTCTCGCGCAGCGTCGGACCCGCGTACTTTTTCTTCACTAGCTTACGGCGCTGCAATTCCGGAACGACGTGGTCGACGAATTCCTGCAGGTTTCCCGGGGCGGAAAAGCCGCGCGCCAGCATGAAGCCGCCGTTGGCGCCGGTCTCGAAGTGCCACTGTTCGAGCTTGTCGACGATCGTCTTCGGCGGCCCGCCGGCGACCAGAATGCGGTCGGTCATGAAGCGCCGGCCGAACTGCTCGACGGTCAGATCAGGATCGGTCGTTTTCAGAATCTCCTCGAAGCTGCCCCAGTGCACGTTTTGCGATTTGACCTCCGCGGCCACATCGGACAGCCGCCTGTCGCGGCGGAATTGCGAAAAATCGAGCCCGTACATCGACGACAGTTCGATCAATCCGGCCTCCGGCGGAATCAAGTCGAGATAGTGCTCCTCCATGGCCTTCGCCTGCGCTTCCGAATCGGCGACCTGGATACGCACCGACCACAGGATGCCGCAATCGCTCGGCCGCCGGCCGAACTTGGCCAAGCGGCCGTCGAGTTCGCTGCGATGTGCCTTCATACTTGCCAAGGTGCGCCGGGTGGAGAATTGCAGGTCGGCGTAGTGGGCGGCGAGATCCATTCCGGGTCCGGACTGGCCGGCTTGGATGATGACCGGCCGCCGCTGCGGCGAGGGCAGCGCGGGCAAGGGGCCGCGCACGCTGTAATATTCTCCCTCGAAGTTGAGCAGATGCACTTTCGCCGGATCGCCGAACGTGCCGTTCTCGCGGTCGAGCACGATGGCGTCCGGCTCGATGCTGTCCCACAGCGCGCAGCAGACCTGCAGATGCTCCTGCGCGCGCTCGTAGCGCACGTCGTGCTCGATCATTTTCTTGTAGCCGTAGTTCGCCGCCTCGTTCTTCGAACGCGAGGTCACCGCGTTCCAGGCGATGCGGCCCTTGGTGACGTGATCGAGCCCGTTGAAGACACGCGCGATGTGGAACGGGTGATGATAGGTGGTTGACATGGTGATGCCGAAGCCGACGCCGGCGGCGGCCCGCGACATGCACGGGATCATCGGCATCATGTCGTGCCGCGGCCATTTGGTGCCGTAGCGCACCGCGGCGTGATGATTGCCGCCGTAATCCTCGGGCGTGCCGCCGGAATCGCCGAAGAACAGCATATCCATGATCCCGCGCGCGGCGGTGCGCGCGATGTCCTCGTAAAATTCCGGGCTCGAATAGTAGGGATAGCCTTCCCAGGAGCCCGGCATCATCCACAGGTAGTCGGTGTGATAGTGCGACAGATCGGCGGCAAGGTGGATGAGGTCGGATTCCGACATTTCGCGCGGCCTCGCTGCGTGCTCGCGGTTTTCGCGGTGTGCTGCAAAAGCATGCAAGATCGGCGCCGCGTCTGCAATCTCATTGGTCTTGTGCGGCAGCCTGATTTGTGAGCCAATTTCTCCTCCGACGCTGCACGCAACGGGCTAAGATCGGACACGGAACGTGCGAAGGCTTCTTGCCGGTTTGTGTCTAGTTCTTTTCGTACAAACGGCGAGCATCGCTGGGGCTCCGTCGGTCGCGGATTTTTATCAGGGCAAGGTCCTCACGCTGATCGTCGGCTTCGGTCCCGGCGGCGGCTTCGACGTCGACGGCCGCCTGCTGGCGCGGCACATGGGCCGTCACATCCCCGGCCATCCGGCCATCGTGGTGCAGAACATGCCGGGCGCAGGCACGCTTGTTGCCACCAACTATCTCTACAATCTGGCGCCCAAGGACGGCACGCAATTCGGCATCATCGCCCGCAACATGCCGATGCTCGGCCTGCTCGGCCGCGACCCGAACGTGCGCTTCGATCCGCGCAAATTCACCTGGATCGGTTCGACTTCGGATTTTTCCGATGACGCCTATGTGCTCATCGTGCGCAAGGACTCACCGGTGAAGACCATCGCGGATGCGCTTCGCCCGGGCGGGCCGACGCTGGTGCTCGGCGGCACCGCCGAAGGCGCCAGCAGCGCTGACGTGCCGAGGATCCTGCGCGATACGCTCGGCCTGCGTATGAATCTTATTCTCGGTTACCGCGATTCCGCGGCATTGTTCCTCGCCATGGAAAACGCTGAAATCGCCGGCCGCATGGTGGAATTGTCCTCGGTGCGCGCGACCCGTCCGCAATGGCTCGAGCCCGGCAGCGACTACCGCATCTTGCTGCTGTACGCGCGCAA
>DATJTL010000433.1:0-2166 GCA_035503415.1 Xanthobacteraceae bacterium
CGAGGCGCTCACGCGCGTGGCGATCGACATTTCCGGGCGGCCGTTCCTGGTGTTCAAGGTCAAGTTCGGCCGCGCCAAGGTGGGATCGTTCGATACTGAACTGGTGCAGGAATGGTTCCAGGCTTTCGCCGCCAATGCCGCCGTGACGCTGCACGTGGCCACGCTCTATGGCAGCAACGATCATCATATTGCCGAATCCTGCTTTAAGGGTTTGGCGCGGGCGTTGCGCGCCGCCGTCGCGATTGATCCGCGTTCCGCCAACGAGGTGCCCTCGACCAAAGGCACGCTGAGCGGATGACGATGTTGTCATCGTCCGCTACCGGGTCCGGACCGAAGGGGCCGGCCCGATGACAGGCTCCTGCGGACGATCCGGTAATCGCCGATGCCGAGGACTATATGTTGCAGGCACCCGATGACTTGATGCCCGCCTTCGGGGCATGACAAGTACGAGAACGCCGGCGCCGATTGATTGAAGGTGAAGAATGTCCGTGTACACAGTCCATGAGCCGCCGGTACGGAGAGCCGATCCGCTGCCCAATGCGGAGCGCATCGTCTTCGTGCGCGACGGTTTCTCCTTTTGGGCGTTCCTGCTCGCGCCGTTGTGGATGCTGTGGCACCGCATGTGGCTGGTCTTCATCGCATACGTCGTCGTTGTGGCGGGGCTGGAGACGCTGCTGGCCGTTTTTGGCGCTTCGCCGGGCGCGATTTCCGTCGTCAGCTTGTTTATTTCTTTGCTCGTCGGACTCGAGGCAAGCACGCTGCGCCGCTTTACGCTGCGGCGCCGCGGTTTCGCTAACGTCGGCGTCGTCAGCGGCGACGATGTTGAAGACGCCGAGCGGCGGTTCTTTGACGCTTGGCTGCGTGCGCCTTCGACGCAGCGCGCCACGGTGGCGCCAGCCGGGTCAGGGGCGGCCGCGACCGCGGCGACGCCACGCGCGCAGTCGGGCTCCGATGTGATCGGTCTGTTTCCACAGCCGGGAGCGCACCGGTGAGCGTCGCTATCGTTGATTACGGTTCGGGCAATCTGCACTCGGCGGCGAAAGCGTTCGAGCGCGCGGCGCAGGAGTCGGGTCACGCCCAGCCGATTGTCGTGACGCGCGATCCGGCGGTGGTGGCGAAGGCCGATCGGGTCGTGCTGCCCGGCGTCGGCGCCTTTGCGGATTGCCGGAATGGGATCGAGGCCGTCGACGGCATGACGGAAGCCCTTGAAGAAGCGGTGCGCCGCAAGGGCCGGCCGTTCTTCGGCATCTGTGTCGGCATGCAGCTTCTGGCCGAACGCGGGCGCGAATACGAGGTCAACGACGGCTTCGGCTGGATCGACGGCGAAGTGGACCGGATCACGCCGCACGATCCGCAGCTGAAAATTCCGCACATGGGCTGGAACACGCTCAACGTCGTGCGGCAGCATCCTTTGCTCGATGGGCTGAGCCTTGGTGAGCAGGGCCGGCATGCTTATTTCGTCCACTCTTATCAGCTCAATCCGGCGCAGCGCGCCGATCTGGTCGCCGAGGCCGAGTACGGCGGCCCGATCACCGCGATCGTTGGGCGCGATAATATTTTCGGCACCCAATTCCATCCGGAGAAGAGCCAGAAATTCGGTCTCGCGCTGATCGCCAATTTCTTGAAGTGGACGCCGTGATTCTGTTTCCCGCGATCGATCTGAAAAACGGTGAGGCGGTGCGCCTGCAGCAGGGCGACATGGCGCGCGCGACGGTGTTCAACAGCGATCCGGCCGCGCAGGCCAAGGCGTTCGAGCAACAGGCTTTCGAGTACCTTCACCTCGTCGATCTCGACGGTGCCTTCGCCGGCAAGCCGATGAATGCGGCGGCGGTCGAGCGCATTCTCGCGGCGGTGAAAATCCCGGTTCAGCTCGGCGGTGGCATCCGCGACCGCGCCACCATCGACGCCTGGCTCGACAAGGGGGTCGCGCGCATCATCATCGGCACCGCCGCGGTGCGCAATCCGTCGCTGGTGAAGGAAGCCGCGCGCGCCTATCCGGGCCGCATCGCGGTCGGACTCGATGCGCGCGACGGCAAGGTGGCGGTAGAGGGTTGGGCGGAGAGTTCGGAATTGTCCGCGCTCGAACTTGCCAGGCGCTTCGAGGACGCCGGCGTCGGTGCGATCATTTATACCGACGTGGCGCGCGACGGCATGTTGAAGGGTCTC
>DATJTL010000434.1:0-4566 GCA_035503415.1 Xanthobacteraceae bacterium
CGGCAACGCGCTGCAGCGGCTCAAGCGCTTCGCCGACGCGGAGAAGGATTATCGCCGTGCCGTCGAATTGCAGCCCGGCTTCGCCGATGCCTGGAACAATCTTGGCACGTGCTTGCGCGAATTAAAGCGCCCCGAGGAGGCGGAGAGCGTCTATCGCAAGGCGCTCGAACTCAACGCCAACAATCCCGAAACGCTCGACAACCTGGCGCTCGCGGTCAAGGACCTCGACCGGCTCGATGAGGCCGCCGATCTCATGCGCCGCGCGCTCGTCATCGAGGCGCGCAGCGACAAATTCTTCGTCCACTACGCCACCGTCCTGCTCGATCAGAAAAAGATCGACGAGGCGGCCGCCGCCTGCGAACGCGCGCTGGCGCTCAATGCAAACAACCACGACGCCGTCAATCTGATGGGCCGCGTCGCCTTCGAGCGCGGCGACCTCGACGCCGCGCTCAAGCACTACCGGCGCGCGCTTGCGCTCAAGCCCGACCTCGCCGACGCCTACAACAACATGGGCAACGTGCTCAAGGAGCTCGGCCATCTGCAGGACGCGGAAAGCGCCTATCTGCAGGCGCTCGAGCTCGATGCCGGCATCGCCGGCGTCTATGTCAATCTCGCCGATTCCAAGAAGTTCGCACCCGGCGATCCGCACCTTGCCGCGATGGAAGAGCTTGCCGGCAAGGCCGACGGCCTGTCGAAGACCGACCGCATGCAGCTCGACTTCGGGCTCGGCAAGGCCTACGCGGATCTAAAGGACTACGACCGCTCGTTCCGCCATCTGCTCGCCGGCAATGCCGCCAAGCGCGCCACCATCGCCTACGACGAAGCAGCCACGTTCGCCTTGTTCGACCGTATCGAGCAGGTGTTCACGGGCGAACTGATCGGCACAAAGTCCGGCGCGGGCGAGCCGTCGACAATGCCGATCTTCGTTATCGGCATGCCGCGTTCGGGAACGACGCTGGTCGAGCAGATCATCGCCTCACACCCGCTTGTCTACGGCGCCGGCGAACTGCAGACCCTCAACGACGTAATCCTCAATGTGCGCGGCGGCGACGGCAACGTCATCCTTTATCCGGAGTTCATGCCGGCGCTCGACGGAGCGGCGCTGCGCCAGATCGGCGCTCGCTACATTGCCGAGTTGCGTGCGCTCGCCGCCAAGAACGGTCACGCCAGCGCCGCCTACGCGACCGACAAGATGCCGTCGAATTATTATTTCGCCGGCCTGATCCATCTTGCGCTGCCGAACGCGACGATCATTCACACCATCCGCGATCCGGTCGATACCTGCATTTCCTGCTTCTCGAAGCTGTTCTCGGCCGAACAGAACCACACCTACGACCTCGCCGAGCTGGGGCGTTACTACAAACACTACGAACATCTGATGGCGCACTGGCGCACAGTGCTACCGGCCGGCCGCATTCTCGACGTGCGCTATGAAGAGGTGGTCGCCGACGTTGAAGCTCAGGCGCGGCGGATCATCGCCCATTGCGGCCTGCCCTGGGACGAGCGCTGTCTGTCGTTCCACGAGACCGAGCGGCCGGTGCGCACCGCGAGTGCGACGCAGGTGCGCCAACCGATCTACAAAAGCGCGATCGGCCGTTGGCGCGTCTACGAGCAGCACCTCGACCCGCTCCTTGGTGCGCTGAAGATCGGCGCGGCGACGACCGGAGCGGCCCGTTAGAGCATGATCCGGAAAAGTGGAAACCGGTTTTCCGAAAAGATCATGCTCCATCAAAATCCCAGCGAGCCAATCGATTCAGTATGAAGCGATTGGCTCTGGGGCGCTCAAACAGGACTCACTCCAGCGACCCACCGCTTTGCATGCGCACCGGCTGATAGCCGTCGGCGGCGAACGCACGAAAAATTTCCTCGGCGTGGGCGGCGTCGCGCGTTTCCATGGTGATGTCGAGCTTGGCGCCTTTGGCTGGAACGTCGAGAAACAGGCGGTGGTGATCGACCGCCAATATATTCGCGCCGAGTTCGCCGAGCCGGCTTGCGATCTGGCCCAAAATGCCCGGGCGGTCGGGAATGGTCAGACGGAATGATACGATGCGGTCGGCCCGTTCGAGCTCGCGCACCATCACCGAGGCGAGAATGCGCGGATCGATATTGCCGCCGCACAGAATGAGCCCGACCTTGCGGCCGGCAAAGCGGCGCGGCTCCGCCAGCATGGCGGCAAGTCCGGCGGCGCCGGCGCCCTCCGCCATCGTCTTCTGCAAGATGAGGAACGCATTGACGGCGCGCTCTATCACCGCCTCATCGACCAGAATAATGTCGCCGACCAATTCGCGCACGATTGGAAGCGTGAGCTTGCCCGCGTTGGACACGGCAATGCCTTCGGCAAGCGTGGGGCCGCCACAGGGTCTGTGGCCGTGATGCATCGCGTTCCACATCGACGGATAGAGCGTGCACTCGGCGCCGACGATTTCGATGTCCGGTTTTCTCGCGCGTGCGGCGATGGCGCAACCGGAGATCAAGCCACCACCGCCAATGGGAACGACGAGAATGTCGAGATCGGGTGCGTCCTCCAGCATTTCCAGCGCGATGGTGCCTTGGCCGGCGATGATCTTGGGGTCATCGTAGGGGTGCACCCAGACGAGGTTGCGCTCAGCTGCGATCGCCTCGGCACGAACCTGTGCCTCGGCCAGCGTCTCCCCGTCGAGAATGACGGTGGCGCCGTGCGCCTGCGTCGCTTTCACTTTCACGAACGGCGTCGTCACCGGCATCACGATGGTCGCCGGGATCGACAGGCGGCGAGCGTGATAGGCCACCGCTTGCGCGTGGTTGCCGGCCGACATGGCGA
Source organism: Xanthobacteraceae bacterium (assembly GCA_035503415.1). Classification (GTDB taxonomy): domain Bacteria; phylum Pseudomonadota; class Alphaproteobacteria; order Rhizobiales; family Xanthobacteraceae; genus BOG-931. Next base: position 2,801 of record DATJTL010000434.1, read on the forward strand.
TCACGCCGCGGCGGCGCTCGTCGGCGGAGAGCGCGGCGAGCTTGACGCAAGCGCCGCGTTCCTTGAATGAATTGGTGACCTGCAGGTTCTCGTATTTGACGAATACCTCGGCGCCGGTAAGCGCCGACAGTGGCGGCGCCGGCAACAGCGGCGTGCGCAGCACATGGCCGGCAATCGTTTCCCGTGCCGCCTTGATATCGGCAAGTGTGACCATAACCGATCTTCTTGCTGCCCCGACCTATTTAACACAAGAGGCCTTCCCTCTTGCACTACCGGGCTGCCTTCACCATTTGCAGCGACGTTCATGCGGGGCCGCTTATGACTGATTATGGGCCGTCTTTTGAACCGTCGCGGACGGGTTTCCCGTTCGGCGTCAGGCCGAATGCCTACGATCCGGCGGCCGAGCCGGAGCTGTTCCGGGGCGTTCTGGCGCGGCGCATGCTCGCCTTCGCGATCGATGTCGTGGTCATCGCCATCCCGCTGCTCATGGCCTGGATCTTCATTTTCGTTTTCGGGCTCATCACGTTCGGCCTCGGCTGGTTCCTGTTCTGGATTCTGTCGCCGGTTTCAGTCATCTGGGCGCTCATCTATTACGGCATGACGCTGGGGAGCCCGGCCTCGGCGACGCTCGGCATGCGCGCGATGGGGCTGCAGATGCGCACCTGGTACGGGTCGCCAGCCTATTTCGTGCTCGGCGCCGTGCACGCCGTCGTGTTCTGGATCAGCGTCTCCATACTCACGCCCCTTATCCTTCTGCTCGGGCTGTTCAACGCCCGCCGCCGGCTGCTCCACGATTTCGTGGTCGGCGCCGTCATCATCAACAGCTCGTCGCGCACTGCGGCGCGGCACTAGGGTCTTTACCGACAGGCGATTTCGCCTTTGACGCGGCGGGCATCCCGCGCGATGCTATCCGTCGGCCGGCGCGAATCCCGGCCGTTACGGCAAAGCCAGCACGTCCAGTGACCCAGCACTCGCGCGACACGCCGCAATTCTATCTCACCGCCCCTTCGCCTTGCCCGTACCTTTCCGGCAAGGAGGAGCGGAAGGTTTTCACGCATCTGGTCGGCGAGCGCGCCCCCGACCTCAACAACATCCTCACCCACGGCGGATTTCGCCGCAGCCAGTCGATTGCCTACCGGCCGGCCTGTGAAGGCTGCCGCTCCTGCGTCTCCGTACGCGTCTTGGCGAGCGAGTTCCGTCCCACGCGCAGCATGCGCCGCATCGTGCGCCGCAACGCCGATCTGAGCGGCGAGATGCGGCACGCGGCGCCGAGCTCCGAGCAATATTCGATCTTCCGCGCCTATCTCGACTCGCGTCACCGCGACGGCGGCATGGCCGATATGACGGTGCTCGACTACGCCATGATGGTCGAAGACAGCCACGTCGAGACCTGCATCGTCGAATACCGGCGCCCGGGCGGCAATCCGGGCGAGTTGATCGCGGTTGCGCTCACCGATGTGCTCGGTGATGGGCTGTCCATGGTCTATTCGTTCTTCGAGCCTGACGAGTCGGCGCGCTCGCTCGGCACCTTCATGGTGCTCGACCACATCGCACGCGCGCAGCGGCTGGGCCTCGCCTACGTCTATCTTGGCTACTGGGTGCGCGGCTCCGGCAAGATGGACTATAAAAGCCGCTTCCTGCCGCAGGAACGGCTGATGCCGGAAGGCTGGGCGCGGGTGGCTTAGACGGGTGCCCGCCGCGTTACGACGGACGGACAAGAGCAACAGGGAAACGCCAACGATCGAGGGTGCCATGCAGCTTTCGCC
>DATJTL010000435.1:0-14057 GCA_035503415.1 Xanthobacteraceae bacterium
AACTCGAACACCAGCGAGGGCGCAATCGCGCGGTTGGCCTCCATGAATTCAAGCAGGCCGGCAAATCCCGCATCGGTGAGGGTGGCGCCGGACACGTTGCAGAACAATCCGATGTCGCGGTTCTTGAGCAGCAGCCGACGCACCACCTGCACGCAGCGCAGCACGGTGAGGTGGTCGAGCCTCGGCATCAAGGCGCCGGCTTCGGCGTATCTGAGGAAATCGGCGGCGACGATGTGCTCGCCGTCGTCGCCCTTGATCCGCGACATCGCCTCGTAAAAGCGTACCTTGCGCTGCGGCAGCGTGACGATCGGCTGCAGGAAAAGATCGACGCGGTTTGTCTCGATGGCGTTGCGCACGAGCGCGATGATGCCGTCGCGGTCGAGGCCGCGGAACGCGGCAATCGTCGGCGCTGGCGCCACGGCCGGCGTGGACGGTGCCACAGCCGGGGGAACCGCGCTTGCAGGTGCAAAGTCGGCGTCCGGCAGTGCGGCCGCAGGCGCGCTTGGCGCCGTTGCAGCCGTCGCGACGGCCCGCTTGGCGCCCGCCGCGCCCAGTGCAAGCTCGTGAGCGGCGACCGAGTCGGCGAGTTGCTTGACGAGAGTGGACAGCTCTTCGAGTTCGGCGGCGAGCGGCTGCGCGGTCGCCAGCGATCGCTCCAGCACCTGCTCGACCTTGCTGTCCATGGCATTGAGCCGGCGGCCGAACTCGGCAAGCTGGCGGGCGAGATCGCCCGAACTGCGCGACAAGTTCGAAATCTGGTCGCTTGCCTCGGTGCGATCGCGCACGCGCGCCGAGATGGTGTTGTAAACCGCGAGCGCGGTGAGCACGGCGAGCCCGGTCACGGTCGACTCAACGCCGGTGAAGCCAAAGCGAAGATAGACCAAGATGCCGAGCGACGCGGCGATGAGGACCATACAGACGGCGATGAAGATGGCGCTGATGCGCACCATACCGAACCCCGTTATACTTTTACCTGGACGATGCGCAGTGCCCCGAGAAACGATTCACCGTCCTGATACCGTCTAATGTCCACAACCGCCGCCACACCGCAAGTCCGCTCGTAAGTCCGCTCGTAAGTCCGCCCGGGGGCTGCCGCGCGCCGTATGCCGCAACCGCCATCGTAGCCAAAGCCGACCCGCGCTTCTATAAGGCAATCGGATGCTGGCCAGCACAGGCGCGGCGCGGCAACGGAAAACAGCGTGACATTTCGGCGGCATACGGGGCGATGACCCAGGCATCCGATTCAACGGCCGTGGCGCCGCCCGCGCCTGCGCCAAAATCCGGAATGATTGCCTGGATCCAACGCCGGCCGGCGTCCGCCTTCGGCGCCTTCCTCGCCGTTCATTTCGCGGTCTGGACCGCACTGCCGAGCCTGCTTTACGCCAATCTGCCGCTCGACCTGATCGAGGCGCTCACCTACGGCCGCGAATGGGTGCTCGGCTCCGACAAATTGCCGCCGCTGCCCTGGTGGCTGGTCGAAATCATGTACCGGCTGTTCGGCTCGGACGTCGCCTACTACGCGCTCGCCGAAGTCGTGGTCGTGATCGCCTTTGCGCTGGTCTTTGCGCTGTCGCGGCGGCTGGTCGGCGAGGTCCGCGCGCTCGTCGCCATCCTGATCATCGACGGCCTGCATTACTTCCAGTACACGGCGGTGAAGTTCAATCACGACGTCATTCAGCTGCCGTTCTGGGCGTTGGCCGGCTACGCGTTTCATGCCGCACTGCGGCGCGGACGACTCATCCATTGGCTGCTCCTCGGCTTTGCGTTCGGCGGCGCGCTGTGGGCGAAATATTTCGTCGTTGTTCTGGCGGCGCCATACGTGCTGTTTCTCTTGTTCGACCGCGACGCACGCGGCGCCTTGCGCACGCCCGGACCGTGGCTCGGCGTCGCCTTGGCGCTCGTCATCAGCAGCCCGCACGTGGTGTGGCTGTTCCAGAACCACTTCGTGCCGTTCAACTACGTGGATGCCCGTTCGGCCCCCTCGCAGGGTTTCTTCGACCACATTTTGCATCCGGCCTTTTTCGTCGTCGGACAGCTCTTCTTCATGCTGCCGACGCTGTTGATCGCCGCCGCTTATCTGTGGCCGCGTGCGGAGGCGCCAACGCCGCTGCCCGGCGCGGGGAGCGGTGACACCGCGCAGGCCGACGCCTTCGACCGCCGTATCGTCACGCTCCTCGCCTTCGGTCCGGCCGCGGCGATGGTGGCGCTGATAGCGGTGAGCGGACGCGGCGCCATCACCATGTGGGGCTATCCGCTCTGGCTCTTTGTCGGACTATGGATCGTGCTGTTCCTGCCGCGACCGGCCGACACGCGGCGGCTTACACGCACCGTCGCCGTCTGGGGTGCCGTATTCGTAGCGCTGATGCTGGCCTTCATCGCCGATTACACGGTGCTGCCGCTGCTCGATCACCGCTATCGCGCCGCGTTCTTTCCCGGCGACAAGCTCGCCACCGAATTGACCGAGCGCTTCCACGCCGCAACCGGCGGGCGGAAATTGCGCTATGTGATCGGCTCGATGTGGCTCGCTGGCAACCTCGCCCATTACTCGCCCGATCAGCCGCACGTGCTGATCGACGGTTTGCCGGCCCGCTCGCCATGGATCGACCTGGCCGCGTTGCGTAAGAACGGCGCGGTGCTGGTCTGGGATGTGGGCGACTACGACCGCCTGCCCGCGCAGTTCGCCGTGCTCGCGCCTTCAGCGCAAATCGGCACGCCGCTCGCTCTGCCGGCCCGCCGTTTCGGTTCGACGATTGAGCATGTCGGCTGGGCGATCCTGATGCCGCAATAGGGACGCCGTTACGCCGTCGCCCTGATCACGCGTGCCACCTTGTCGAACATCTCGCCGATCTGCGCCTCGCTCACGATCAGCGGCGGGCAAAGCGCGATCGTATCGCCGGTGATGCGGATCATCAGGTTTTCGTCGTGGAAGGCGCGGTTCATCGCCTCGTAACCGCGCCCGCCGGCCGTACCGGAACGCGCGGCGAGATCGATGCCGGCGGTAAGCCCCACGGTGCGGATGTCGAGCACACCCGGCAGGCCTTTGAGCGCCATCGCCGCGTCGGCGAATTTCGGCTCCAGCGCCCGCGCGCGCTCGAACAGGCCTTCGTCGCGGTAAAGGTCGAGTGTAGCGAGCCCGGCGGCGCAGGCGAGCGGATGGGCCGAATAAGTGTAGCCATGGAATAATTCGATCGTCTCTTCCGGCCCGCGCATGAACGCGTCGCGCACGCTTCGGCGCGCAATCACCCCGCCCATCGGGACGCTGCCCGACGTTACGCCCTTGGCGAAGGTGATGAGATCGGGGACGACGCCGTAACGCTCGGCCGCAAACGCGTGGCCGAGGCGGCCAAAACCGGTGATCACCTCGTCGAATATCAAGAGGATGCCGTGGCGGTCGCAGATGGCGCGCAGCCGTTCCAGATAACCCTGCGGCGGCGGCAGCACGCCGGTCGAGCCCGCCATCGGCTCGACGATCACGGCCGCAATGGTGGAGGCATCGTGCAGCGCCACGATGCGCTGCAGCTCGTCGGCCAAATGCGCGCCCCATTGCGGCTCGCCTTTGCTGAACGCCTGGTGCTCGCGGCTATAGGTCGCCGGCAGATGATCGACGCCGGAGAGCAGCGTGCCGAAAAACTTGCGGTTATTGACGATGCCGCCGACCGAGATGCCGCCGAAACCGACGCCATGATAGCCGCGCTCGCGGCCGATGAGGCGGGTGCGCGCCCCCTCCCCGCGCGCGTGATGGTAGGCGAGCGCGATCTTGAGCGCGGTGTCGACCGCCTCCGAGCCGGAATTGCAAAAGAACACGCTATCGAGGCCGGTGGGCGCCAGCGCGGCGATACGGCTGGCAAGTTCGAAGGCTTTGGGATGGGTGAACTGAAAGGATGGCACGTAGTCGAGTTCTTCAGCCTGGCGCTTGATCGCGGCGACGATCGGATCGCGGTTGTGCCCGGCGTTGCTGCACCACAGCCCCGCGGTACCGTCGAGCACGGCACGGCCTTCCGGCGTGAAATAGTGCATGTCCTTGGCACGCCCGATCAGCCGCGGCGCCCGCTTGAAAGCGCGGTTCGCCGTAAAGGGCAGCCAAAAGGCGTCGAGATCGTTGGCGCGCCGCGACGCGTCGGTCCTAAAGTCATCACGCGCAGTCATGGCTCGGATCGCTCCACGTTAGAGGCCCATAGAAAATTTCTATCGTCCAGCCCCGAATGGAGAAATTTCATTTCCCGATCAATTACTTATAGTTGTTGCAACTAGAAACAGAAGAATTGGAACTTTTGATTCAGCGCAAAGACGGAATGGGCAGCATAGCTAGAACCACGTAGTAGCACGAACTGCCTACCGCCGAGCGGCGGATTTCCGCACGGCGCACGTTCGACGGTATTGGCTAGCGATGGCGACGCACGGAAACTCTGGCAGGGGTCGAGATTTCTCGCATTTCCTCACCGGGCGCAGCACCGGCCAAACGCGGCTGCGCGCCGCAGCGCAACTGGTAGTATGCCGGCAGGACGCTCACGACGACACTCTGTTCTATATCGAAGAGGGCTGGGTCAAAGTTTCGATCGCTTCGCCCGCCGGCAGGGAGGCCGTGCTTGCGATTCGCGGTCCCGGCGCCTTATTCGGCACCCGCAGCTTGGCCGGGCGGCACCGACGGCGGTCATCGGTAACAACGCTGTCGGAATGTTCGCTGGTGCGCGTCACCCACGCGGCCGCAATCCACCTGCTGCGGACCGAGCCCGATTTCGCCGAAATGCTGATGATCCATCTCCTCCGCCAAACTCAGCGCGTTCAAGAATCGCTCGAAGATCAGTTGATCTATCCGAGCGAGCGGCGGCTGGCGCGGACGCTGCTCCGCCTTGCGCGCAATGGAAGCGACGCCCAGCCGGCGGAAATTTCGCTTCGCATCAGCCAGGACGACCTTGCCAGCATGATCGGCACAACGCGCTCGCGCGTGAGCTACTTCATGAATAAGTTCAGACGGTTAGGATTTATTGCATATGGCCGGCAAGGCTTCGTGACGGTGCATGGATCGTTGCGCGCAGTGGACCGCGAGCACCGCGCAAGCTAGCCTGCTCCTCCACAGGCTTTTCCACAGCCTTATCCACATACCTCCCTGTCCAATAGTGAACATCGCGACACTCGATTGCATGTCATTCTAGTGACAACCAAGACAGCCACGGCGCGTGCGGTGAGGCGGCCCGCTCCAAGTTTAGTGAGGTTTTGTAGCCAGTTGCGGTAGTTCACAATGAGCGAAGCGTATAGTTACACGATTTCGCCTATCTCGGCCGCCGGCGGGCGCACAGCAGTTGACGGCATTTCGGCCGAAGATATCCACAGTCAGCTTGATCGCATTCTCGACGACGCGCATTTCCGCGGCTCGCTGCGGTTGACAAGCTTTCTCAAATTTGTCGTCGACACTGCACTCGCCGGCAAGCCGGAACGCATCAAGGCCTACACGATCGCGGTTGAAGCGCTCGGCCGCACCAGCGATTTCGATCCGCAGCACGACCCGATCGTGCGCGTTGAAGCCGGACGGCTGCGCCAAGCACTGGCGCGCTATTACGCCGATGCCGGTCGCAACGATCCGCTGTTCGTCGAGCTGCCGCGCGGCACCTACGTGCCGAGTTTCCACCGCCGGACAACGGCAGGGGCTACACCTGGCATCGACAAAATCATCGATTCAAGCACCGAAGGAAGCGTTGCCGCCCTCAGTCCGGAATCCGATTTCAGCCGTACGGATCAAATCGGTTTCGAAGCCGAGGAACTCATCGGCCGCGATCAAAAATACGGTCACAACACGATCCTATCCCCCAGGTTCGCCAAGGCCCGCAGCCAGATGTCCGACGATTCCGACGTGCTGGACTCGAAGCGGCGGACGCTAGACCAATCGCAAAGGCCTCTCCCAGAAACTGCGCCGAAATCAGCGCCGGTGCCACCTGCGCCATTTGCCGTCAACAATGCCCAGGAAGCTGACGCGGCGACCGCCGAAGACGCGCTGGCCCTGTCATCTTCCACTCAGCTGGCGGCTGTACAGCTCGACGAAGCAATTGCCGCTCCCGGCCGAATGTCCCTGTTCGCGTCCGCGGCAGCGCGCATGCGCGCGCCCTTGCTACTGGTCAAAGTCGGTCTCGTAGCAATTGCCGCTCTCACCATTCTTGAGGTTCTGTCAGATATCGACCGCCCTTTGACCGCCGGCGCACACCGCGGCTTGTTCGGCAAACTCTGGCCGGCGTCCGACACTACGATAACGCAGTCGCAGGTCGGCGGCGAAGCAGCGCCGGTCATCTATGTCGAACCGATACAGACCATTGGCACGCCGCCGCCCTATTCGACCTCCGCCACAATAGTCCACGCCCGGCTGATCGATGTCCTCTCGCGTTTCGACGACGTGACAATCGCTGGCGCCTTGCTGCCGAACGGCGCCAGGCCGGCTGTATCCGTAGCCCCACCGTCCGTCTATCGGCTCGAGGGAGTGGTCAAATACAATCAGGAAGACACAATACTCGTCGTCCTGCGCTTGATCGATACGGCGGATGGCACGGTTGTTTGGTCGAAGACCTACCAGCGCGGCACCAAGCCTGATGGCAAAGGCACCATCGTGCACGACGTAGCGCGATTGCTGCTCGGTCCATTCGGCATCGTAGCGGCTCGCGAGCGCGTCAAACGTGCAGCCTCCAATCCCATGCAAGACACCTATCGTTGCATTCTCGATGCCGCCGCCTATCTGCGCAGCTTCGATCCGTCCCAATACCAGCCGGTAAGCGAGTGTCTGGTACGCGCCAGCACCCGCAAAGCGCCCAGCGTTACCGTCTTCGCCGATCTCGCCTTTGTCTATCTTCGCAATTATCGGTTTGGCATTTCAGGCGAGCCGGCCGACAGCGGCATGCTCGACAGCGCCTACCGGATGGCCGAGCGCGCGGTTGATATCAAGCCCAACAGCGCCTTCGCGCAACTCGCGTTGCAAGATGTTTTTCTGGCCAAAGGCGACATCGCGCGGGCGACTATTGCCGGAGACAACTCGTTCAGCCTCAATCCCAATAACGCGGCCATCGCCTTCGGTCATGCTTGGCTCCTCATCTTGACAGGCCGCATCGACCAGGGTGTCGCGCTGCTCGATCAAAACAGCACCGAAACGCCAAACAGTTCGATCGGCTACCATCTGCTGATGGCGCTGGCCTACTACCTCAAAGACGACCTCAACACTGCGGCCGCCGAATCCGCACAAATCGCAAGCCCGTTCTTCCCGCCGGGCTTGTTATTGGATGCTCTTGTGGCTGACAGGCTCGGCGATGGCAGGCGCGCGCGGCAAGACGTCGCCATGCTCACCCAGTTTTATCCAGCTTGGCGCAACAACCCGGCCGCCAGTGTCGCTCGTTTCATACCCGACCGCGCCGTGGCAGACCGCCTGGCGGCAGATTTTGAAAGCGCTGTCACCGCTTCTGCCCAATAACAGCTACGGGCTGGCGAGTGGAATTTGCTTGCAGGCATGTCGTTACCAGTCTTAGAATTTGTCCCGGACAGGACATCTTCTTCCAGTGTACACGACCTTCGCCAGGCAGCGGTTGCAGCGGCGTATCATCGCGCTTGTAGCCGCTTATGCAATTGCGCTGACGAGCCTCTTCGCCACTCTGTCCGCCGTGCGCGCAGCCGTCACGGACGCCACGTCTTCCGGCATCGTCATTTGCCAGCCGACCCTTCTCGGGCAGACAGCACCAACGGGCATGCCGAGGGATTGCGACTCGTGCTGCATCGGCTGTGCCACCCTGCTCGCTGCCCTGCCGCCGGCGCCAACCGCTTCGGTCGCAATAGAGCAGACGCAAGGGTTCCTGCTTCCCGCGCCGGCGACCGAGAAACTTCCGTTCGATCCGCAAGTTAGATCGCATCAATCGCGAGGTCCTCCGCGCGCCGCGTGACGCAGAGGCCGCTGCATCCGCCGCGGCCGTCGATCCCTAAGTCACGCCCCGATGGAGGCTTTTGATGCTTCGCTATCCCCTGTGCGCGCGCGCGTTGGCGCTGGCGCTTCTGCTCGTCCCGATTTTCTGCTCCACCGCTTTCGCCCATTGCTTCGTTGGCGCACGGTTCTTCCCCGCCACGCTCGCCATCGACGATCCGTGCGTTGCCGACGAACTGTCGCTGCCGACGGTAGACTGGTTCCAGACCGGCGACGTTCCCGCCGCCAACGAGTGGGACGTCTCGGCGGAACTGTCCAAAACCATTACCGATGATTTTGGCGTCTCCATCGGCGATGGCTGGTCGCAGATTCATCAGCCTGGAGGCTTCAAGATCGCCGGATTCTCCGATCTCGAGACCACTTTCCAATATCAGCTTATGAAAAATTCCGATCATGAGCTCGCCATGCTACTCGGGCTCATCGTCGATTGGGGCGGCACCGGCGCCGTCGATTCCGGAATTGGAACCCGCTACAGCGAACTCACGCCGACCTACTATTTCGGCAAAGGGTTCGGCGACCTGCCCGACAGCGCCGGATGGCTGCGCGCTTTCGCCGTGACCGGACAGGTCGGCTATCAGATTCCGACGCAGTCCTACGATTTCGTGCAAAACAGCTTCATCCCGCAGCAGCTCACCTACGGCGCGTCGCTGCAATACAGCATGCCGTACCTGAAATCGAACATCCAGGATCTTCAGCTGCCCGATTTCATCAATCACCTGATTCCGATCGTGGAGACGCAGTTCTCGACGCCGGTCGCCAACAATTTCGGCAACAGTTCCGCCACCACCGGCACGATCAATCCCGGCGCGATCTGGGTCGGCACCTATTATCAGGTCGGATTGGAGGCCACGATTCCGGTCAACCGCGAAAGCGGTACCGGTGTCGGCTTTATCGCTCAACTCCATTTCTACCTTGATGACATTTTCCCGGAGACGTTCGGACAGCCGCTCATCGGCGGCAGCACTCAGACTCAACCCCGCAAAGTCACGTTCTAAAGGAGCAGCCAATGCGCAAGCTCACCGTCATCGCATCGCTTCTTGTCGCCGCGCTCGCGAGCACCGCCGCGCGCGCCCACGCCTTCCTCGATCACGCGACCCCGCTGGTCGGCAGCACGGTGCAGACTGCGCCACGCGAACTGACGCTGTCGTTTACGCAAAACCTGGAGCCGGCGTTCACCACCGTGCAGGTGACCGGGCCGAACGGCGCCCGCATCGATGCGGGCAAGCCGCAGATCAGCGGCAATACGATGCGCATCGGCATCAGGGCCGCGGGACCGGGCACCTATCACGTGCACTGGCACGCGCTCTCGGTCGATACCCATACGACACAAGGAAGCTACGCCTTCACGGTGGGCGGGAAATAGCGGGCCGGCGCGCCGGAGGGCGATTTGACCAACCTCTTGTACTACGCCCGCGCGGTCCATTTCGCGGCCTCGATCTCGGCGGCAGGAGTCGTGTTCTTCGTCGTCTTCATCGCCGAGCCGGCATTGCGCAAGACGCGAGACGGCGCGCACCTCATCGCAAGTTTGCGATCCTGGCTCGCGTGGATCGCCTGGACCAGTCTTGCGCTCGCCGTGCTCTCGGGCGTGGCGTGGCTTTTTCTGACCGCGGCGTCGATGAGCGGCCAGCCCGTGAGCGAGGTGTTGCCGCAGGGCGCGCTGTGGATCGTCGTCTCACAGACCGATTTCGGCAACGACTGGCTCGCCCGCTTTGTGCTTGCCTGCCTGCTCGCCGGCGCGTTCGTTCCCCTCTTCTCCGCAATGGGCGCCCGATCGCTGCGGCTCAAGACCGCGGCGGTGATTCTGGCCGCCGCTCTTGTCGGCAGCTTGGCCTTCGCCGGCCACGCCATCGGCGGCGAAGGCGTTGAGGGCGTCGTTCACCCCTTGGCCGACGTCCTCCACTTGATCGCCGCGTCGGCCTGGGTCGGCGCGCTCGCCCCGCTGGCTTTGCTGCTTACCCTGACGGGAGAAGGCGCTGATACGCTCGCGGTAACGCGCGCCGCGACGCTGCGCTTCTCGACGCTCGGCATCGTCAGCGTGGCAACGCTGCTCGCCACCGGCCTCGTGAACACCTGGTACCTCGTCGGCAGCGTCGCAGCGCTCAGCGGCACGGGCTACGGCCGCCTGCTCCTCGTCAAGCTGGCGCTGTTTGCGATCATGGTCGCCATCGCAGCCTGGAACTGGTCGCAGCTTACGCCGAGATTGGTACAGGAGCCTGATGCCGAAGCCGCGCGGAAGGCACGGTCGCAATTGCGCCGCAACGCTACGATCGAGGCGTCGGCCGGCGCGATCATCATCGGCATCGTCGCGGTGCTGGGCACGCTGCCGCCGGCGAGCCACGCCCATCACGAAGCGGCCGCCAGCAGCATCCCCGCCGACGCCGCATTCGTCCACCTGCACGGCGAGAACGGCATGGCCGAAGTCACCATCGAGCCCGGGCACACTGGAGCTTCGACCGCGACGATCCGGCTTTGGGATCAGAATTTCGATCCGGCATCGGCGGCCGACCCAGTGACCCTTATGCTCACCGCGCCGGCGCCGGGCAGCAAGCCGATCAGCCGCCTCGCCGCGCAAGGTTCCGACGGTCTCTGGCATGTCGACAACATTCAACTGCCCGAACCGGGAAACTGGACGGTCGATGTGGACGCGGTATTCAATCCCACCAGCCGGCTTCGCGTCGCCGCCCCGATCGTCATCGACCCGAAATAGCGGCGCCGTTCGTTCGATTCACGATCCCTGGCGCCGCGCCGAATCTACGCGCTAAATCCGCACCTCAAGTCCGATGCGCTCACACCACGTGCGTGAGCAGCAATCCGAGCGCGATCGCGCCCACGGCAAAGCAGTAATAGGCAAACGGGTTGAGCGCGTCGAAATCGTGCCGGCGGAAATAGCGCATCAGGAACGCGATGCTGGCATAGGCGGTGACGCCCGCGACCAGCCAAGCCACCAGCGTCGGCGTCTGCCAGGCCGCTCCCGAATGCAGAAATTTCGGCGCCTCGTGCACGGTCGCTCCGATGATGATCGGGGTGCCGAGCAGAAACGAGAAGCGCGCGGAAGCCTCGTGATCGTGTCCGGCGGCGAGCCCGGCCGCCAAGGTTACGCCGGAGCGCGACATGCCGGGAATGAAGGCGAGGCACTGGGCAAGCCCGATGAGCAAGGCGTTTTTCACGCTCATGGCTTCGAGCGGGCGCGTTCCGCGCGACTTGAGCCTCTCGGCGATCAACAGAACCAGGCCGTTGACGATCAGGAACGAAGCGGCCACGAGCGGCTGCGCGAACGCCTCGCGCACCAGCTTCTCCAGCACCGCCCCGACCAGCACCGCGGGTATCGTCGCGATGCAGACAAAGAGAAATATCCGCCTCTCGGTCTTGCCGGCGGGATCGCGGAAGGCGATCACCGCGCGCGCGAAGGCGAGCCAGTCACGCCAGAAATACAACAAGAGTGCGAGCGCGGTGCCGAAATGGATCGCGACCAGAAACGGCAGGAACTCGGGTGACCGCAGATCGACGTTCCAGTGCAGTACGGCGGGAACGAGGACGGCATGGCCGAGGCTGGAGACCGGAAAAAGCTCGGTGACGCCCTGAAGGAGTGCGAGCAGGGTCGCGTTGAGAAGTTCCATGATTCACCCGAAGTGGCGGAAGTTGCGGCAGACCACAGCGTACCGCACCGCCGCTTCCGCTCAAAATTGATAGTGCGGGCGCGCAGTCATCAGCCTGTCACGGCTGCCACGGCAGTCAGCGTGGAACCAGTCAGCGTGGAATCGGGAGGCCTGCGACGGCACTCGATTTTTCGACCGCGCCTATATACCATACCGGGTATGCTATATAGCAGATGGTCTAGTCTGCCAACCGGACGGTGCCAACCTTGTCTCACACCAAGACCGAGAAACTGAAGCTGTTAAACCGCGTGCGCCGCGTGCGCGGCCAGATCGAAGCGGTCGAGCGCGCTCTCGAAGAAGAAAAAGGCTGCGCCAGCGTGCTGCACCTGATCGTGGCGGCGCGCGGCGCAATGAACGGCCTGATGACCGAGGTGATCGAGGATCACATCCGGCTGCACGTGGTCGACCCGGTCAAGGACGCCGAGCGCACGCGCGGCGCCGAAGAGTTGATCGAGGCCGTGCAGGCCTATCTTAAATAAGGCCACGCGTGACGTGGCGGGAATCCAACATGGCAGACAACGTTCCGGGCGTTCACACCCACGTCTTTCTCGGCGAAGGCCATGAGCGCAACGAGCGCCGCACCTGGATGGTGATCGCGCTGTGCAGTTTCATGATGGTGGCCGAGATCGTCGGCGGGCTCATGTTCGGCTCGATCGCGCTGGTCGCCGACGGACTGCACATGTCCACGCACGCCAGCGCGCTCCTTCTTGCCGCGCTCGCCTACAATTACGCGCGCCGCCATGCCGACGATGCGCGCTTTTGCTTCGGCACCGGCAAGCTTGGCGACCTCGCCGGCTTCACCAGCGCCATCATCCTGGCGATGATTGCGCTGTTGATCGGCTATGAGGCGATCACCCGCTTCATCTGGCCGGTCACCATCCATTTCAACGAGGCGATCCCGATCGCCGTGCTCGGCCTCTTCGTCAATGTGGCGAGTGTGCTGTTGCTGGGCGGCGGGCACGATCACCATCACGGCCACGGCCATTCTCATGCCGGCCACGACCATGACGAAGCTCACGCTTTGCAAACCGCCGCTGGTCCGTTGACGCTTGAAATCTTCGAGGACGGTGTGCCGCCGCGCTTCCGGCTGTCCGGCGCAGGCAAGGATCTGCCCGCGGGCGAGGTCATGATCGAGACGCTGCGCCCGGATGGCGCCCGCCAAGCTTTCGCGATGGTCTCGTGCGGCAGCTACCTCGAATCGTGCGATGAAATTCCGGAGCCGCACGCCTTCACCGCGCGCCTGTCGTTTGATCGTGGCGCCGAAATCCACGACGTCGAGTTCACCGAACACGAGCATGCGCACCCCGGCGCGCACCGCGACAACAACATGCGCGCGGCCGTCGTGCACGTGCTGGCGGACGCGGCGGTCTCGCTCGCGGTCATCGTCGGCCTGATCCTCGCCCGCATTCTCGGCTGGACCTGGATGGATCCCGCCGTCGGTCTGATCGGAGCGATCGTCATCGCCGCCTGGGCCTGGACACTGATCCGCGACACCGGCTCGATCCTGCTCGACATGAATCCCGACCGCGGCATGGCTGAGCGCATGCGCGCGGTGATCGAGGCCGACGGCGATCGGCTCACCGACCTGCATCTGTGGCGTCTCGGTCCCGGGCATCTCGGCGCCATCTTGTCGGTGGCAACGCGGCGGCCGCGCGGGGCGGATTATTACCAGACGCTGCTGCGGCGCTTTCAGGCACTCTCCCACGTCACCGTGCAGGTGCAGCACCAGTGAGGCGGCCACCGCCCGGCCGGTCGCTCGGCTGCAAGCGCAGTGCGCGGCAGCGTGACGCATATACCGAATGAAGCTCCCGCACGCGGATTTGACCGAAGGGCAG
The DNA here is from genome assembly GCA_035503415.1 of Xanthobacteraceae bacterium. GTDB lineage: Bacteria > Pseudomonadota > Alphaproteobacteria > Rhizobiales > Xanthobacteraceae > BOG-931. Next base: position 13,437 of record DATJTL010000435.1, read on the forward strand.
GCGCGCGACGTGGTTGCCTACATCCTCTCGCTGCGCGGCAAGCCGTGAGCGGAGCCGAACGGAAATTCCCGCCCATCCTGGAACTGTGCCGACCGATCGATTTTTGGAGTCAGTAAAGAACGTGGCGGCCTATCAGGTCACGCAACCCGCATAGGCGAGATTCCATCGCCCGTCTTTGCCGCTCAGCCGCGTCACCGACAGCGGCGCGACGTCGATGCGCCAAAACGATTTCGGCGTCGCGTCGATCGCGTGAACAATCGCTGCGCGAACGACGCTGGCGTGAGTGACAAGTATCGAGCGGCGATCCATGACGCTCTCGCCTTCAAGCCACTGCGCGATCCTCTGCATCAAACTCAACAACGATTCCCCGCCATGAGGCGCCGCCGCCGGATCGCGCAGCCATGCCTCCACGGCTTTGGGGTCTCGGGCCAGGACGTCCTTGAAGGTGCGCCCCTTCCACGCGCCGTAATCGCAGTCACGCAGCGTCGAGAGCGAGATCGCATCGAGTTTGAGCAGTTCGGCGGTCTGGCGTGTCCGCAGTTCCGGGCTTGTCCAGCATCGATCGGCGCTCGGCAGCCGCGTCGCCAGTTCGGCCGCGTCTGCCCGATCATGGCCGTCAAG
>DATJTL010000436.1:0-11756 GCA_035503415.1 Xanthobacteraceae bacterium
GTCCAGGTCGCCTTCGACAATCTGCCGGGATCGATCGGCTATATCCGTAACGGCCAGTTCCGCGCCTTGGGAGTGACGACGATTGCGCGTTCGACCGAACTGCCGGACGTGCCGAGCATTTCCGAATTCGTGCCGGGCTACGAGGCAAGCGCATTCTACGGTCTCAACGCCGCCAAGGGCACGCCGCCCGAGATCGTCGATAGGCTGAACAAAGAAGTGAATGCCGCGCTCACCGATCCAACCATGAAGGGCAAGCTCGCCAATCTCGGCGGCATGATGATGCCGGGCTCGCCAGCGGATTTCAGCAAGATGCTGGCCGCTGAAACCGACAAATGGGCCAAGGTGATCCACGAGGCCAACATCAAGCTCATGGATTGACGGGTAAGCGTGCCGGCTGTCTCCTCTCCGACTATTGTCATCGGCGGTGGCATCGGCGGACTTACCGCCGCGCTCGCGCTGCTGCAGCGTGGCTTCGACGTCGCCGTCTATGAGCAGGCGCCGCTGCTACGCGAAGTCGGCGCCGGCGTGCAGATCGGTTCGAACGGCACGCGTGTGCTGTATGCGCTCGGCCTCGAAGCGGCGTTGCGGGCCGTGCAGGTACTGCCGCCGCGGCGGCAGTTACGGCATTGGCGCACCGGCGAGACCTGGGACTGGCTCACGCTCGGCGCAGCTTCGGTCGAGCGCTTCGGCACGCCGCACATCCTCATGCACCGCAATGACCTGCACGGCATTCTGGTGGATGCGGTGCGAAAGCTCAAACCCGACGCCATCAGGCTCGGCATGCAATGCACTGCGGTGACGCAAACCGCCGACGCGGCGACGGCGCATTTTGCCGGCGGCGAACAGGTCTCCGGCACGGCTATCATCGCCGCCGACGGTATCCACTCGCGGGTGCGTCAATGTCTGTTCGGCGCCGGCAAGCCGGAATTCACCGGCTGCGTCGCCTGGCGCGGACTGGTGCCGATGGATCGCCTGCCGCCGCATCTGGCGCAATTGGTCACGACCAACTGGCTTGGCCCGCACGGCCATGTGCTGCATTATCCGGTGCGCCGCGGCGAATTGATGAATTTCATCAGCATCGTCGAACGCGACGATTGGCAGGTCGAGTCGTGGATCGTCGCCGGCAACCGCGACGAACTCGCCGCCGATTTCAACGGCTGGCACCCCGACGTGCACACGTTCATCGGCGCCATCGACACGCCGTACAAATGGGCGCTGCTGGCGCGCGGGTCGATGCAGCGCTGGGCCGAGCGGCGCATTACGCTTCTTGGGGACGCCTGCCATCCGACGCTGCCGTTTCTCGGCCAGGGCGCGGTCATGGCGATCGAGGACGCCTATGTGGTCGCCGCGTGTCTGGCGAAGTATCCGGACGAGCCGGAACAAGCCTTCGTGCGCTACGAAGATATCCGCAAGGAGCGGACCGCGGCGGTGGTGCGCAAGTCGCACGAGAACCGCGCGCACGTGTTCAGTCCGGATCTGGCCGACGGCGGTGCGCTGGCGAACGAGGTCGTGCACTACTGGCAACAGCAGCACGTCCGCGAGCGGCTGGACTGGCTTTACCAGTACGACGCGACGTCGATTGCGGTGTGAGGCAGGAGCGGAACGCACAACGGGAGCCCGCCGTTGGACGGGCTCCGCAAGTTTGTCCTGCGATCGATTGACGACGTTCGGCCGATCAGCCGTTATCGTCTTTCATTGATCAGTCGTTGTCGTGCTTGATGATGACCGTCTTACTGTCGTGGTGATGGAAGTGCGGCGGCACGACCTCGTTGTAAATGTGGTGCCGATGCTTGTGGATGATGACCGTATCCGCCAGCGCCGCATAGGGCATGGCAAGGCCCAGCGCGGCTATTCCGGCCATCGCAAGAACGAGTTTCCGCATCACGGTTCTCCTCTGAGTAATCGTTCCGACTCAATAATGCGCAACAGAAATAACCGTTCCCGCCACAGTTCTGAACGGTCGTTCAGGTTCTGATGGAGCCGCTCGGCGTCCATTGTCTTTGACGGCCGGCGCCGCGGCGCGCCACAATGGCGGCCGCGATTCCTGAAGAGACCGCAAAGGCACAAGCATGCCGCCGCTCAGCAATCTTGCAACCCGCGACGTTGAAACGCTGGTGCATCCCTACATCAATCTCGCGCGCTTTCGCGAGCAGGGACCGCTGATCATCGAGCGCGGGCAGGGCGTCACCGTCTACGACACCGATGGCAAACCCTACATCGAGGGCATGGCCGGGCTGTGGTGCACGGCGCTCGGCTACGGCAACGAGGAACTGGTGGAAGCCGCCGCCGCGCAGATGCGCAAGCTCTCCTTCGCGCATCTGTTCAGCGGCAAGAGCCATGATCCGGCGATCGAACTCGGCGAGAAACTGAAGGAGATCGCGCCGGTTCCGATCTCGAAGGTGTTTTTCTGCAATTCCGGATCGGAGGCGAACGACACCCAGGTCAAGCTCGTCTGGTATCTCAATAACGCACTCGGCCGGCCGAAGAAGAAAAAGATCGTCAGCCGGGTGAAGGGCTATCACGGCGTCACGCTGGTCGCCGCCTCGCTCACCGGCCTGCCTGGCAACCACCGCGATTTCGACCTGCCGCTGCCGGGCATTCTGCACGTCTCCTGTCCCCACGCCTATCGCTTCGCGCGCGACGGCGAGAACGAGGAAGATTTTGCAACGCGGCTCGCCGAGGAACTCGATGCGCTGATCGTCAGAGAAGGTCCCGATACGGTGGCCGCCTTCATCGCCGAGCCCGTAATGGGCGCCGGCGGCGTGATCGTGCCGCCCAAAACCTATTTCGAGAAGATCATGGCGGTGTGCGCCAGGCACGACGTCTTGATGATCGACGACGAGGTGATCTGCGGCTTCGGCCGTCTCGGCACCATGTTCGGCTGCGAGAAGCTCGGCTTCCAGCCGCATTCGCTGTCGATCGCCAAGGCGATGTCATCGGCGTACCTGCCGATCGCCGCGGTGATGATGCCGGAGACGATGTATCAGGCGTTGCTCGCCGAGAGCAAAAAGATCGGTGTGTTCGGCCACGGCTTCACTTATGGGGGCCATCCGGTCTCGGCCGCGGTCGCGCTCAAGGCGATCGAGATCTATTTGCGCGACCGCATCGTTGAAAGGGCTGCCGCGCTCGCTCCGCAATTTCAGGCGCGGCTTGGCGCGCTCAATGCGCATCCGCTGGTCGGCGAAGCGCGCGGGCTTGGGCTGATCGGCGGCGTCGAACTGGTCGCCGGCAAGAAGAGCAAGCGGGCGTTCGACGCAGCGCACGGGGTCGGCGCGCGGGCTGTGGCGTTCGCCGAAGCCGAGGGATTGATCGTGCGCTCGGTGGTGGGCGATGTCATCACGTTGTGCCCGCCGCTCATCATCAGCGCGGCGGAAGTGGACGAATTGTTCGACCGGCTGACACGCGCGTTCGACAAAACGCTCGATTGGGTGACCCGCGAGCGCATCACGCTGGAGTGACGCGCCCCTGTTTCCCCTCGCCCCGCTTCGCGGAGCGAGGTGAGAGAGGGATGCTCTGCCTCAATCCAAATGGATGTTGGCGCTGCGGATCACCTTGCCCCATTTCTCGGTGTCGTCGGCGATGAGTTTGCCGAAGGCGTCGGGCCCCATCGCCATCGGCTCGGCACCGAGAGCGGCGAATTTCTCCCGCATGCCGGGATCAGCCAAAGCTGCCGCGACCTCCTTGGCGAGCGTATCGATGATCGGCTGCGGCGTGCCCTTCGGCGCGCCAAGCCCGAACCAACCGGTGGCGTCGTAGCCCGGCACCGCATCGGCGATCGGCGGTACGTCCGGCAGCGCCGCCGAGCGTTTCGCCGTGGTCACGCCGAGCGGCCGCAGTTTGCCGGCGCGCAGATAGCCGATCGACGAGGTGATGCCCTCGAACATGACCTGCACCTGCCCGCCGATCAGGTCGACGAGAGCCGGCCCGCCGCCGCGGTAACCCACCACATTCAGTTTGACGCCGGTCATCGACATGAACAATTCGGCGAACATGTGCGGCGGGCTGCCGTTGCCGGCAGTGCCCAGGTTGAGTTTGCCCGGATTGGCCTTGGCGAAGGCGATGAACTCGGCGGTGCTGTTGATTGGTACCGACGGATTGACCTCCAGCACCGAAGGCGCCTGCATGATGCCGGCGATCGGAACCATGCTCGCCATGTAATTGAAATTCAGGTGCGGATAGAGCGTGGCGTTGATGGAGTTCGACGAGGTGACCAGCAGTAAGGTATAGCCGTCCGGATCGGCCTTGATCGCCGCTTCGGTGGCGATATTGCTGCCGGCGCCAGAGCGATTTTCGACGACGAATTGTTGGTTGAGCCGCTTCGACAGCCATTGGCTGATCAGCCGCGCGCAGATGTCGGTCGGTCCGCCGGGCGCGTAGCCGACAAGCAGCAGCACCGAACGCGACGGATAAGTATCCGCGCGCGCGATCAGCGGCGCGGTCGGCAGCATTGCGGCGCCTGCACTGAGGCGAAGGATGTTCCTGCGGGAAAGCTCGGCCATGCGCGTCCTCCACTCTTCGGTTGCAATGCGTTTTTTTCCGACAAGGTTATCCCTCTTTCGCTGCCGTGCGTAAGGGGGCGGCGAACGCATCGCGTTCATGAGGTTGAACCCTGAAAAAGGCAGCTCGGCTGCGCCCGTGCGGAAATCTGGTGCGTGGAGCGAGCCAGAAAATGATTGCGCGCTCGGTGTGGGATGGCGGCCACGGCGCCGATAATTTGGTTCGTTCCAATCTTTACTCTGATTTCACTCTCGAGCTTTGGCCGCTGGTGTCGTGGCGGAACGTAAATTCGGTTCCCGCGTTCGGTTAAACGGGGACAAATCGTCCGATGGATCAGAACTGCCACCGGGAACGAGGCGGAAGCGCGAGGGACACAGCCGATCGCGTTGAACACTCGGCTGTGCTCTTGCTCCGGCTAAGGAGGAGTAGAGGTCATGAGCGGCGGGTCGCAGCGCGCTTTTGCGCTCACAGGGGGACGCACCATGGACGGTGCGAGAGGGGACTCAGCATTGTGGCAGGACGCACAAGCAGGGCGGACCGTCCTGTTTGTCGAGGACGAAGTCCTGGTGCGGATGGCAGTCGCCGATGAACTGCGCAAAGCCGGGTTTACGGTGATTGAAGCTGCCAACCCCGATCAGGCGCTCGACGTGCTCACCTACGCCTTCGACGTGAAGCTGGTACTCAGCGACATCCAGATGCCCGGCAGCATGGACGGACTGGCATTGGCCCGCCTGGTTCGCGCTGCGTATCCCGCAATCAAGATCGTGCTGATCTCAGGCCGGAGCATGGTGGGGGTACGGGCCGAGTGCGATGCGTTCTTTGCAAAGCCCTGCAACTCCGCGATGATGATCCGGTACATCAAGTCGCTTCTCGACTGAAGGAGCGGCGCGGCACGCCTGTCATTGCGACGTGGGCGCTTCCACGTCCCATCTGACCCTCGCCTACATGTCAGCCTCTCGTACTCGTGATGGCGCGTTAACCTGGCCGTTTTGCGCATGAGCTATTGGGGCGGCTTCGAGGTAAGCCGCGTTCGCGGCGGACGCAGATGAGGGATCATGACTGAAGGCGAAGAAGGGGGCGGAATCGGCCATCCCGTGGCGAAGCCGTGCCTGACGCGGCGACGCGTGCTCGCGGCGGCTACCGGCCTTGCCGGACTGTCAGCGACGGCCACCGCCGGCTATGCGGGGGTGATCGAGCCGCAGGGCCTGATCGTCACCCGCTACGCGCCCGCGCTGCCGGGTTGGCCCGCCGGGCGCAAGCTATCGGTCACCGTGATCGCCGACCTGCATGCGGGCGGTCCCGATATGTTGTTGCCGCACGTTCGCCGCGTCGTCGACACTGCCAACGGCCTCAATTCCGATATCGTCGTGCTGCTGGGCGATTTCATCGCCACCTACCGCTTCGCCTACGAGCGCGTGCCTGATCCGGCCTGGGCGGCGGAGCTGGCGCGCCTAGACGCGCCGCTTGGAAAGTGGGCGATCCTCGGCAACCACGATTGGTGGCACGATCTTGCCGGGGTGCGCGGCGCGCTCAAAGGCGTCCGGATTCCGGTGCTTGAAAACGACGCGTTCTTGCTCGGCAACGAAGGGCAAAAGTTCTGGCTCGCGGGGCTGGGCGACCAGCTTGCTCATCCGCTGGGCCACGGCCGTTTCCGCGGCGTTGACGATCTGCCGGGGACATTGGCGAAAATAAAAACCGACGATCCGGTTCTCTTGCTGGTGCACGAGCCCGATATTTTTCCGCGCGTGCCGGTGCGCGTGGCGCTCACCCTTGCCGGCCACACCCACGGCGGCCAAATCCGCCTGCCGATCATCTGGCCCTACTTCGTGCCGTCAAAGTACGGCGCTCGTTACGCCTACGGCCACGTCGTCGAGAATGATCGCCACCTGATCGTTTCGGGCGGGCTCGGCACCAGCATCATTCCGGCCCGCCTCGGAGTGCCGCCGGAAATCCTGCACATCACGCTGGGCGCTTAGTCACGACCGTCATGGCCGGAACAAGTTCAGAATTTGTCGGTTGATGGTCGTCTTTGATGGTCGTCTTGGGCCAAACAAAAACGGCCCCGGCTTGGCCGGCGCCGTTACGGTCTCTGCAGGGCCGGAAAGCCGTTAGTTGTTCAACGGATTGATTGAGCCCGACGAGGCCATTTCCGAACTCAAGTCGGTCGTCGGCTTGAGCACCACGACGATCGTGCCGACTTTCACCCGATTGTAGAGGTCGATCACGTTCTCATTGGTCATGCGGATACAGCCGGACGAGATCGCTTGACCGATATATTCAGGCTGATTGGTGCCGTGAATGCGGTAGCCGGTGTCCTGGCCGTTGGAATAGAGATACAAAGCGCGGGCGCCCATTGGATTTTGCGGACCGCCTGTGACGAAGGCCGGGAACGGTCCGAGCCGCTTCTGCTCGCCGGCGGTCGGAATCCAGGCCGGCCATTCCGCCTTGCGGTTGATCTTGGCAATACCGCTCCAGGCCTGCGCCTCCTCGCCGACGGTGATGCCGTAGCGGATCGCCTGGTGGTCGGGCAGCACGAAGTAGAGGAACTTGTTATCCTCATCGACGACGATGCTGCCGGGAGCTTCCTTGCGCGTGAAACTGACGATCTGGCGTTGGAATTGCTGCGGAATATCGGCCTGCGCATAAGGCAGGTTGGACATCAGCTGCTTATCGCGCGCCGTCCAGCCCGCTTGCGATGCAGGCTCCAGCGTTTGCTGCATGCAGCCGCCGAGCATCAGGCCCAAAAACACGAAGGCAATCGCTCGTATTCGCATGACTTGACCTAGCCCTGACGTTTTTAGCGTCGACCCCTCACGTCCGACCCCGGCAGTTTTCATACCGAAATTGCGGTCGCTATGCCAGTCGGGAAAGCCCTCTAGCCCAACGTCGGCGCGAAGTGTTGCAGGAATGCCGCACTGCACCCGGCCTTCTTTGGATAACCGGGAAAGATTCTGCCGGCGTATCCACACCCCGACACCAGGCAACACTACCCCGGTGCAGTTAAGGGCCGTTTACTATGGAAAGTAAGCGGGCGTTTACCAGCCTCCCTCATTGCTGAGGGCCGGTCGGGAATGTCACGCCGCTGGTCGATTTGCCGCCCATTTCCGCCGCACTGCCTGCTTAGCGCTCGATCATCGCTCACACGACAACGGGAACGGGTTCGACAATGACTGACGTGACTTCCAGCACGACCAAAAAGTCCGCCCAGAGAACAGACAAGACCAAGAGCTTAGCCGGCGGGGGAACCGCGCTCGACGGCCGTTACGGCCAGATCGGCATTTCCGCGGTCGCGGCTGCGGTGCGCTATCAGGGGGCGGCCAAGAACCAAGCCTACGCGCCTGTCGTTATCCGGCAGGACGACCGCATCGAGGAAGCGGCCTAGCGCAACGCTCGATGGTCAGAGGTCAGCGCGGAGCTCACACATCCGAGGTCTGGCCTCTGTCCTCAGACATGCGTGAAGCGGCATCAGGCTCCATCCGGCATAGCCAAGCCTCAACCGCCGCCAGCGTCGCCACCACCACTCCGATCGCCACATCGATCGTCATCGCCTGACTGTCCTGGAAGCCAAGCAGCCAGGGCGATACGATGAGGATGAGGCCGGCCAGCAGGTTGAGCCATTCCTCCCAGACCGCGAAGGCGGCGAGCGCAGCAATCGACAGCACGGCGATGACAATGCCGACAATCGAGGCAGTCTGCCATTGGGCGCCGGTCGGCAGGCCAAACAGCCAGGGCGAGAAGAACAGCATCCCGCCCAGCGCTAGATTGACGACATCGCAGAGCCGCACACTACACCAATCGTCCATGAACTTCTCCCCGCGGCGACCGCCGCGCGCTGCTGGGGCAGGGAATTGTCGCCCGCTTCACTGCAGCGCTGACGTGCCTCTGCGCTGGAAGAACCGTGGCGTCCTGTTTTGGTTCCACCGCCGCAGCGGCACGGCCGCGCCGGCAGGATCGCGGCGATGAGCGCGCCGCCCGAGCCCGCCAGCGACTTTTCGGCTGCGGAGATCGAGACCGGCCGCCGCCTGTTTGCCGCGCCGTGGAGTTTTATTGCAGCGGCCGGGTCGCTCGCCGCGCTGCCGCCAATGGCGGCGCCGGAAATCGCTTTCGCGGGCCGCTCCAATGTCGGCAAATCGAGCCTGATCAACGCGCTGACAGGCCGGCGGGCGCTGGCGCGCACCTCAAACACGCCGGGCCGCACCCAGGAGCTGATCTTCTTCGCCCGCCCAGGCAAGGAAGGCGGCAGCCCGCTCGTGCTGGTGGACATGCCGGGCTACGGCTACGCGGCGGCGGCGAAGCAGAAGATCAGCGCCTGGACGCGGCTCATTCAAGACTATCTGCACGGCCGCGCCACGCTGCTGCGGGTTTATCTTTTGATCGACGCCCGCCACGGCGCGATGGCGGCCGATACGGATATTTTCGAGACGCTCGACGAGGCGGCGGTGAGCTATCAGGTGGTGCTTACCAAGTCTGATCGCGTCGGCAGCGAGGATTTGGCCGCTCGTCTGGACTCAGTCCGGACCATGCTGGCTCGGCGGGCCGCCGCCTATCCGCAGGTGCTCGCGACCTCGGCGGAGAAGGGGACTGGAATTGCGGACTTGCGAGCCGCCGTCAGCCGGCTCCTGCACGAACGTGCTTAAGCCGCCGGCATCCCATTGCGACGCTAAACGCAGTGCGTTGCGACTAAACGCATAATGCGCCGCAGCACCCGAGTGCTGCGGCGCATTCATGAGGAAAAGCGAACGATGCTGCCTGTGGCAGCTTAGGCGACCGGCCGCGCCGTGGGGGTCGCGGCGTCCGTGTGGCGCATGAAGCCGATCAACATTCCGCTCAGCGTGCCTCCGGTCATCACCAGAGTCGCGCCGGCGGCAAGCAACGCGATCAGGGTGAGCGGCTGGCTATATATGCCGGCCACCGCCAGGATGCCGAGAACGATCACCGCCAGACCCGTCATCGCTTGCATTCCAGAGGAGCCGATCGCGATCTCGGAGGCGACTAGGCGAACCATGGGCGAGCGGCTCTGGAACCGCATCGCCATCGATTGAGCCGTGAGCAACTGCCAGACCGAGGAACTGGACAATACCAAAGCCGCGCCGAAGGCGATCACGGCGACCGAAGTCAGCACCGCCGGGTAAACGCCAAGCAGCGCCAGCACGCCGAGCACGATGCCGGCAACGCCGACCATGAACAGCGATGACAGTCCGCCGCCGCCGGCGGCGCTCGTCTCAGGCGTGGATTCAATCATTGCGAACTCGCTCAGCATGGCGCCGCCCTGGATCAGCAGTGCCGCGCCGAACACGATGGTGGAAATTGAGACAAGAATATCCGGTTTGATGCCGGAAAGGCCGATGATCGCCAGCACGATCGTGGCAATCCCGCCGAGTGCATCGACAAAACCACCATACGCGGCTGCTTCGCTGGATACGGTCGATGACGAATAGGTGACGGACATGACAACCTCCATAACGCTTTGCAAGAATAGGGGAGGCGGCGCCGGTACCGATAAGCGGAGAGGGGACGAAATCGTCCTCGCGATTGATCGGCGAGTTGCCCGCTTGTTGGCGCGTGCCTTCTCCAAAAATAACGCCGGGAACTTTCAGACGTTCCCGCCTTGACGCCGCAGGTGTCCGCCCTGAGGCGCCAAATGCTCTTTCCCCCGCCGCACGCGGAGGCTAAATACCCGCGCCGGTCGAAGGAGTTCCCGATGGAGGTGACGCCCTACCAGCAGGCCCGCATTCTGGCGGAGGCCCTGCCCTATATGCAGCGCTATGACGAAGCGGTCGTCGTCGTCAAATACGGCGGCCATGCCATGGGTGACGAGCAGTTCGCCCGCGAGTTCGCTCGCGACATCGTGCTTTTGGAGCAGACCGCGATCAATCCGGTCGTGGTCCATGGCGGCGGCCCGCAGATCGAAGCGATGCTCAAGCGCGTGGGCGTCCAATCCCAGTTCGAGGCCGGTCTGCGCATCACCGACGAAAAGACGCTCGAGATCGTCGAAATGGTGCTCGCCGGTTCGATCAACAAGCAAATGGTGGGCTACATCAATGAAGCCGGCGGCAAGGCGATCGGGCTTTGCGGCAAGGACGGCAACATGGTGGTTGCCAAGAAGCTGACGCGCACCGTGGTCGATCCCGGTTCCCACATCGAGAAGATCGTCGATCTCGGGTTCGTCGGCGAGCCGGACAAGGTGGACACCACCGTGCTCGCGCAGGTTCTCGGCCGCGAACTGATTCCGGTCCTGGCGCCGGTCGCCGCGGCAGCCAACGGCGGCACCTACAACGTCAACGCCGATACCTTCGCGGGCGCCATCGCCGGCGCGCTGAAGGCCAAACGCTTCCTGCTGCTCACCGACGTGCCCGGCGTGCTCGACAAATCGAAGAATCTCATCAAGCAATTGTCGGCCGACGAGGCGCGGCGCCTGATCGCCGACGGCACCATTTCGGGCGGTATGATCCCCAAGGTCGAGACCTGCATCGACGCGCTTGACCGCGGTGTCGAGGGCGTGGTCATCCTTGACGGCAAGGTGCCGCACGCGGTGCTGCTCGAACTGTTCACCGAACTTGGCGCCGGGACGCTCATTCACAATTGATCCGGATGGACTCCAAGATCGCCGGCGCGCCGCGCGCCGCCCTTGGCCCCGGCGTCATCGCCGCTGCCTCGTTTGCGATCTCGGACGCATTCGCCAAGGTCGTGTTTGCCGGCGGCGGCGACGTGCTCACGCTGGCGCTGATCCGTGGGGTGATCGGGCTCGCTATTCTGTTCGTTTATCTGCGTTTCGGCCCGGCGCCCGTTGGTGAAACGGCGCGCACGCGTCTCATCGCTCTCGGGCTCGGCGTGCTGTTCGCCGCCGTCGTCTACGGCCTGTTCGAGGCGATCGCACTCATCAACGTGCCGATCGCGGTGCTGACTTATTTCATCTATCCGCTGCTCACCGGCATCGGCGGTTGGATGTTCGGCATTGAACGGCTGTCATGGCAGGGCGCGCTTGCCGCGACCGCGGCGTTTTGCGGGCTCGCGGTGATGATTGGCGCCTACCCGCAGCCTCTGTCGGCGCTGGGGATCTCGCTTGCGCTCGGCGCCGCGCTCTCGCGTGCGGTGTTTCTCCTGGTGGCCCGCATCGAACTGCAGGGCGCCGATCCGCGAATGACGACGTGGCATTCGCTGGTTTCGTCGACCGCGATATTTGCGATCGCCGCCCTCCTCACGACGAATTGGCACCCGCCTCACAATACAATCGGCTGGTTTTCCGTGCTCCTCGTCAG
>DATJTL010000437.1:0-2414 GCA_035503415.1 Xanthobacteraceae bacterium
CGCCGCGAGGCCAAGCGCGATCTCGAGGCCGCGAGCTTGCGCTTCGCCGGCGCACTCGGTGTGCGCATCAAGCGCGTCGCCGTGCGCGATCAGTCGAGCCGCTGGGGGTCATGCTCGACGACCGGAGCGCTGTCGTTTTCGTGGCGGCTGATTTTGGCGCCGAGCGAAGTGCTCGACTATCTCGCCGCGCACGAAGTTGCCCATTTGATCGAGATGAATCATTCGCCGCGCTTTTGGCGGCTGGTGCAGAAGCTGTGCCCGGACCACGAGCGCGCCAAGATCTGGCTCGACGTGCACGGCACCGACCTGCACCGCTACGGGCTGCCCAATCCCGGCGCCACAGCCGACTGAGTTGGCCTTTAGAGCATGATCCGGAAAAGTGGGAACCGGTTTTCCGAAAAGATCATGTTCCACCAAAATCCTAGAGTGCCAATCGATTCAATATGAAGCGATTGCGCTCTAGGGCTGTTTCGCCGCGCCGCGGTTGCGGATACCGACGGCAGTGACCTTGGTTTCCGTGGCGGGTCCCTTTGCGGACGCCGCATTCTCCGCCGGCGCGGATGACGCCTGGTTCGCCGTTGGGGCCCCGTGCAAATCAAAGGGCAGCTTGGTCGCCACCAGGATGAGAACACAGGCCAGCGTCAGGCGCAGGGCCTTCTCCGGAATTCGCGGTGCGGTGTAGCTGCCGATCAAAATGCCCGGCACCGACCCGACCAAGAGCGAGAGCAGTACGTCCACGTTGATCGAGCCGAGCAGCCAATGCCCGATGCCGGCGGCAAGAGTAAGCGGCACGGCGTGCGCGATATCGGAACCGACGATGCGCGCGGTCGGCAGTTTCGGGTAGAGCAGAAGCAGCGCCGCGACGCCGATTGCGCCCGCGCCGACCGAGGAGATCGACACTACGACGCCGAGCACGGCGCCCACCGCGACGGTGAGAATTGCGACCTGCTTCGGCCGCAGCGCGTCTATTCGCGTTGCGTAGCGAGCGACGATCCTGTCGCGGAACACCAGCGTCACGGCGGTGATCAGCAGCGCCCCGGTCAGCACGAACGTGATCAGATAGCGGGCGGCGTCGCTATGAATACCGATATGGCTCAATAGCACCAACGTGACGACTGTCAGCGGGACGCTGCCGGTGGCCAGCAAGCCTACCAGGCGCCAATCGATGGTCCGGTTGAACCCGTGCACGAGGCTCCCCGCCGATTTCGTAACCGCGGCGTAGAGCAGGTCGGTTCCAACCGCCGTCGACGGATGAATGCCAAACAACAAAATGAGAAGCGGCGTCATCAAGGAGCCGCCGCCAACACCGGTCAAACCGACCAGCAAGCCGACGGCAAACCCGGTCGACGAATAAAGCGGCTGCAAGTGCTGAATCGCGCTCATGTGCTACTTCGCCGACCCCTTACATGACAGCTCGTGGTTCAATTCTAACATTCGCATCCGGTTTCGGCAGCCTCTGCGCGAATGTTGCATTCAAAGGACCACTCCAAGTACCGGAAAATTCTAGACGGCTTCGGCAGCGGCGACACGCATTGCGGCGGCAACCGTGAAATAAAAAATGGTCCTTTCGACTGGGAACGTTTAGCGGAGGCTTTGTTCTTCGCCGACGCGGCAATCGGCAATATCGCTCTGAAATTGTGAAACGGGGGCGACAACGGGGTAAGCGGCGCTGCAACATGCACATGCTGGACATTCAGTTCCGACTGCGCGGGGAACTTCAGCACGCAGCTGGAAAACGGACGCCTTGTCGCACACAACAACACTAATGCGTGATCCGCATTGCATCTGCAGATCACACTCCTATTTTCCGCTCATTAGGCCGGCCGGGCGGCTCCCCCATCCCCCGACACCCCGCCGCCCGGTCCCCATAAGCCTAAGTTGAGGCAACGACTCAAAGAACCCCAAGCGCGTATTCTGCTTGGGGTTCTTTTTTATGGCCATTTTGTAATGATCGTCTAAGCCTCTGACAGCGATCAGCTTTTCACCAGCTCTCCGAGCAGGCTGGCGGCCACGCTGAGCTTGGAAAGGGTCAAGCCGGAGCCGGCGATTTCAAAAATCGCGCCGCGGACGCGTTCCACCTCGGCGCGCCGGGGCGCAACCCACGCCTCGACCGCCGCGCCGCCCGCGGCGGCGTTACCCACCATGGCAGCTGCCAGTCGCCGCTCGGCGTCGCCAATCGAATCCCGCGCGCGATCGAGCGCCAAACGATCGAAATAGTCGGTCACCGGAATTCCGGCGGCGGCTCCCACGATACGATCGAGGCGGAAGAAGCTACTGGCGGCGAAATAGGTTGCTGCAACGTCACCGATCGGCTTCCCGGTACGATCGGCGACCAACACGATGTCGGGCGCGGCGGTGAGCGCACCGAGATCGGCGATCCGCGCGGCAAGCGCATCGGGCACGCCGGCGGCGGC